>JACRDF010000047.1:0-300000 GCA_016212925.1 Desulfomonile tiedjei
ATCGGCGGAAGCTGCACTGCCGGCCATGCTATAGAGTTTTTTGAAGGGGGTCCGGGGGAAAGCTTTTTTGCACAAAAAAGTTTCCCCCGGAAATTCCCTTCTAAAAAATTTGAGGAATGCAAAATGGAAAAACGAATAAGGGTAGTGGTAGCGAAGCCGGGGTTGGACGGCCACGATAGAGGCGCCAAGGTGGTGGCCCGTGCGTTGCGGGACGCGGGCATGGAGGTCATTTACACGGGATTGAGGCAGACGCCTGAAGCCTTGCTCAAGACCGTGGTACAGGAAGACGCGGACGTGTTGTGCTTGAGTTCTCTTTCAGGGGCCCATGATTATCTCTTCCCGAAGATAGCTCAGACATTCAAGGACAACGGCATTATTGACGTATTGATCCTTGGCGGCGGTATAGTACCGGAAGAAGACATCCCCCACCTGAAGGAGTGCGGCATAGAAGAGATCTTCGGGCCCGGCACCAGAACCGACGACATCGTCGAATACATCCGTACCCACCTGAAGAAGTGAACTGTGGAACCGGCGACCCGACAAGCGGTCAGGCCGACGGGATCGGATGGGAATATGCTTCCGAGCCAGGGGCCTGCGGGAAGATACTCTCAAGGTTTCTTCCGGCAAAACCCTGGGCATGAAATAGCTTGATTGCAGGAGGTTTAAACATGGCGGACATTACCATGCCTATGAACGGCAAGGTTATAGCCCTAAACGCTGAAGTAGGCCAGGCTGTGGCCGAAGACGATGAACTCGTAATCATAGAGGCCATGAAAATGGAACTCCCCGTGGTGGCGACGCAGAGCGGCACAGTTAAAGAGATCAAAGCCAAGGTCGGCGAATCATATCAGGTTGGGGATGTGCTGGTCATAGTCGGTTAGCAGTGAGACGGTGAGGCCTTGTGAACTCAGTGAGGAGGCATCGAAACTTATGTTGCAGCCTCAAAGTGCGATGCCCCTTCGGTGCTCTGATCGTTCGCGTCCGGAACCGGCAGGTTCATGCGTGGAGGTGAATCGTGTGGGATGATTTCAAGGAAAAGACGGTCAAATGGGAGAGTGAAATCCGGGAAAAAACAGCCAAGAAGCCCGAACGGAAGGCCGAATTCTCTACGGTCTCCGAGTTGCCCGTGCAAAGGGTTTACTGGCCGTGGAGCGCGGAGAACTTCGTTCTCGAACAGGATCTGGGTATTCCCGGCTCGTACCCGTTCACTCGCGGAGTGCAGCCGAATATGTATCGAGGCCGTTTGTGGACCATGCGTCAGTACGCAGGATTCGGCAGTGCCGAGGAGACCAACAAAAGGTTCAAGTACCTAATTGAACAGGGCCAGACAGGACTATCCGTGGCATTCGATCTGCCGACCCAAATCGGGTACGACTCCGACGCTGAATTGGCCGCGGGTGAAGTAGGAAAAGTGGGCGTGGCCATAGACAGCGTCGATGACCTGAAGTTGCTCTTCCAAGGCATAGATCTTTCGTCGGTCAGCACCTCCATGACCATAAACGCGCCTGCGTCTATCTTGTTGGCCATGTACATTGCCGCGGCCGAAGAGCAGGGCACGAATGCCGCTAAGCTAAGAGGCACGATTCAGAACGACATACTCAAGGAATACCCGGCAAGGGGCACGTACATCTTTCCTCCAGCGCCCTCGATGCGTATAATCACGGACCTTTTTGCCTTTTGTAATCAGCACGTTCCTCTGTGGAACACCATAAGCATCAGCGGATATCATATAAGAGAGGCGGGCTCCACTGCGGTCCAGGAAGTAGCGTTCACGCTTGCCAATGGTATTGCCTACGTTCAGGCCGCGGTAAGCGCAGGGCTTGACGTGGACAGCTTTGGCGAGCGGCTGAGCTTTTTTTTCAACGCCCACCAGGACTTCTTCGAGGAATGCGCCAAATTCCGCGCTGCCCGCAGAATGTGGGCCCGTATCATGAAGGAACGTTTCCACGCCAAGAATCCTCGGGCCATGATGCTGCGATTCCATACGCAAACGGCAGGGTGCACTTTGACTGCGCAGCAGCCCGATAACAACGTGGTCAGGGTGGCCTTCCAGGCGCTTTCAGCCGTGCTCGGAGGGACTCAATCTCTACACACCAATTCCAGAGACGAGGCCTTCGCCTTGCCAAGCACGGAATCCGTGCAAATAGCGCTGCGCACGCAGCAAATCATCGGATATGAAACAGGGGTGCCTGATACGGTTGACCCATTGGCGGGATCGTACTATGTGGAAGCGCTAACCGATGAAATAGAGCGCCGGGCATTAGAGTACATCGAAAAAATAGATGAAATGGGCGGGGCTGTCAGAGCCGTGGAATGCGGTTATATCGAACAGGAAATACAGGATTCAGCGTATCGTTTCCAAAAAGCCGTGGAATCCGGGGAACAAGTTATAGTAGGGATGAATCGCTTCCAAACCGATTGGATTGCGCCATCCGGCCTGCTCAGAGTAGATCCCGCGGTCAGGCAAACTCAGATTCAGCGTCTCGAAAAGCTACGGGCTGACAGAGACTCAGCCGTAGCGGCTAATGCGCTGGGAGACCTCAAGAAGGCGGCTCAAGGTTCGGAAAACATTGTGCCTCCGATCCTGGAGGCGGTCAAGAAAAGGGTTACTCTCGGTGAGATCTGCGCGGTGATGCGGGAGGTGTTCGGCGAATATACTCACGCGTCCCAGTGCTGATCCATCAGCAAAGCAAGACAGTAACAATTCGCTTTCACATAGCATTTCTCTGCAGTTCTGTGGGAATGGCAGACCTCCGCCGGAATGACGCGCATAGGCAATCGGACATCATTCTCGGCATTTCCTCGAACGCTGCATGTTTGATCAAGAATCGGAGCGACGAGAGGAATCACTCGGCCTCTCTGCGATCAACCTATTCCCCAACCGAGGAAAGAGCCGAGCGAATTAACAAACATCGCAACGAAATAGGCCAGTGTAGTGGTATACAAAGCCGCGAACAGAGGCCATCTCCAGGTGCCGGTCTCCTTTTTTATGACGACTAAGGTGGTTATGCAGGGGGCATACAGCATCACGAAAACCAGGAGAGTAAAAGCTTTCAGAGGGTTCCATCCGGAATCTTGTTTGAGCGTATCGGAAAGATTACCAGCCTCTTTGGTGTCGACCTGGCCAAGGCCGTAAGCTATGCCCAAGGTGGAGACCACGACTTCCTTGGCTGCAAAGCCGCCGACAAGGGCAATATTGGTTTTCCAGTCAAAGTCCAGGGGCGCGAATATTGACTCGAGGGCCACACCGAGGCGGCCGGCTACGGAGTTTTTTAACTTTGCCGCCTGTTTCCAGTTTTCGATTTCTCCTTTTTCATCGGTGTATTTAGCATAGTCTGCAACCAATGCCGCCCCCGCAACCGAAGTATTTCCTTCCTTTTCAGAGTCCTTATTTTTGCTGTTAACTTCCAAGTCCTTTGCAAAGTTAAAAAAAACCGGGTTTTCCTTTTGAAGATCAGCGCCGGCCCCATTGTTGAATTCTTTTTGAAATTTCTCGAAAGCTTCAAGATCTCCTTCAGATTTGAACGTGTCCCGAACCGACGGCTTGGAGAGGAAATCAGAAACAAGCTTCGCTTGCCCATCTTCATAGGCTTTCATTTTGTCTGCAGGGAGTTCCGGAAACGTCATCAGTGCCCACAAAACGATTGATACCGCCAGGATGATGGTGCCGGCCTTCTTAATGTACATCCAGGTCCTCTCCCACGAGTGTATAAGCAGGCCCTTGAGCGTGGGAACCCGGTAGGGTGGTAATTCCAAAACAAAAGGAGCTGAAGGTCCACTCAGTATGGTTGAACGAATGACCCTGCCTGCCAGCAGGACCATGCCCCATGAGATAAGGGTCATATAAAACATGATGAGCGCCTTTTCACTGGAGAAAAAGGCACCGATCAACAGGGCATATACAGGTAGCTTGGCGCCGCAATTCATCAACGGCGTAACCAAAATCGTGGTGAGCCGCTCTTTGGGCTCTCTCATCGTGCGCGTGGACATGACTCCCGGGACCGCACATCCCCCAACAAGGCCGCCGGAAACCATGAGAGCGAGAATAGATGCGCCGTGCAAACCAAACGCGTGCATCAACCGGTCCATCATAAATGCAATCCTGGCCATGTAACCCGTGTCCTCGAGGAAAGCGATAGCCAGAAACATGAGGGCAATCAGAGGAGTGAACGAAAGAACTCCACCCACACCCTTGATAAGGCCATTTACGATCAAGGACTGCACCAGCCCCTCCGGAATGATGTCGGCCGCTACACCGGCCGTCCAATCAAAGAAAGCCTGGCAAGCTCGCTGAGCAGGATCACCGCCCTGAAAGGTCAAGGTGTAAACGCCATACAGCACCAGTAGCAGAATAATGGGCCCCAAGAGCCTGTTGGTAAGCACTTTGTCGATTTTGTCACTCAGATGCACGCGGTTGGCGCTGTCTACCTTGACCGCCTGCTTCATTGCGCCGGAAATGAAGCCGTATCGAGCGTCGGTAAGAGCAGTCTCAGGGGTATCGCCGATGATACCGGCCAAATGCTTGCGGCTGTCCTCCACTTGGCGAAACACCCCGTCGCGTCCGATCATCGCTTCGATTTGGCTGCCGATTTCGGTGTCTCCTTCCAGCAGTTTAAGGGCCACCCAACGGTGGGACGGCTGTTCATCCTCTATTCCCGCTTGATGCAGTTTAGTTTCGATCTTGCCTATTTCTTCTTCCGCCTCAGCCCCGTACCGAACCAGTTTCAAGCCCCTGACATTGCCATTCGAACGGGCAGAATCCACAGCCTTCTGCAGCAGATCTTGAATCCCTGTTTCCTTCTTTCCATTGGTCGAAACCACTGGCACGCCCAACAGTTCCGAAAGATGTTGCTCGTCAATATTGATCCCGCGGCCTTTTGCCACGTCTATCATGTTAAGCGCAAGAACCACGTTTACCCCCATTTCCAGGAGCTGCACCGTCAGGTATAGGTTGCGCTCAAGATTGGAGGCGTCCACCACGTCCACAACCACATCGGGTCCCCCATCGACAATGAAGTTCCGAGCGATGATTTCTTCCAGGGACAGGGCTGTCAAAGAATAGGTTCCGGGGAGGTCGACCACCTGTATCTCGTGGCTATCGTGAATCACCCTACCTTCTTTTTTCTCTACGGTTACTCCCGGCCAGTTCCCCACATGCTGCCTAGCCCCAGTGAGAGCATTGAATATGGTGGTCTTTCCCGAATTGGGATTGCCCGCCAGTGCTACGGTCAACTTGTTTCGAGGCATAAGCCTTCCTCCTTCAATTATCCGAGGCCGGTGTACTCATCAAGATTGACGCGGCCTGATATTTTCTAAGAACAACCAATGTTAGTTAGTCCTGTCTAATCAAGTTCGTGCTGCCTGTCAAGTATTTTTTTCCTCGCTTCGCCACAAGGACAGCGCATGGTAAATTCGAGGAAGGAATTGACCCGTAGGAAACGATCGTTCAAGCATGCGCAAGACATGCTGATAGCACCATCATGACCTTTTTCATGAAAACACTCCTCTGTGAAACTTGGGAATGCAGAAGATTCGGCCCGGTCCGAATTCCCCTGCCGACCGCTTGCACAAAGGGAGAAGCAGGGTCCGCGATGAACAAGGGCTTGACAAACCCGGCACCCTTGCTAAATTGGATGCAGGTCGAACACAGGACTGGGCCCCAAGAAGATAAGGAGCGATTTTCGTGCATTTGGGAACACGCAAAGCTTTGATGATTTGGATTACAGTGCTGGTCTATGCCCTTTCAGCGTGTGCATTCATCGCTCCGGGTCATTGCTGCTCCGGGCATTCCCACAGTGAGGGCGTGGCCCATGAAGATCACGATCACGTGATCGCTGGCTCTCCGTCTGATGAAGCCTTTTCCCACTTGTCGCCTCTTCCCAGTGAGCTCGCGTGGTCCCATAGACATTGCTGCGGACAGGGACTGCACGGCGAAGGAGAGAGAATCGCCTTTCACGCGGCGAGCCACCAAAGGTCAACCAACCCGAGCCGTCTGATAACATGGCTTTCACCGTCGGCCGAAGTGGTCCACGGGTCACCTGAATCTCCCCATGTTGACAGCTACGCAAGTTGCACTCTTAGCCGGGCCTCAGCCCGGAGCCCCGCACTGGAATCTATCCTCACGGTTTCTCTGCTTATTTGATCCCACCAATTAGCTGCCTGACGCTGCTCGGGGTTGTGTCGCGGCCTTTGGACGCGCCCGAGAATTGCGAGGTTTCCCATCTGTCGCGACTGAAAACTCAGTAAGCCGAAAGCCTTGCCTCGCGTTGAGACCGGTCGCCGCGTGAGCCATGCTGATTGTGCTCGTAGACCCATGTCGCAGCATAAGGGTTGAGCCGCAGTACAAGATTTCGGTCACGGCTGATATTCGGATTCCTGACCTCGCAAGGATATTCGCGTGTCGATAGATCGAGCAGCCCAGGAAGGCACGTCGTCTCATAAGAAAATCAAAGAACCTACAGTCTGCATGTTTCTGGATCGTTCCCGCAATCCGGGGCATCTAGGCAGATGAAACACTGAATCCAGGTTGATTCTGCTATCTGAGAAAAACCACGTGCAGAAGCTGGCTTTCAAAAGAATAAGGAGAACACCGTGAAAGGACTGATCACTGTTCTAGCGATACTGTGCCTACTAATTACAACGCAGGTGGCTTCCGCCAGAGGTGGAGCCAACTACCGTTCGGCCATCGACCGTAAGTGGAAAGAGGTTCAAGCGGAGAACAAGAGACGAGATCAACACTTCAAAAAAATCGAACAGGAAGCTAAGAGATCATTGCGTGGCATCCCTGGTCAGGACGGACCTGCTGAAAGCATTCCCTATCCCGGATGCCGTACGTGTCCTTAATTATAAGGAGTTGAACTGACCCTCTTTGGAGGAGCGCCGAGATCGGGATGACTTTGAGGAACCGAATCATGTTCAAAAGAGAATTCATAGGTATCTGCTTGGTACTTCTTGTCGGGATAGCCGCATTAGTATTCTTAGGCATGACGGAAAAGAAGGCTGTGGTGTCAAGCGGCGATCACGGTCATGGGCATGGGCACGGCCAAGATCAGGATCATGGTCATGACCATGCCGCCGATGTTGGTCCGAACGGTGGGAAACTACTGAAAGAAGATCCGTTTCAACTGGAGCTGGTGATTTATGAAAAGGGAACGCCTCCGCATTTCAGGGTATACGCCTCGAACGATCACAAACCCATAGACCCGCAGGATGTGACGCTATCAATAGAATTGGAGCGTCTGGGTGGGAGGCTCACCGTGTTTCATTTCAAACCCGGCCCGGGTTACCTCTTCTGCGAACAGGAAGTCGAGGAACCGCACTCCTTCTTCATAAAAGTCCTCGCCGAATGGAAGAGGCAGAAGTTTGACTGGCAGTACTCACAGTACGAAGGCCGGCTCGCCTTACCACCCGAACTGGCACAAAAAATAGGAATCGAATCCGCTATTGCAGGACCGGGGAAAATCAAATCCCTCAAGCAGTTGCCGGGTGAGATTGCTCTGAATGAAGATCGGCTTTCGCACGTAGTCCCTCGGGTGCCAGGGGTGGTCCTCGAATCAAAAAAGAACTTGGGAGACAAGGTCACCGAAGGGGAAATCCTGGCCATAATTGACAGTAGAGAGCTGGGAGAGGCCAGAAGCCGATATCTCGTGGCACTGGAACGAGAAAAACTTGCCAAGTACAACTTTGAACGAGCCCAAAACCTGTGGGAAAGGCAGGTCGTTCCAGAAAAAGAATTCCTAACGACACAGAAGGCGTTTCTTGAAGAAAAGATTGAACGGGCTGCGGCCGCCCGCAAGCTCCAGACTTTGGGGCTTTCGGAGAAAGACATCAGCGATCTCGCAGATGGGTCCCTCAAGAACCTCACCCATTTTATCATTCGAGCAGCATTCGACGGCGTTATTGTCAGGAAACACCTCTCTCCTGGAGAGTGGGTGAAGGAAGACGCCGAAATCTTTGCCATCGCCGACCTTTCCGAAGTCTGGGTTGAAATCACCGTGTATGAGAAGGACATGGAATCCGTCTATATAGGTCAGGAAGCAACCGTTCGAAACGGGGTTTCGGACCTGGAGGCTGTCGGAAGGGTGTCGTACATCGGCCCCCTCGTGGGCGAACAGAGTCGTACTGCCAAAGCACGAGTTGTGGTGCCGAATCCAGAAGGAAGATGGCGGCCGGGACAATTTGTCAAGGTTCATTTGGTGCGTGAGGAAATCACGGCTCCGGTGGTCGTACCCAATGAGGCGATCCAGAGTTTCCGCAATTGGTCAGTCGTTTTTTTTCAGCACGACGACCAGTACGAAGTTCGCCCTCTGGAACTCGGCAGAACCGACGGAAAACTCACCGAAGTGCGCAAAGGTCTCTCCTCTGGCGAGCGATACGTGACTCGAAATAGCTTCGTCCTGAAGGCCGAACTCGGTAAGGCCGGAATAGCCCATGAACATTAGGAATGCATAATGATAGCAAGAATCCTCAAGTTCTCGATTCAGCAACGATGGACCATGATCGGTCTGACTCTGCTAATGGCCGCGCTCGGCGTGTACAACCTCGGAAGGATTAACATTGATGCGGTCCCCGACATCACCAACATTCAGGTTCAGGTCAGCGCTTTAGGGCCTGGATTATCCGCTTTGGAGATGGAACAGAGAATCACGTATCCCGTAGAAACCGGACTTGCCGGGCTACCGGGACTCGTCCGGACTCGCTCAATATCTCAGTATGGGGTCACGCTGGTGACGGCAATATTTGAGGACGGGACCAATGTGTATTTCGCCCGCCAACTCGTCAGCGAACGTCTTCAAGAGATTAAAGGAAAGCTTCCGCCCGGGATTGAGCCAACTATGGGCCCTATTTCCACGGGTCTGGGCGAGATTTTCATGTGGACGGTGGAGGCTTTGCCTGGTGCCAAGAAGCCCGATGGAACGGCATACACGCTCATGGACCTGCGGACAATCCAGCACTGGATCATTCGACCGCAACTCAGGAACACTCCGGGCGTGACCGACATCAACACGATAGGAGGCTATGAAAAGCAATTCCACGTTACTCCTGATCCGTACAAACTCATTGCTCACGGATTGACCTTTACCGACCTTACAGCATCCCTGAATGCCAACAACTCGAATGTAGGAGCAGGTTATATCGAAAGGAGCGGGGGCTATTATGTGGTCAGGGCTCCAGGACAGGTGGCCGATCTCGAAGATATTCGGAAAATTATTGTGAAGAATGTCCGGGGTATCCCGATTCTTGTGAGGGATATTGCTACTGTCGAGCTTGGGAAGGAACTCAGAACGGGCGCAGCAACGAAAGATGGCGAAGAAACTGTCTTGGGAACGGTTTTCATGCTCATGGGTGAGAACAGCCGAGTTGTGGCGCAAAGAGCTGCCCAGAAGCTCAAAGAGATTAACCGATATCTTCCCGAGGGCGTTATTGCACGGGCCGTCTACGACAGGACAAGCCTGGTTGACCGCACCATTGATACGGTGCGCAAGAGCCTAACGGAAGGGGCGATACTAGTCATAGTGATCCTGTTCCTGTTCCTGGGAAATATCCGAGCGGCATTTATTACTGCGCTGGTCATCCCGCTGTCCATGCTCTTTACGGCCACCGGCATGGCCATAAACAAGCTGAGTGCCAACCTTATGAGCCTGGGGGCCATTGATTTCGGCATTATCGTGGACGGCGCAGTCGTCATTATCGAGAATTGCGCTCGCAAGCTTACCGAAGCCCAGGAAGAGCATGGTAGAACTCTTAACCAGGGGGAGCGCATCGACATCATCTGGAAAGCATCCCAGGAAGTACGCAAACCGATGCTGTTCGGGGAGCTTATCATCATCATTGTGTATTTTCCGATTCTGGCGCTCAGCGGGGTTGAGGGAAAGATGTTCACCCCCATGGCTCTCACGGTTCTCCTAGCCTTGACCGGCGCGCTTGTTCTCTCGTTCACTTTTGTCCCGTCGGCCGTAGCAATATTCCTGTCACGTGGACTCTCTCACGGAGAAAACTTCGTCACACGCAGAACGAAACAGTTGTATCGTCCGGTCCTCACAATGGTCCTAAATAACAAGAAATTGGTGGTCGTAGCAGCGGGAGTCATCGTGGCCATAAGCGCTCTCGCCGCCACCCGTATGGGAAGCGAGTTTATCCCCACTCTTGACGAAGGTGACGTCGCTATTCACACGTCGCGCATACCGGATACGAGTTTGACGCAAACGATAGAGTTGCAGTCGCTTGTGGAAAAGAACCTTCTCCAAACGTTTCCGCAAGTTGCCATGGTGTTCGGAAAAGTGGGAACGTCGGAGATTGCCACTGAACCTCACCCGCCAGGTACAGGAGAAAACGCCATTATCCTGAAGCCGCGCAGCGAGTGGCCCGATCCAAACCTCCCCAAAGCGGTACTTGTCAAACAAATTGAGGAAGAGGTAGGTAAAATTCCTGGCAGCAATTCGGAGTTCAGTCAGCCGATTCGTATGCGATTTAATCATCTGTTGGCCGGTGTTTTCAGTGACGTAGCGATCAAGGTGTTCGGTGATGATATGGAAGTCATGCTGCATAAGGCTGAGGAGGTAGCCGAACTGGTCAAGAGAATCCCTGGGGCCATGCACGTAAAGGTGGAACAGGTCTCGGGGTTACCGATGTTGACCGTGCAGATGAAGCGCGAAGAGATGGCCAGGTATGGCCTCAACGTCTCGGATGTCCAGGAGATAGCTGAGATGGCTGTCGGCGGAAAGACAGCGGGACTGGTCTTTGAGGGAGACCGCCGTTTCGACGTAGTGGTTCGTCTCCCAGAAGATCTTCGAACCGATGTCGAGGCTTTGCGAGAGTTGCCTATTCCCCTGCCACAGCATGAAACGTTTGAAGGGCCGATGTTATCGTCAGTGAGCAATCCCGAGAGAAAAAAACCGAGATTCTATACCACCTTGGGGTCCGTTGCCGATTTGGTAGTTGTCATGGGTCCCAATCAGATCACTCGTGAAGACGGCAAGAGACGGGTTGTAGTGACCACGAACGTCAGAGACCGAGACCTTGGTTCATTTGTGGAAGAAGCTCAGAAGATCGTTCGGGAAAAGGTCACGGTTCCAGGGGGTTATTGGATCACATGGGGTGGAGAATTCGAGCAGCTTATCTCTGCGGCGAAACGTCTTCAAGTTGTGGTTCCCTTGGCGTTGTTCCTCATCCTCGCATTGTTGTTTGCCGCATTTGGATCACTGCGGTACGCCTTCCTGGTCTTTACAGGAGTTCCTCTCGCCCTGACGGGAGGGCTGGCAGCATTGTGGATCAGGGATATTCCACTTTCCATATCCGCGGCTGTCGGGTTCATTGCCCTTTCTGGGGTCGCCGTGTTAAACGGGCTTGTTATGATCACATTCATCAACAACCTGCGGGAAGAAGGCAAGCCGTTGGAAGAAGCGATTATTCAGGGGGCACTCACTAGGTTGCGCCCTGTTCTGATGACTGCACTCGTGGCATCTGTAGGTTTCATTCCCATGGCAATTGCGACCGGTACCGGGGCTGAAGTCCAAAAACCTCTTGCAACAGTGGTTATAGGCGGTCTGATTTCGAGCACACTCTTGACACTGATGGTATTGCCTGCACTATACGCTCTCGTGGAAGGACGAGGACATAGCGTGATGAAATTGAGTGGTGATGACTGATGCGCCATTGCCTCGGGGGGTAATATGCCAATTTCATGTCCACTCGATCAAGAGGGACGATCCCAGTTTTGGAGTGTTCCATGAAGAACGGTTTCCTGTATATCTTTGCCATAGCGCTGTTTCTGTTAACGCCTCTCATCGCAGCTCCGCACGGACCAGCCAAGGATCAGAAAGGGGAAAGGGTCTTCTGTTGTCACGGGAAGGGGAAATGCGATAATCTGCACGGAAAAGCCGATTGCGAAAAGGAAGGCGGAAAGGTGGTCAAAAGCTGCAAGGAGTGTAAGTAGATCACTAGGTCGTCATTTCAGATAAGCCGTTTCAAGGCCCAGGAGAAGGCGTGGCAAGGATTCTGTGTTGCTGCAACGCTTTCTCCTAGACATGGTCACAAACCGTCATCTGATGCAAGAAGGGCAGAGCATCGAGCCTCTTGAAACGTCTCTGCTATCCGAGCTTTGCCAAGTCCCGAGGACATTTCGCTCGGAAGCCCTCGGGAGGTTCTAGCCGCAGCAAGCCACGTCCCATCGGCGGTCAAAACCTCCAGCGTCGCTGTCCTTGGCGTCCTTTTCTTCTTCGTCTTCTTCGGCCTCGCGGCCGTTGTTGTCATCGTCTTTCTTGGCCACGAGAAGCCAATTTCCGCTGCCGTCAGGATTCAGGACCCCATTCGGGAGAACGATTTCAGATTCGTGGTACCGTCCTTGGAGAGCCGCTTTGTCATAGCTCGTGATATTCTGCGGTCCCGACGTGCCCCGATCCGAAATCAAAAACAAAGAGAGAGCAGTGATCAATAGGACGCCGAGCAAGAATTTCACTTGGTTCTGCATGATTAAATCTCCTTATCGAAGTCGCACAGTCACGGGTTTTCAGAATGTCAATTGCATAGAGAATTCCCCGCCGATCACCGGGTCGATAGTACGGCCTGGACGGGTACCAAAGTTATTTCCAGCCGTACCAGCATTCCATCCCGGAACGGATCTGTCGATGCAAGCGTAGCTGAACCATTTCCCCGGCTGCCAGTAGCCGAGAACTATTGTCGCGGTCCAGCCTTCCAGAAGTTTCCAGTCAGCTCCACAGTCGATCTCGTAACCGAGTTCTCTGTCGGGAATATTGGGTGAGGCGGGGTAACGGTTTAAATTGGTAAAATCCACGTTGCCGTTAATTATGACGTCATTGAAGCCAGCCTCATTGGGGCCGAGGCAACCCCAGCTATATCCGTCAGAGGTTCTCCTCGCCCAAAAAAAGCTGCCGTACACGTTCAAGTTCGCTGCGACAGCGTAATCCATTCGAGCCCCCAAAACGAATGCGTCTCTCAAAAATCCTTGATCTCCCGCCAAGTTGTACGCGTTGAGGCCGAACCCGTAATCGGAGCCTAATATGTAGCCGTACGGCCTGATCACGCTGAAACTCGCGAGATGTCGGTCAAATACGTCGTGTCTGACGAACGCGGCGGCCTGCCTATCGATGAAACCACCGGCCCGACGATCAGGCCCAGGTGCATAGGCGCTCAAGAGGCTCACCTTGACTGGACCGGCGACTAAGCCTGTTTCAACCATGTATTTCCACTGCTCTACGTAACGGTTATTGGGAAGACCATACATCGCGGCCGAATTCGAAAGAGGCAAACCAAAGGGCGCAACCAAACCAAAGGGCGGCGGAATCGGAACCGGGGTCGTCAGAAGGTACCGGTCGGTCCAATAGAGCCAGGCCGCCTCCGCGTTGAAGAATAACCGGCCATTGTTGTACTTAACGTACGCGCAGCCGTGGAAGAGATTCGAGTCGAGAGCCCACGGGGGAGGAGATGCCAAAGGATCAGAGGAGTCCACCAGCACTGCCTCGGGACCGATGTGATAGCTCCCGTACGCAGCGACGACTCCAGCGTTAACAGGACCGCTAAAATAGTTCACGAATGCGAGGACATCCTTGGAGAATGACCCGCTCCTATCTGCCACGCTGAAATATTGGCCGGGAACAAAAAATCCTAATCCCGTCACATATGTCGGGAGATTGTAGGGATCACCGTATCCGATGGTGGAACTCCCAGCGAAGCGGTACGGATAGAAGCCAATACCGATATCAAGAGGACCGTATGGCGCCGCGAGAAGAAGAGATTCAGTCGTAGCCATCCCTGCTCCATCGTACTGGAGCCCGGTGCCGAACGCCCAGCGCCTCTTGCCAATCGCCACAACTCCCACGGGGGTGTTCACCGTGGCCCAAAAGAGGGTCCACTGACCCTCACTAAACGCGTTATTGAGTCCGGGAGCGTTTTGGGTGATATAATTCGGGGTCTGTGGCTGTCCGTACAAGCCAATGCGATACTTGCCCTGAAATCTCAGCGCCTCGTTGACCTTGATCTGAGGCAAAAACTCTACATTGAACCATGACCACCCTGCATCTGCACTGGTGGTGATGTTGGTGTCGAACTGACCGCCGTTCCAGAAGTTGAGATTGGCGGTTCTCGTGCCCGCACCATTGTCCACGTTGTACGGACCGAAGAATCCTTGTGTTCCGCGCTGGTTGTACCACTGGTAGGTCCAATTAAATGCACCGGCCAACTGAAACTCCCACGCGAAGACCGGCAGCGCCATCAAGACGAAGCATAGGCTCAAAGCAGTCACCAAAATTAAAGACCCGGTCGCTCGCATTTTAGTTTTCCTCCTTATCACGCCCCGTGTCCTCATCGTCCGAGCTGACGATGGCCAGGGCTTAACCAACAACAAATTGGATTTACAAACAGGCCGGATTCTCACAGATTATCACAGAGCCAGAGGAGATTCCCTTTAAATCTGTCTGCCCGTTACCTGATCAATCAACCCGATTTGTAAGAGCACTCGATAGTAGTTAGTCACGTCTAACTAAAATCGCGCTACCTGTCAAGAGTTTTTTCTCCCCCTCGTCGCAAGAATAGATGGAGGGAGGTATTGATTTTGCTTCTAGCTGCGCTGTACTATTTGAGACGATCCTGTAATACAAGGTATTACAATGCCTGTCAAGGATAATGTCGTTTGGCCACGAGACCCGGAACAAGCGGGCGCTCGGAGGCCTAAAGTGATTCTCAAAAGGTTTCGCGGAATGAAGCTTCAGTGTTGGTTGGGTCAACGGCGGCCAATAGGCCGCCCTACGGGGGATGAGACCAAGCCTGGGACGGCAAATGTAGGGCGGCCTATTGGCCGCCGCAAATTACGAGGATGGTCAAGTTCGAGCCGAAAGAGGCGCTCCCCAGCCAATCCGTGATTACTTTCGAGAACAGGTATAAAGGCCGCGAAACGCCAAGAATGGCGGCCCGGTTCTGTAGGTGCCGGCCTCCGTGCCGGCACATTTTGCACATACACATCAACTAGTTAGGCCCGGCAGAGACCCCGGATCGCGGTCCGGGGCAGGCTCTGGGCCCTACGGGGCTTCTTGGAACGCGGGCCGCGCACAGGGCTAAATTAGTGGCAACCGTTATAGAGCCGGAAAGCTATAGTCGAGGGATGTCCTTTTAGGATTTTCTGTGGCTTTGTTCCGCGGATTTCTTTTCTTGCGCTCTTTCGGCAAGGCGCCTGGCCCTTCTATCCGTCGCTTCACGATTACGGCGGAAGTCGTCTTCCGACTCCAAAACAAGATCCGGGACAGGAGCAGGTCTCCCCTGTTTATCTAGAGCTACAAAAGTCAAATACGCGGAGGCGGTATGGCGGACCTCGCCTGTGATGAGGTTTTCAGTCTCTACGCGTACACCGACCTCCATGGATGTCCTCCCAACCATGTTCAAGCTTGCCTTGAGGATAAGCAGATCGCCCACGAGGACCGGATAGTGAAAATCCAGCCTGTCTATGGACGCAGTGACGGCAATACTCCGCGCATGTCGGATCGCTACCGCGCCCCCGCAGGTGTCAATGTGCTTCATGATCACGCCGCCGTGGACCTTCCCTGCCGGATTCGCGTCCTGGGGCAGCATCTGGTGGGCCATGACGCACGCAGTCTCTTTAACGGTTTTGCTTTTCATCCTATTTGCCCCGGGAATCCCCATTTAGCGTTTAAGCATCTCAGCAATGTCCGTTAGGCCCTTCTCGGACGCTATCATGAGGGCCGTTTTCCCTTCCCAGTCTTCCGCAGCGGAGTCCGCTCCCGCTGCCAGCAATTGCTTAACTATCCCTTTGTGGCCGTTCCTGGCGGCCAGCATCAGTGCATTGGCCTGCTGACTGTTTTTCGCGTTAGTGTCCGCGGCCTTTTCCAGAAGTAGCTTTACCACGTCCTTGTGGCCGTTTCGGGACGCGCAGATCAAGCTGGTATTCCCCTGTTTGTCCTTTGCATTCACATTGGCCTTGGTAGCCAACAAGGCCTTTACCACCTCGGTGTACCCGTTTCCCGCTGCCGCGATTAAAGCTTCGCCCCGATTATCATTGATCTGCCTTGTGTCTGTTTGGGATGACAAAAGCCTCACCGCCTCGGCATGACCGTTCCTCGCCGCCAGCACCAGGGCGGTAGCTCCGTTCTTGTCCCCAGCCTCCACATATGCTCCAGCCTCCAGCAGAAGGCGCAAAATCTCGGTGTTTCCCGATGCCGCAGCGAGCATGAGGGCCGTGGTTCCGTTGGGGCCTACAAAATTGGCACCGGACCCGCGGGAGAGGAGAAGCCGAACCACCTTGTCGTGTCCAAGCCCGCACGCAAAAATAAGTGCGGACTCCCCTGACTGTGTTTCAAAATTTGTCTGCCCGCCCAGAGCCAAGAGTTCCTTTAATCGCTCAATATCTCCCCGAAGCGCGGAAACCACCACATCGTGTTCCAGGTACCCGCCTCGTTTCATCTTGATCTTCGCGTTTTTTGCAAGGAGGAGACTGACGATATCCGTGTACCCGTTCAAAGCGGCATAGCTAAGAGCTGTTCCGCTATGGAGGTCAGTAGCGTTGACCTCCGCTCCCCACTTCAGCAGGGCCTTCACCACTTTGGTCCGGCCTTTGGATGCGGCCAGAATCAAAGCCGTTTCTCCGGCATTGCCGCGCGCTTTGACATCCGCGCCCTCGTCCAAAAGGAGCTTGACAGCGTCCAAATGGCCCCCCAGTGAGGCAAGGGCCAGCGGCGTCAAACCATCGGCATTTCTGGTGTCTACTGCTGCGCCTGCGTCCACCAGCAGCCTCAGCACCTTGACATACCCACCTTGTGCAGCGGCCGATACCGAATCGGCCCGGGAATTGTTGGTAGCCCCTACATCCGCACCTTTCCCGAGAAGAATTCGCACGGTTTGATCGTGTCCGAACCTGGAAGCTACAATCAGTGGGGTGTCGTTTTCTTCGTCCCGCGAGTCGACATCGGCCCCGGTATTCAGGGTTTGTTCAACCTTCGAGGCGTTTCCTGCCTTGGCCATGTCCAGAAGACCTTTTCTTAATTCGGATATGGGCACGGCCGATCCCACGAAGGAAAGCGGGAACGCGCCGGAAACCTTTCCTTCCCATTGAGGGTGCTGATGCCCCTTGGTCGCTTCCCTGGTGTGGGCGTCCAAGTACTCGTATGCTTCGCTAAGAGTCACTACTCCGTCCCGGTCCTTGTCCGCGTTACCTTTCAAGCCTTCGATCAGGTAATGCGTAAATACGCTGTTCTTGAGGTTTGGCACCTCCCACGACAACTGTTCGTCCTTGGTCGAATGAATGACCACCTTTCCCGTGGACTTTTTGACTTCTTGAACGAATAGTTCCACCGGTGCCAGCCCTTTCGGCTTCATTTCAGAAAACCCTCCCGAGTGGCACGCGTCTGCTATTATGAGGACCCTCTCAGCGCTTATCCGTTTGAGAAAATCCAGCCCGCTCATCTTGACGGCTGTAGTTCCAAGAAAATCCGGCTCCGAATCATGCGACAGGAACAGGAAATCCGTGGAACTCATTGGGTCGCGGGCCCCATGGCCGCTGAAATAAAGAATGACAGTGTCGTCCTTTCCGGCCTTGGGCAACGTATAATACAGATACTTCTCAATTTCCGACTTTGTGGCCTTCTCGTTGATCAAGTAGGTAACCTTGGTTTCCTTGAAAACCTTATTCTGGGTCTCAAGAAATTCGCCGAAGGCCTTGGTGTCTTTGTCTGCAAGAAGAAGCTTGGGAATCTTCGGGTCTTTGTATTTGGATACACCTACCATAAGGGCGTACAGATTTCCCCCACCCAAGGCCAAGTTGGCTTCTTTGAATTTGACAGGGGCTTTGGGCTCTGCTTTGGCCGTTTCCGCGGCGACCACCTGGAGCAGCAGCAAATGCGACAGAGCCACCGCGACAGCAAGTTTCCAGGCCACCCGTACCAGTCGTATCTTGTAAAACCCTTTTAGACCTTGATTCCGTAGGACGCGCTGGTTCAGCATGGGCGTCTCCCTCCCTGCGGACGGCTTATAGAATTGTATCGGGATAATTGAAACGCGAAGGGTGTGTTGACAACAGGCAAGCGAAGCATCAGGCAATCCTTCACATCGCACCGCAAGATAGTGTGCCACGTGGGGACATTGCGCCAAGATTCAATGCGCTGCGCAGCTATCATAAGGAGAGTATTGCCTTTCGGCGGCTCTAATTTTCCGGATAAGTCAAATCGCAGACCAGAGCATCACAGGTCCACGCTTTGGTCCTTTCGACACCGGCAATACGTAGGAGTTCCTTGTTTTACGCAAATTTCCCCACCGTGAAGAAGCGTCCAAACACGGTTTAGATTCCGGGCTATTTTGCTTCAGGGCCTAGCAAAAGCTCCCAGACAGCGTCGCGAACCGTTGGAGCAAGCTGAGCCTCGCTCACACCCCTTACTATTTTGTCCTTCAACATTGTTCCCTCCGGCGCGCGAGCGAGATTGCAGGTGACATCAAACCCTCGAGCAGCAGGCTCCACGGTAACAAGAACTGCTGTTGTCACATCAAATTCGTCGTTAAGATTTTCCAGCAGTTTTTCTCTGTTGAAGGGATCGACTTTTCCACGTTTGATGGCCTTCGTCAGAGTTGCCGGCGGTATTACGTCGAATCGTTCGTTGACCTCGATGGAGGGTTCGAGGGCCTGGTAAAGAGTATCGACCTTGTCCCTCGACAACGGCTCTTTGAAGTTCCTGAAGAACATCAAGACCGCGGAGCGCTGTCCGGTGGATTCAACGCCTGTCTTAGGCCTTGGAACGTTTTCCCAAGCCACAGAGCTGAGCCCGACCATATATTCCATTTGCTCGCGAGGATAGATGAGCACCACGATGAGGATCGCTGCCACTGCCGCGGCAACTCCGAACGCCGGCCTTCTAAAGTGCTCTGTAATCCACTCCCAAAGCTTGAAAGGTTTTTTCTCCGGTGCCTCAGCTTTTTCGGAAACGGGGGATCGCTCAAGGCGTTCTTTTACCTTGGCCAGAAGTTGTGGTGGCATGGCCTCCGCGGTCGCAGTATATGACTGAAATTCCTCGAAACAACGAGGACATTGCTTGAGATGAACCGACAGAGATGCCTGAGCCGCGGCGCCACTCCGGACAGCTTCGTATATGTCCCATGCTTCCGGGCAGAATGCCTGCTTGTTGTCTCTCAAAGATGCAATTATGGCTCGCAGGCCCTCGACCTCTTTAGAGCACCTGGAGCAATGATCCACGTGCTCCTGGACGATCCGCCTTTGTTCAGGGGCCAGTAGGTCCTCTACGTACGGGAGCAGAAGCTCATCGCAGTGTTCGGAGGAAGTTTTTGTGTTTGAGTTGCTCACCGTCCGATTCCTTTGAGTTAAAGACCGCCGTAGATGCCTCTTAATTTATCCAAGCAGCGTCTTATTCTCACCGTTACAGTATTTTCCGTCGCGTCGAGCATGCTCGCGATCTCGCTGAAGGGAAGCTCATTGTAGTACCTGAGGGTTATCAGTTCTCGGCATTTCTCATCCAGCTCCCGCAGGGCCGTTCTGAGATGCGATGCAAGTTCGGCCTTTTCCATCTCCTCGTCTTGCCCGGCCAGATCCGAGGGGACCATTGTGGTCCCTTCCCCGTCGTTGTCGTGGTGCTCGACGCTCTGGGTGTCGGCGCTTCTTTTTGCAGCTTTTCTCTTCCTATATTCGTCTATCAGCACCCTTTCAGTCACCAGGCAAACGAAAGTCCGTAAAGGCTGCTCCGAATCGTAATTACGCAAAGCGGTCGTAAGCTCGAGAAAAGCCGACTGAGTAATGTCTTGAACGTCTGAGCTAGAAAGGTTCAGACGTCGCCTTACTACGCTCCTCATCAGTCCTATGAATCGGGAGTAAAACTCGTTCCATGCTTCTTCGGAGCCGCGCAAGCACTCCTGCACCAGCAGGTAGTCCTTGTTTTCGCTTCTCTTGTCCATGCCAGAGGGTCTCCCGGTGAATGCCGACGTTCGATGCGGATTTCATATTAGCATCCGATCCACCGGAAAAACAGTGTGCCTCGACCCAAATCGGTTTGCCGCCAACGGCCTTGGAGAATCTGCAAAGCAAGCCCCTTTGTGTCGGAAAGCCTGCCCCGCGCTTCTGAAGAAAAAACGCCAGGGGCGTGCGAAGTCCGGCCCCTGGCGTTTGGGGAAGCGGTCGGTCAGGGGTTACTTGCAGTCCTTGCAGTCTTTGACGACCTTTCCTCCGCCCTTGGTACAGTCCGCCTCGGCCTTCACCTGAGAGCATTTACCGTCTTTGCAGCAATTGATGACCATGGGCTTTTCGCCACCGGGCTTTGCCGCAGGGGGTTGATCAGCGGCCATTGCCAGGGGAGCCGCCAAAGCGAAAGCTACCAGCGTGAGTACCACCAACAAAGTTTTCATCTGAAGCCTCCTAAGTATTGCCGTGAAGCTGAACAGCCTGTCTCGGCTGTTTGGCGGCCTTTTTCAGCCGGCCTATCCAACAATTCGCAGCGGGTGAAAAAACCTGACATCAAAAATGACAAAAAAATGAAAAAGCACCTGGAGGTCTTGTCCTGGCAAGGGCATTCGTTCGCAACTCATGACTGAACGGGGCAGGCGTATGCAGCCATTCGTTTGCGGGGAGGTGGTATATCGCGTGCCCGAATCCTTTACCGGTTCCGCGCACCCGGACATATGAGGAAGTCACCCAGAGAAGGGATGGACAGGAATCCCACGGTCTATCAAGGGGCCGCCCCATCGCCGGAACCCTTCGATTACGATGGGTAGGGCGCGCCCCACGCGCAACAGAGGTTTCCACTGATCGAGAGCAGTGCTACGCTCCGTCACACGGATCCATCGGCCACCTCGGGATCCTTCAACGCTTCTCTCAACGAATCGAACAGAAAGATCTCGCAATAGTCGCAGAGGTAGTTGAGTTTCTCATCCAGTTCCAGGAGGGTGTTGGACGCGCGCATGACGCACCGGTCCGTGTGGCAATGGCGAAGGTTAAACGTGTGGCCTATCTCATGAATAGCCACCTTTACTACTCGATCGAGGAACTGTTCACGGGAGACCGGTTCCCCAAGTAGACCCGCCTTCAGTCGAGCCGAAGACATAACAGCCGACCGGCCGCCCATGTAGGCCTCGCCAAATACATATGTCAGAATAGGATTGCAGATATCGTTTGCGGTTATTCCCAGTATCTTTAGGCTGTTATGAGACAACTCCCGGTCCAGGTACTTTATGAGAGCCATTGCATTGTACTGGTTGCGCGATTCCATAAAAGCGTCTTCAGGAACCGCGATGGGATCACGTAGATCTACCGGAAGGCGCAGGATACCCTGGAGACCGTCCGCCACTACGCGTAGAATATCCTCTCGAACCCTGCCCAGAGGCAAAACTGCAATGATTGCCTTTCCGGGAGTGCGCGGCTCTGGTTTTTTCTCGTGTTCAATCATTCAGCGGGTGGGATACCTTTTGTCAGCGGTTGAGGCCGTATTTGCGGATCTTCTTGTGAAGCGTGGTTCGGTCCACTTCGAGAACTTTGGCTGTCCTGCTGATATTCCACTCTTCTTCCTCCAACACTCGTCGAATATGTTCGATTTCGACCTGCTCCAGTGAACGAGGCGAAAACCCCGCGCCCGCGCAGATGTCTTGACCGGTGAGATACGCGAAAGCTTCCGGTGTTACTATTCTCCTTTTGGAGGTGACCACCGCGCGCTCGACAACGTTTTCAAGTTCTCTGACATTCCCGGGCCAGTCATATTCCACTAATATTTTCATCGCCTCATCATTTATCGAATCCACGTCCCGGTTGGTCTCCCTCGCGAAACGCTGAAGGCACCTTGTGACCAACAGGGGGACGTCTTCTCTCCGGTCCCTCAATGGGGGGACTCTGAGGGTTATCACGTTGATGCGATAGAAGAAATCCTGCCTGAAGGTACCCTGAGCCACCTCGTGCGGGAGGTCGCGATGGGTGGCGCTGATAAGCCTAAAGTCGGCTCGGATCGGCTCCACTCCCCCCACCCGGTAGAAGAGTTTGTCTTGGAGTACGCGCAACAGGTCCACCTGCATCTTAGGAGTTATTTCGCCCACCTCGTCGAGAAACAGAGTCCCATTCTCAGCAACCTCGATTAATCCTTTCTTCGGGCGGACAGCCCCTGTGAAAGAGCCTTTTTCGTGGCCGAAGATCTCGCTTTCCATGAGTGATTCGGGGATCGCACCGCAGTTGATTGGGACAAAGGGCCCGCCCATCCTCTTGCTATGGGCGTGTATGGCCCTGGCAATAAGCTCCTTTCCCGTGCCGGTCTCTCCCAAGATCAGGATGGAAGACTCGCTGGGCGCGACCTCCTTGATAGTATCGAAGAGTTCAAGCATGGGTTTGGACTGACCTATTATTTCATCAGGGCCCCCCCAGCATCGGGTGACTTCATCCCGCAGATACTGTGTTTCCTCCAGTAGCCTTTTGTGCTCCATCAGCTTGGCCACCATAATGCCGAGCCCTTCAGGTTCGAACGGCTTCACAAGGAAATCGTTCGCGCCGAGCTTCATTGCCTGAACCGCGTGATCTACTGTCCCGTAGGCGGTTATTATGACCACCACAGTGGTGGGAAAGGACTTCTTTGCTCTTTCCAAAAGCCCGAACCCGCCCATTCCAGGCATCTTGATGTCTACGAAAAGGATGTCGTAGAAGTTCTCTTGCATGAAGTCCAAAGCCTGCTCGCCGGATTCGGCCCTATCCACGACGGCCCCTTCCTGTTCGAGCCACGCGGCCAGGGATTCCCGCACGATCAGCTCATCGTCGACCACCATAAATCTGTTTTTTCGGCTCATGACCAGATCGACACCTCCACCACCGAACGGCTCAGCCTGCGGATTCCTCAAGGTCCTTCTTGGAAATCGGCAAGGTCAGGGTAAAGAAGGCCCCTTTTCCTTCCTCGCTTTCCACCTCCACATTTCCTCCATGCTGAGCAATTACTCCGTACACCACGCTCAGTCCGAGACCCACACCCTTGCCATGCTCTTTGGTTGTGACAAACGGTTCAAACATACTGCCATGAAGTTGCTTGGGGATTCCATGACCCGTATCGCCAACACGAATTCTCAAGTGCTCCGAATCGGGATATAGGTCCACGGAGAGGCTTATCGTCCCCCCGTCGGGCATGGCCTCAACGGCATTCAATACAAGATTTAACAGAGCTTGCTTAAGCCTGTTCCTGTCGCCGAAAACAGCTGGTAGATTCTCGGCTATTCGTCTGTCGAGCTTTATATTCTGGAGTTCCATTCGATTGCCTATCAGCAGAAAGATCTCTTGGAGCATTGTGCCGAGGTTAAAGAAGGATTTCTCCAGGTCGTCCTGTCGGGCGAAGGAAAGCAGATTGCGGAGGATCTGGCCGCATCGCGCGGATTCCTCGGCTATCAGGTCCAGGTAGTTTTTGAACTTGTCCAACTCCTCCGCAGAAAGAGCGTCGCGGTCCAGGCCCGTACGCATTATTTTGGAAAAAATAAGTATCCCTTGAATAGGGTTGTTGATCTCATGAACAGCCGCGGCAGCCAACTTGCCGAGCGCCACCATTTTGTCCTGATGGACCACGTGAGAGAAATCCCTTGTAATACTGTGTGCTTTCCGGTCGAGTACGGGCGTCATGCCTTTGGTGACGTCTTTCCACACGATGAGAACGCTTTTTTTCCCTTCCGCATTCTCCTTCATCGGATAAGTGCTGACCGTGAAATAACGGTTGGTCCCGTCGGTCCTTGTCTCTTCTCTGACGCTGTGAGTCGAGCGCCCGGTTCGTAGCACTTCCAGGACCGAGCAGTTCATACCTTTCAGATGGCACGGCTCCATGTATCTGTGAATAACCCAGTGGCATGGCCGGTTCAGACAAGCTTCTGCGGACATCTTGGTTCGGTCCAGTATTGCCCTGTTGATGTCCAGCACCTTAAAGTCTTCGTCCACGACCATAATGCTCACCTCGGACCCTGCCATAAGCACTTCCTTGATCAATTCCACACTCTGGAGTCTGTCTTGGGTGGTGCCCAGTTGGCCCGCGACTGTCTTGAGCGTTTGCAGCACATCGACTGCAAAGGACCCGAGGATTCTGGTTTCAGACGGGATTATGTTCATGACATGCTTGCGCAATTCGTGGTCATGCGAAGTTACGATAAGAAGATCGGGCTTTTGCTCCTGAATCAGCGAAGTGTATTCATCGTAGATCGGGAGGTCGGAACTGATTTCTGGTAACTGGGAACGATCGTTTGTGCCCCGATAAACTATTCCCACCGGATCCAGGTTGAATCCCATAGTCTTCAGGGATTCGAGAATGTCGCGGCTCTTTTCAAGGGCTTCATTCCCCCCTATAATCAGTACCTTGAGAGGCGTCTGAAGAGCGTCTTCCTCAAGGTCTCTCTCTTTTGCGGGGCCGCGCGGTCTTGTCATGTTCGTTCGCACCTGTTGACATGATTCTAGCAAAACGTATGGTTGAAGCAAGTGGTGTGTTATAGATTCAGCGACCGCGTTCACTCTTTCCGCGGCGTCAGTCTCATTGGCATCTTGAGTGTTGGCTCAGGGTAAAGCAAGGTGAACATTGTGCAATGGCATAGTGGAAAAACAATCTGGTTTACCGGTTTATCGGGGTCCGGGAAATCCACCGTATCCTCGATGGTAAAAAATATCCTGGAATCTCGAGGAGTCTCAACGGTTCTGCTCGACGGCGACATGCTCAGGTCAGGATTGAATCGAGACCTCGGTTTCTCGGCCGCCGACAGGGCGGAGAACATCCGCCGTGCAGGGGAAGTGGCAAAGATCCTCTCCGATGCAGGCCACACGGTTCTTGCCGCGTTCATAACACCTCTGGAGAGTCTGCGGAGAGCCGTTCGCGGGCTGTTCGAGCCGGGCCGTTACGTGGAAGTATTTCTGGAATGTCCTTTGTCCGTGTGTGAAACCCGCGACGTCAAAGGCCTTTACTGCCGCGCCAGGAGCGGAGAAATCCCGGAGTTCACCGGCATCTCCTCTCCATTCGAAATTCCCGTTGCGTGCGATTTGACCGTCCCCACGGGCGAACAGACTGTCGAGGAATCGGTAAACATGACACTTGGATGGTTGGAAAACCGCTTTCCCGACCTGAGGTTAAGTTGCTCTCCTTGGTTCGGCGGGTCGCGACCGCGGCGAAAGGTAGTTGTTATCGGCCTGGACAGCGTTGCGCCGGCCCTGGTTTTTGGGGAGGCAGGCAAGGATCTGCCAAATCTGAGGGCATTAATGGGTCACGGAATATGGGGACCCTTGGCCTCCACAGACCCGCCCATAACCATTCCTGCCTGGACTACCATGACCACGGGAAAGGACCCTGGAGAGCTGGGTTTCTACGGCTTCCGCAATCGCGCAGATTACGGATACGGCGAGATGTTTACCGTGAACGACTCGCATGTGGAAACCCCTCGTGTTTGGGACTACTTAGAGGATGTTGGACTCTCATCCATTCTCATTGGGATACCTCAAACGTATCCGCCGCGAGCCCACCAAGGCATTACGATTGCCGGCGTCCCGTTACCGGATGTTGAAACGCCGTCAACCTATCCGGCGGATGTGGCCCCCGAGGTCGCCCGTGCTGCAGGCGGAGAATATCTGGCCGACGTGAAAGACTTCAGAACCGCTGACAAAGATCGTTTGCTCGGCGCCCTATATGACATGGTGAACACGCGGTTCAGCGTAGCGCGGGACTTTCTGGTTCACAAGCCTTGGAATTTCTTCATGATGGTGGAAATTGCGCCGGACAGGCTTCACCATGGGTTCTGGCGGTACTTCAATCCGGACCACAGGTTGTACCAACCAGGCAATCCTTATGAGTCGGCCGTTCGGCTTTTCTACAACCACCTCGATTCGTGCATTGGCTCCCTGCTTGCCGTATTGGAAGACGACACCACAGTGCTGGTGGTTTCAGATCATGGTGCACGAAATCTGGTGGGCGCGGTTTGTATCAATGAGTGGCTTATACAAAACGAGTTTCTGGTCCTGCACAGACAACCAGACTCTGAATGTCCGTTGACGCCGGAAATTGTAGACTGGACAAGAACCAAGGCTTGGGGTGAAGGAGGGTACTGCGGTCGAATTTTCCTCAATGTGAGCGGCCGAGAGCCACAAGGCGTCATTAAACCGGAGGAGTACGAACAAGTCCGCGACGAGCTTGCCCAAAGACTCCAGGCAATGAAGGGTGAAAACGGCAGGCCGCTTGCCAACCAGGTCCTGAAGCCCGAGGACATCTATCGCTCCTGCCGAAACATTCCCCCTGATCTCATGGTCTATTTTGACGACCTGAACCGTCGATCGGTCAGTACAGTAGGACACGGCAAGGTCTTCCAATCCGGAAATGCCACCGGCCTGGATGACGCCAACCACGATCGCTACGGCATTTTCATCGCCGCGCGAATGTGGGAGCTTCGTAAAGGGCTGAGAAAGGGCAAGCAAATCCAAAGCGCTTCATGCCTGGACATCACACCGACCATTCTTCACGAATTCGGCTTGACTGTGCCGAGCGACTTGGCAGGCAGAGTGATTACAATCGACGGGGCCGATTATGCTCCCGCCGAGGGCAGAACCAATCGGCCAGCCGTCCGGGATAACAAGGCACAGGCCATGGGGAGTTGCTCAGCGAAAGGGTACACGTCCGAAGAAGAGGAAGTTATAAAGAAACGGCTAATGGAGTTGGGATACCTCTAGCGGCTGGGGGCAACCTCCTGAGAAAGCGGCTTTTGCTGCGCGAGGGCATGAAGGGACATCACCCCCTCAAATCGGGCAAATTTCAGGACGGAATCATGCACTTGGCAAATAAGAGGCTGCTAGCTTGTCATCATACAGAGCCGCATCTCCAATTCTTGTAGGGGCGCATGGCGTGCGCCCGTATTAGGGCGACCACCGGTCGCCCCTACAGGAGCAGGCGATGAGAAACAAGCACTGATACCACGTGGTTGGCGCTATGATTTCCGCGAAAGTGACGCATTATTTGCAAAGTGAACAATTCCGTTTCAGGAAACGGATATGAAGGAGAGGCGCGGCCGAATCGGTGCGAAACACGAGGAAACCCCGCGCCTCCGCCTTTCGATTTAACGAGGTGTTCATCCACACCTTTGAAAGGTCACAGGGTTTTCTTTTCAGGCATCTTCTTTTCCAGGGTCTTCTTTTCCGGAGTTTTCTTCTCCGGCTTTGGGCACTCTTTCTCTTTTGCCTTCGTGGCGGCTTCCTTGGTCGGGAACGGGCCCGCGAGATACGTGGGGGTCTTTTCCGTGGCCTGAATCAACTTGCAAACCCCCTTTTTGTCTTTGATAACGTACCATTGTTTCTCCGCGGCAAATGCGCAAAGAGTGCAAGTGAGAGCAAAGACGGCGACGGTCATTAGCATTATGATTTTCTTCAGCATGTTACCTCCTATGATCGCACCTTAGGAAATCAGAACGATTATAGCTCCGGCTCTAACATGAATCATAATCGCCCGCAAGAGATAAAAATGGGCTCATCCGACATTTGCCGGCTTGAGCCTTCAACGGACATCCCTGCCGTTGAGCCCGCGACCGTTGACCGCAGACCCCTCTTCAGACTTTGCGCCGGTCGATTGCTTGACAAATAGCTCCAGCCGATATTACAAACGGATTTGGTAAATCTTCCGCAGATAGAGCCTTACCGAAGAGGTTTCTTGTCCTCTTAAGAGTTCCACAGAGCTGAGACGGTCCATATGAGTCGATCAACCCCTTCGTTGAATAGCCCCACAATCTCAGTAGTCACCGTCGTGAAGAACGGTGCGGCAACCATTGAACAATGCATCGAAAGCGTCAGAAGCCAGGATTATCCGGTGGAACACGTTTTTGTGGACGGTGCATCACGGGATGGAACGATCGAGATAATCCGACGTCACGCTTCCGAGGCTTCACGGATCGTGTCCGAGCCCGACGACGGGATTTATGATGCAATGAACAAAGGGATCTCCATGACCACCGGGGAGGTGGTCGGTATCCTTAACTCGGATGACTTCTACGCCAATAACCAGGTGATATCTACGATCGCCGGTGTGTTTCAGGACAACGACGTGGATGCCTGCTACGGAGACCTCGTTTACGTGGATCCTTATAAGATCGACTCCGTTATCAGGTATTGGAAGTCACGTCCGGTGACCGACCGGCTCCTTTATTGCGGGTGGATGCCCCCACATCCGACGTTGTTCGTGCGGCGCGATCTGTACGAAAAGCTTGGGGGGTTTCGTACGGATCTGGGATCTGCCGCGGACTACGAACTCACCCTCAGGTTTTTTTTGAAACATCGAATTCGAGCCGTATATATTCCGCAATTATTAGTGACCATGCGGGCTGGAGGGGCCAGCAACGCAACGTGGAGGAACCGGCTCATGGTCAATCTGTGGGTCTATAAGGCATGGAGGATCAACGGGCTGAAGCCCAAACCATGGACGATCCCGGCCAGACTCTTGTCCAAATTCGTGCAGTATTACTCGGGGCGATTGGGAACGGGGCGGATCAGATAAGGGAATTGGGTCAAGAAACCCTGAGACGGACCGCTCCGCGATTGTCGGTGACAGCCTCCCGGCAAAGTTCCTGCAACGCGGTCACGTTTCCCCTTCTTGAGACAATGGCGCGACCCGAGGCCCGCCGCGGCGAGGCAGGTCCGGGAATATCACGTCATAGATGGTGCTCTGTGGGGAAAAAACCATCCAGGCTGTGAGAAATACTATCTTCAAATCAACCCACGCGTTCTGATTCCGCGTATACCACAATTCCAGCTCACCTTTGTACGGCGCGATTTCATCTCTGTAGCATTCGAGAAACGGTTTTGAACTTTGCGCTATAATGGTTTCCTCGTCACGAAAAATAATGGATCCGATTCCGGTCAGGCCCGGTACCATAGTTGCGAGCTGTTGTTTTGCGTCATCGGGATACATTCCAAACGTTCTGGGTGTGAGGGGCCGCGGCCCCACGAGGGTCATCTCGCCCTTAAGGATATTGATTACCTGCGGGACTTCGTTGATTTTGAACTTGCGTAAAAACTTCCCGAGCGGCAATACACGGGGGTCGTCCTTGAGGGTGATGTCACCGGGCCCGATATTGGGGCTGTCTTCGAGCATGGTCGCGAATTTATACATCTTGAACAGTTGTCCGCCTTTGCCCAGCCTAGGTTGACGGTAGAAAACCTTCCCTTCGCCTGTAAATCGCAGGACCACCATGATCGGAAGGGCCAGCGGCAGGAACAGCGCTATTACGCATAATGAAAAAACAATATCAATGCAACGCTTCATGGCTACATTCTATCGTCGAGGTACTTGAACGTTTCTTTATGCGCGAACTCATCGAGCACATTGTTGAAAAGGTCCACGAGGTCGGATTTGGTCCATCTTTTCGTCCGGAGATGGTGCCGCAACTTTGAGAATAGCGAATCCAAGAGGTTGATATCAATAGTACGATCATCCTCTATGACACCGATGTCCACGAACCGATTCCAGTCAACGTGCTCACCGTCCGTGTAAAATTCCTCGAAGTCTTTTTCCCCGGTGGTGTCGCTCTTAAAAAAATAGCACGGCCATTCTCCACGCTCAGTGAGTTCGGCCATCCTACCCCGAGCCTCGTCCTCCGTGTCGCATATTACCGCAGCATACCCTAGATTATCCAGATATCTGACGGCGATGTCCGAAAACGTGACCAGATGCAGCTTGTCGCTGAGTTTGGGAAAAAAGATGTCCCGGTTGGACCCCAGAAACGCGGACAACAAGCACAACATGCCCGATTCATGCTCGGTGATGAAGTACCTTCTCACGTCATTGGGAGCCGATATAGGCTGCCGTTTGCCGATGCGATACCTGAATCCGTCCAGCAAACTGCCGTCCGAAAACGCCACATTTGCGAATCGAGCACTCGACACCCGGATGTGATCGCTTGCAGCCAGCAGGAACATCTCCATGACGCACTTTGAAGCCCCCATCATGTTGACAGGTCTTGTGGCCTTATCCGTGGACACGGAAAAATAGCTTCGTGCCCCACTCTCTTTGGCGTATTCGAGTAGCTTCACGCCGTTGAGAATGTTGATCCGGATCATGCGCATCAACGTATAAGGGTCCCGCTCGCTTCGCACATGCTTGAGCGCGGAGAAGTTCAAGATGTAGTCATAAGGCCCATGCGCGTCCGTGCATGAATCAAATTCCTCGGACCCGACATCCAAACAGAACGTGCGAAAATCTCCTTCGATGTACCCCAGTGAACTCCTGATGTCTCGGACCAGTTCCACAAGATTGTTCTCATTTATATCTATTACGTGAAGGACCCGCGGATTGCGCTGAAAGACCTCTCTTACCGTGGCGCGTCCAATACTCCCGGCTCCGCCTATAATCAGGATCTTCGATTGCTCAAGCAAACCTCGAAGCCGAGCCTCATGTTCGGCAAGGTCGTCCACAAAAAGCTCGACGTCACGCCCTATGAGTTTCAGTACATCATTCAACCGGATACCCTTCCTCGCCGTTCATCTGAAATGCTTGATGTACCACTGTCCCGTTCTGTTCAGTTCATCGCTGAGGCTATAACGGGGAGTCCATTGAAGGACCTCTCTGGCCGTGGCCGTACTTACCGTAAGGGATAGGGCCAGCCGTTTAAGCGACTCACTTTTGCCAACCAACCCAAGGGCGCCTCTGACCAGCCATAGCGGCACCGGTATCAAGCGAGCGGGCCGATCAAGGACGCGGGCTATGGCACGGATCAATTCAGGCGTCGAAATATCAGTCTCGTCGCTGACAAAGAATACGTTGCCGGCAGCGCCGGGGTGGCTGACGCAGCATTCCACCATGTGCGCAAGATTGCGCACCCCCACCAACGAGCGTTTGTTCTCAATGCAGGCCAGGGGCAACGGGACGCCACGATCCACGGCCCGCAAGAGTGCCAGGAAATTGGCGCGAACTCCTGGACCATATACCAGAGGAGGTCGAATAACAACTATCTCTAGCCGTGATTTTGCTGCAATCTCCTTCAATCCGTCTTCGGCCCGCCACTTGGAAGTCGCGTACGGACCAACCGGGTGCGGGTCATCCGCTTCCGAGAACTGACGATCACCCGAGGTTTCGCCGTTCACCTTCACGGTGCTCATGAAAACGAGGCGTCTAACCCCCGCATCTAACGCCTGTGAGGCCAGTTTCAGGGTTCCCTGAGTATTGACTCGCTCGTGAATGCCGGCACTTTGTCCCGGGGGCTCCTCCATCCGGTGAGCGTGGCCGGCGAGATGGACCACCGCCGAAACCTCCTTCAAGGCTTCCGACCAATCAGTGTCCGGCCCCACGTCCCCGATGCGGACAAGACGCGAGCAGCTCGTCTGATTGGAACGGCTGTCTCGAACCGCGCCGACCACCTCGTATCCCGCGTTGCCCAGAACCCGGCAAAGTTGGGAACCAATGAAGCCTGTTGCGCCCGTTACGAGAATTCGTTCCATGGCAGTTCTACCAATCCACACGGGGCCACTCGTTTATCTCGGAACTCAAATGCTTAGGCGTGCCGTGAAGTCATACCAATTGCTACAATTCTTGATCTTTTCCACAGCCCTGGCTCTGAGAGAACCCGTGGTGGCCATAGCTACCCCGGGCCGCGATCCGGGTTCCTTGCCGCCCCGAGCTAGTTGATTTGTAACCGAAAACTGTGCCGGCACGGAGGCCGGCACCCACCAACTTCCAAGAGGCACTTCTAACAATCGGACACTATTGTTGCCACTTGCTATAGCCTCACGCCAGTGCCGATTCACCTGCGCGCTCCCACCCAACCTAAGCGAACGATTACCCTTTCGCTATGACTTCAATTTTTCCACACGGAGGCCGAACCGGTCTATTGCGGCCGGCATTAGCTGCGCTCCGGCTTCTCTGAGCGCCTTTTCCACCGCATCGCGGCGCTCAGGGGGGGCGAGAGTGATCATGCACCCCCCGCCACCCGCTCCGCAGATCTTACTCGCCAGGGCCCCGGCATCCTTCGCTGCCCTGATGAAAGCCTCAATCCCGGGAGTACTGATACCAGGCGCCAGTGTCTTCCTTATTTCCCATTCACGCTGCACGAGTTTCGGCAGATCTTCATACTCACAGGAGAGGACAGCGCCACTCAGCTCGCGAGCCACCTCTCTGATTTGAATTAGTTTTTCTCTTACTGACCCTCTATCGTCTATAAATGCTTTTGTGATTTCCCAGTTGTTCATTCCGGAGAACCGGCCCTGGCCTGTGTAGGACAGCACGAGCCTTGCCTTCAGCCATTCGCTAAATCCGGACTCGTCCGGAGAAGGCCTGCGGGCAAATCCGCGGTACCCGAAATCAATGAGAGAAATGCCCCCCATTGCTGCCGCAATGTGGTCCTGTTTTCCCGTGGGGACACCTATTTGGGCCGCTTCGATGTTGGCCGCAAGGTCTATTATGCCGAGGCGGCTCTCTTCAACGCGCCCCCATTGCATGAGCCCTGCAAGCAAGGCGACCAGAAGAGCACTGGACGCTCCCAGACCCGAACCTGCCGGAGCCTGGTTGGCGGTAATAATCTCCACACCCTCTTCCGGTGGCAAGGCCCTCACGGCCCTGTTTATCAAACCGAGAGGGCCGTCCAGCGGAAGACCATCCGCTCCATGAGCCTCCAGGCTTGCCTTCAAATCTTCGGAAACGATCCTGATGCCATTATTGTCTAGGCCTCTAATCGTCACCGAACTATACAGCGTTATGGCCGCGTTGACCGTGCACCCACCTTCCATGAACAGGTATAGCGGGTACAAATCCGTGGTGCCCCCGGCCAAGTCGATCCGGTTGGGAGCGCTAACTCTGATTTCCATCCTTAGTACCCTAGGTCTTCGTCCAGAATCAGCACTGTAATCTTGGTCATCACCGGACGCTTATGTATGATGCTGGTGATCCTGCATATCCTTTCGGGAGAATCACAATCCATACAGTAGCCTGTCTTCACACAGGGTGTTTTTCTGTTGAGGCTCATGGCCCGAATGGGGGCAGCGACCTCTTCGATGCGCGCAATGGCCGCGTCAAGGTCCGAAACAATCTTGTTCCTTCCCGCTACGAGCACAACTTTACCGGGCCCGAAGGTCATGGCGTTGATACGGTTGCCGCAGCCGTCCCTATTGACAATCTGCCCGGTCATGGTGAGCGCGTTGACCGAGGAAAGGAACAAATCCGCCCGCGATTGATCTTTCCGGCACTGGAGTTCTTCAGGGGTCCCCAGTTTGAACTTCCAATGGTCGTACATCGTCTTTCCCGACTGCTCGAGTTTGGGAATTACGCCGAGCGCCCTTACGGTATGCGTTCCGGCCACACCCACGGACTGACAATCCTCAGCCAATTCCAGGATGTATTTCGCCGCTTCTTCCTTCGATGGAAAGACCAGGGCTTCGAAGCCGTTCTTCTTCAAAGCCTCCAAAGTGGTATCCAATATTATCTTTCGATGGGCCCGCACAAATTCGTCCATGAACTCCTCCTTGTCTAAAACTTTCTTTCAATCCTATTTTGCTTGTTTTGCTTGCGACTGAGTCGTACCCGAATCATGCCTATGCGGGCACCATTCCACAGGTTGGGTGCCCTTAAGAAAAGGCTCTCGGATGATCTTCGGACACACAGACGTAGAACGCAGGCCGGACTGAACACAGATTTTTCTGAAAACCACGTCAGAAGGGGCCTCGGGAGAAACGTCAGGTGTCGTCTCCGGACTCGGCAACAGACTGGAATTCAGCTTTCTAATAGCCGAGGCCCTTCCGTTGCCGCCGGGGACTCGGATCAACAGTAAGGCGTCCGCTCGATATGCGACGCTCCACACTCCAGCCTCGTCACGTACCGATAACAACGAATGGTAAGCAGCGCTCCTGTCCTCTCCCCGACCTTTGACTGTAACGGCGTCAACGCCTTTCATGAGATGGTTGACCAGAAATAATATGGCCGGATTGACTGAAACACTCTTTGGCCCTGCATCGCTTGACGGCGCCCCCCCGACCACGCGTATTCCCGGACCGATAGTCAGGGCAGTACCCAATCTTGCCATCAGACTGTAGCCTTGCGCCAACTCCATGGGGGTGTAGGCTTGGACGCGAACGCCATGATCCGAGGTAGATCGAGCCCCAACCCCAAACTCCTTTAGAACAGACAAGATCGCTTCCTGCGGCAACGCGGCCACGAGTCTTTGCGTCAAGAAGGACTTCTCACTGGTGAAAGCCTGCCTGAAGGTCATGGCTCCAGTCTCCCGGTTCGGAACAAAAACCTGAGACGTGAGAGTGAATCTCGGTTCGTCTTGTTTGTCGGGAATCAGAGCGGGAATGGTTATTACAGGCAAAAGGGCCTCCAAATTGTCGCCGGCGCCAGACCACTTTCCCGGCCCTGGAGCAATAAAAGCTTTGAGTTCACCTTTCGCCGGGTTCGCAAGAATGAGGTGAACCTGAGGGCCTGCGTCACCAAAAAACCTCAAATTCGATTCAGCCCTCGCCTGAAGCAAAGGGTCCAAAGAGGTGAGAACGTCCTGACGAAGAGAGGAAAGATCGCTTCCAGGCAAATCCCGGGGAAGTTGCTCCTTTGCCATGTCGAGCAAGGCTGCGGCTTTCACCGCGGCGGGGCCGGGTTTCCGCATCTTGACAGGGCTGTCCAAGGCTTCCTCGTACGTGTCTCGAGATATCCGTCCTGTTTTGAACATAAGGCCGAGGACCATGTTCCTTCTGCTAAGAGCCCTTTCCGGGTGGCGGTACGGATTAATTACGTTTGGTGCGCGGATCAAGGCTGCGAGCAGAGCGCACTCGCCGGGTTCAAGTTCCCCAAGGTCCTTTCCAAAGAAATGCCTGGTAGCCTCAGCGACCCCTCTGACCGGATATGCCCCCCAATGTCCGAAGTATACTCGGTTAGCATAGGCCTGTAGTATGGTCTTCTTGCTGTAAAGGGCGTCGGCTATGACGGCCAGAGCCATTTCGTTAACTTTACGGCCAAGCGTCTTGTCCGGGGAAAGCAGGGTCATCCTGATCAATTGCTGTGGAATGGTGCTTCCGCCTTGAACGTAACGTCCGGCCCTCAAATTGGTCCTCAATGCTTGTCCTATGGAGTCGATATCAATGCCGCAGTGAGTGAAAAATCGGGTATCCTCGGTGAGAAGAATCGCGTCTATCAGAAGGGAAGGGATTTTTTCCAGAGGGACAGGGCGGCACAATTCGGGTGGTTGTCCTGGTGGCGGAACAACAGCGAGAAGCTCCGGTTCAACAGTGATTTCAGCTACTTCTTCCAGGGACTGCATCACCCTGATGGAACTGATTCTGCGCCAATCCAGAGAAATGGTAACGGGCCCGGTTAATACGCCCTGACGTGACAAAGGCGAATGCCTCAAAAAAATAGTCAAAGCGGAGCCCGACCGACTCCACTGCCCCGGCTCCGCGACTGCGCTGGGGCTCTCGGTGTAGCCTAACCTGCCCAAGCGTTCCAACAGGGCGACTGTCTCGACATCATCGCCGGTCTTAAAGGAGTGGGGGGCTGCATGAATATATATGGGCCATTTGCGAAGCTTGAACTCGAAGGACCAGATTATCAAGCCGACCAGGACCAACGCATAGCATCCGGCAAGAACCATTACGATCTGGGCCACTCTTTTGAGAACTATCAAAAATCGTTTCGGCTTTGAATCCACCTGGTCTCTCTGCCAGCCCTGAGGATTGCTGCGAACCCGAAGCGTGCCGTCTCCGTCTCGCATCTGCCGTGGGAACTATAACAAACCTTGAAAAGAATCAACACCGGCACGGCAGCCCGACCGAGCGATAGGGTGCGCGTTCATACGATGAAGGGACCTCGCCGTACCGGAGGAAAATGCGCCCATGGAACGCGAATTCGTATGAGGAGGCCGCGCATGAACAAGCTAAGGCCGGCGGACCGGCACAGATGAACCAAGGGTGCTCTTTAGACTGGCCGCCAGGGCTGCCCCAACTTCGGGCCATGATCGGAAGAGGCCGGGCATAAGACGGTCAGTTGCGGCTCATCAGGTATGTCACGGCGCGGTCCAGCCCATCCAGTGTAAGTTCAAACATTTGAAAAATTTGGCCTATTACTCCTATGGTCCTCGTCATGGGCCACAAACGAGAGGGGGTCGGATTGAGCCAGGCCGAATGAGCGAACAGTTTGCGGAGCAGGTGAAGCCGATCGACGCTAGGCAGGCCGCTGCGCTCTTCTATGTGGATCGAGCCGTCGGTCGCCATCAGTTCATAAGGTGCCATGCTTGCGTCACCGAGGATAATGAGCCTCGAATCCGGATCCCAGCTTGCAAAGTCTTCGACGCGTTGCGGCTTGTATCTTCTGGGTGCGTCTTCCCAAACAAAGTCGTAGATTGTGTTGTGGAAATAGAAAGTCTTCAAGTCCTTAAACTGCGATCTGGAATAGTTGAACAGCGTCTGAACCACGTCTATGTATGGGTCCATGGACCATCCCCCGTTGTCTATCATGAGGATGATCTTCAGTCTGTCACGGAGGCTTCTATCGAAGACGATTTCGATTTCTCCCGCATTCCTGGTGGTAGCCCTTATGGTCTCGTCCACGTTGACCCAGTCCTTGGGGCCGACTGGAATCATCCTGCGGAGCCTCTTGAGCGCCTCCCCCATTTGGGCTTGGGTCAGGGGCCCTTCGATTGAATAATCCCTGTAACGGCGGTCCATGGCAACTTTGATGGCGGATCGGTTCATGGAACGGCCTCCCACTCGCATCCCGCCGGGATGAAATCCTGAATGGCCTACCGGCGAGGTCCCGCGGGTACCGATCCAGCGACTGCCGCCATGATGTTCTTCGGTCTGTTCCTTGAGTCTGTCCAGGAAATATTTGATCAGATCTTCCGGCGACATGCCCTTCAATTCTTCTTGGCTGATCCCGAGGGCCTGAGCCAGGGCTTCCGGGTCCTTGAGCCACTCCTCCAGCATCTCCCGGGCCGCGTCGGCCAGGTCGATGCCTTGGAAGTCGGGAAGTTCCGCACCGTGGAAAAAGTGAGCGAAAACGCGGTCGTAGATGTCGAAATATCGTTCGCTCTTAACCAGGATGGTCCGGGCCGCCGTGTAGAAGTCACCCAACCCCGTAACCAGCCCGACCTTCAAAGCCTGCTGCAAGCGAAGGAATGACGTGGGGGAGACGGGAATCCCGGAATCCCGGAGTTTGTAAAAGAAATCAACGAACATCGCAATCCCCGCGATCCTACGGTCAACCGCGCACGCGCCGGCTCTGCATGACCGCCTGCTGATAATCGGAGCTTTTTTTGAAAAGTATTCCCAGGAACGGGATCTTCCCCATTACCAGATCTTTGGAGGCAAAATCGGGGTCCTGCCGAAGCGCTCTGACCCAGTTGATCAGCTCTCGGGTAGCCGGCTTTTTTTCTATTCCTTGGAATTCGCGCAAGCGGTAAAAAGTCTTGACGCAGGTGTCCAGGATATCTCGATCAAGGTCCGGAAAATGGACGCGGATGATGTCCCGCATCATGCCCGGTTCGGGAAAGGCGATATGGTGAAAATTACACCGGCCCAGGAAGGGGTCCGAAAGGTCCTTCTTGGCATTCGAGGTTATGATGATTACAGGCCGCACCTTGGCTTTTATGGTCTTGTCTATTTCCATTATGTCGAATTCCATCTGGTCCAGCACATCGAGCATGTCGTCTTGAAAATCGGTATCAGCTTTGTCGATCTCGTCTATGAGCAGCACGACCTTCTCCTCGCAGACGAATGACTGGCCTATCTTCCCCATCTTTATATAATCCTCAATATTGCTTACGTCGCGTTCTGAATCGCCGAACCGGCTGTCATTGAGGCGGGTAAGCGTGTCGTACTGGTACAGCGCTTCTACAAGTTTCAGACTCGACTTCACGTTGAGTACGAGAAGAGACATGTTCAAGCTTTCGGCAATGGCGTGGGCCAGCATGGTCTTACCTGTTCCCGGCTCCCCCTTAAGCAGGAGAGGCATCTCCAGGGAAATCGAGATATTGACGATCTTGGCAAGCTCTTCGTCCAAGACGTATTTGGAGGCGCCTGCAAAAACGGGTTTCATCACGTGATCAGACATAAAATGTCGCTCCTCTTTTTTTTTGAACAGCCGGGATTCGACAATCCTTTTCAACGCAACGGGAAAAAATCTTCGCATGTGGTGAACTACCCATCCCGTAGGGGTCCGAATCCTCGAAACATACTGCAAACTACTTTAATAACCGGGCTGCGGAGCCGAGTCAATCCCCTTTCAACGAAACCGTTGCGCACCCGCACGCACACTCTCTTCTGAGGGGTGAGGAGCAGGGACGGCCTTGTAAGGGTAGGGCCAGACCTCCCGAAGCCGGCGGGGACGGCCTCGTAGGAAATGGCCGCTAGGCCCCGTCCCGGTACCCGGGTCAAGGGAGGCCAACCGGGTCCCCGGCGCGCCAAAACAGGCCACACGGCCAACTTAACGCGCTGTTGCCGCGGTTCACCGCGATTTTTAGCTTGACAACCAATTTTAATGATGGCTATCTTACTCGTCAAATGAAGGCGGCAGTTTGTCCCCGACGTTGACCGTTACGCAGGACAAAAAAAGGTTGACATCGGGGGTTATTTCTGCAATAAACTTTAATCACATCCGTAGCCATATTTTTTTGGAGGCAATCCAAATCTGGTTTGTAAGCTTCCTTTGAAAAGGATTTATGAAAGGAGGATGAGGGTATGGTAAAGAGGACTTTTGTTGTTCTCGGTGTTTTGTCACTGATGTTAATGGCGGCAGGGACGTCCTTCGCCATGTTCGGTTGGGGCGGCGGCTGCGGCGCCGATTGCGGCCCCATGTATGTTCCTGTTGATTGTCCCCCGGTTCCCGGATTCAAAACAATAGTCAAAACTTGGGAAGCCAAGATCGAAGGGCCTTGCCCGGCCCCTATGGCGTGCGGCCCGGCAGCCTGTGGCGATAAGAAATGGGGCCCCGGCCTTATTTGCTCGCTGGTGGCGGCCATTGCTACCCCCATGGACTGGATCTTTGGTGGCTGCGACGGCGTTTACGGCTGCTTCCCCGGCTTCGGCGGCGGCGGCTGCGGCGCGGGCGGTGACTGTGGCCCCTGCTTTGGACCGCTTCCTTGCGCGTTGGCGGCAGTGCCCATGGTTCTTGGTGCGCCCAGCACGATGTTCGAGCAACTCTGGTAATTTGCCCGGTCCGGAGACCGCACGATTCGGTACTGAAAATAGGGACCGGGCTCCTTCAGTTCGGTCCTTTTCACATCCGACAACGAGGCATGAAAACGCGGTCATCCACGGGTAGTGTCGACGAAAAAGAGCTTGACAAAAGCGTGTTTTTCAGATAAATAACGCAATATCAGATTGTGTTATAAATAGAATATCCGTTAGTTTCCGGTTTTATGAACTGGAAGGTCTTGACTGAAAGGAGGATGAGGGTATGGTTAAGAAATCCGCTGTAATTCTTGGAATCCTTGCTATAATGGTGCTAAGCGTGGGGATATCCTGGGGTTACACCGTAGCAAAATGGCCTGTGCCTGGTATTCCCAACACGGTCTACTGTGGTGGCCCTTCCTGTCTGCCTGGTTGCCCGGATGATTACATGCTGAAAGGCCCCGTGGCCCCCGGCTGTGAGTGCGCGTTGATACCTGGCGTCATCCATGCGGCCTTGAGCATTCCTTACAGGGCTCTCGCGTTGCCTTTGACTCCGGCCTTTACCGGGCAGTTCTGCCCCCAGGGATGCTGCCCTGTGGATCTCGGGGAGCCCGCGTATGTGACAGCGGCTGTTCCGTGCACCCCTGTCAACATTTATGTGCCGCCCAAAGGCTGGTAACTCAACAGACTGAAGTGAATACTTGATGCCTATAAAGGCCGGGCGTGCTTACTCCCGGCCTTTGGCGCGTTCTCGCGGCCCGACGCGATCAATAGAAGGCACCGCGCAAGAATGCGGCCCCTCGGATGATAACCAACCTGACCGCTCACCTTTGGCCGATTATTGCGCCGGCTAAATCCACATACCCTTAAAGCCTTAACGACAAACCGGCCCGCTTGGCACTTGGAAGTCGTGAAAACGCGTCCCTCGCCCTCCGGGGGCCTGGCGCGCCAAGACATGAAACGTTACGACTGTTAGGCAATTCCAGCGAAGCCTATCCCAACCCCCATGCCTAAACTTGCCAACAACGAATAGTGGAAATATGTCGCGGACTTGATACCGCGGACGTCGCAAGCTCATCCGCGCATGGACGCTCCTGGCGCGTCGGCGACACCATATGGAGGCTGGGTAGTGGGTCAGTTTGAATTTTCGGATTCGGTGGATGCGGCCCCACCGTCATCGCGGCGGAAGCCGGGGTGGCGGGTGGTGAATATAACAAGTGTCAAAAATAATGTCTGATGGCGCAAAGCGGTTCCGGGAAAGTAGTAGGTGCCGGCCTCCGTGCCGGCACATTTTGCCAATATAAATCAATCACGCCCCTGGCGTGACAGGGACGCCGGTCCCCACTGATTTTCTAGGAGTTCGGGTTGTACAAACGGTCAAGAATTGTGGCAAGTGGTATAAGCCATTACTTCTGGCAAACACTATGGGTGCCACTGACCTAGTGTCCAGGCCGGTGGGGCTTTTGCTGCGGAGTTATCTCCGCGGTTTGAAAGCGAGGTATGGCAAGAGCCAAGAACAGCTCTGCATCAGGCGATGGACCTTCGCTGACGGCAGGCAGGGGAGTGTCAAAACGGAGGCCTCAGCGGCTTTGTTGGGCGGGTTTGCGGTCGACGGCAGGGGCCTTTTTAAGCCGGCCTTCTTTGGGCAGGAAGAAAATGAACGCGCACACGGCTGCGCTCACGAACATGACAAGCCCCCCGATCAAGAACATGAATGCCAGTCCCTGGAGATTTGCAACCCATCCCCAGGCGAGGACTGAAACATTGATGCCTATGCCGAAGGATCCTGTGTACAGGGCAACAACAACGGCGCGGTTGTCTTGGTTCGCTCGGTCTACCATTCTGGCCATCATGGTCGGATAGGACAAACCCTGTACCACACCGAACAGAACGCCCAGGAGCACGGTCTCCGAAACTGAATCAATCTGCGAGGTTGACCCCAGCATCACCCCGAAACCAAGCAAACAGGCGATAATTATCTTTTCTCTGTTCGCTCGATCCGTGACCTGACCGAAAAAAACCCGTATGGCAATAAGGCTGCAGCCATAAGCAACGAAGAATATTCCAGCCTGCAACCCCAGAGAATTGGCGTAAAGAGGAAAGAAGGTGTTCATGGCCGCGAAACCGGACCCGAAGATCGCCGCCATGGTCATCATGGCGAGATGGCCGTCCTGACGTGCTGTAGGAAAGAACCCGGCAAGCGAGGTGCCCGCGGGCCTGCGGTCCGAATCCTTGACCATAAGAGCCAACAGAAATCCCAATAGCCCAAAGCCGGCTAAAAGCAGGAAATATGCGTCAAATCCCCAGGTCAGGTGAACCTTCTCGCCAAGATAAGGGCCCACCGCCACTGCAAGCGATCCTGACACTCCAAAGAGACCTATGCCTTGCGCCCTCCTCTCGGGGGGAACCAGGTCGATCGCCGCTGTCGCACAACCGTTAAAGCAAGCGGCAAAAGCGACCCCCTGGATCAGCCGGACAACGATCATCAAGGGGGAATAGCTTTGGAAGAACAAGAATGCCAGGTTCGTGAGGCCTATCAGGAGGATTCCCCCAACAATAAAAAGCCGCCTTCCGTAACGGTCGATCAGTGGCGCCACAAGTGGTAGGGAGCCTAACGAACTAATTCCAATGGAGCCCATCACCAAGCCCACATCGATATTGTTCCCTCCCAACTTAACGATGAACACCGGTAGAAAGCACCAGGTGGCGACCACGAGAAACAGACAACAATTGGTAGCAGTTATCAACAGGAATTGGGCATTCAACAAACCGGGCATTACCGAAACTCTCCATTACCTCCGCTGGCGCCATTACTAAAAGGTGACAGCAATTCCTAAGACCGGGAGCATACCATCTTGACGCTCATTTTCACAACAGGGATCAGATCAGCAGTTTCAACGCGGTGACCGCAGACCAAGAGCGCGGCGACCGCCATTAACATTTACATGACACATCAAGCCGAATATGGTTCGCGCGTTCCAGGAAAATTCATTCCTCGCTCCAACCGCCGATCTTTGAACGGCAGGCGTCGAGGGGGTCTGCTGCCTGGAGGAACATATTCTGCCGGCGGAGAGGCGGGACCTTCCAAATTGGAGGGAGCCTGATCGTCATCAGACTTAGGACGAACCGAACCGCTGTCCGGCACGTCCTCTTCGAGAATCTTTGGGCTTTCGGCCGGGACCTTTCTTTCCGGAAGAATTGTGGAGCAGCCTGAAATCCACAGTAGAACCGTTGCCAGCATTATCGAACGGACCAACCAAGTAAACATGAAGACTTCCCCTTGCACTGTCTTTGTGCGGGATGGACAAGGCATGAGCGATATACAGGCTCCTAATCTTTTCGTCATTCTCGAGTGTGGGGGACGCGCCCCGGCTCCGTTGAGAACACCTGAGCAGCATACACAATTCTGTTAGCGCATGGGGTGACGCCTATCCCAACGTAAGTAAACCGGGGATCAAGGATGTTCTTCCGATGTTGAGCGCTGTTCATCCAGCCCTTTACTATTTCCCTCGCCCACAATCGAGGCTCTGCCGCCACTGTTCGGAACGCTATGTTTTCTCCTCCGGAAGTGACGCCGACTATTTTCAACCTTCCGGCAAACTTTTGCCAACCTTCCGGGAACTTGTCCGATTCATGCTGCAACTTCCGAAGTTCGCACATGTTGGCGCTATGGGTGCTGGCCAAGAATTGAAGACCGCTGCCCATCATTAAGGGCGCGAGTTTGCGTTGCCGCCGTTCTTCATTAGTATACCTCAGAACCTCCCGTTGCATCGTCAAAATCGGCTCTTTAGCCGCCGAATTGGTCGCTTCTTTCTTATGTTTCTTCTCGAACTGGTTGCCCTGTTCCTTTGCAGGAGTATAATTTCCCGTGCACAAGATGCCCAATGCCAAAATGAGAAAGATCTTCACCTTCACAGTCACTATTCTACCATGCACACGGATTTAACGCCCGTGCGATCCTGATCCATTATGGAATTTCTCAGTGAGCCGCTAACCTCTCAAGTAATCGCGAGCGGCAATTGATAGCACAATATGAATTAATTGAGCCAAAATAGTCTAGCCCAAATTACATTTATTTCGCAATTTCCAATTGATATGTCTTTAAGGCAAGCTTATACTTGCCGGCGACGCTCTCGAAACAACCGTCACGGACCAGATCCCATCGAGCATTTTGTGGCCGGAGGGCATGTCCGAGCCAGGTCCGAAAATCCTTGCCGGGGGCCTCATAAGGTTCGGCTGATCGCCCATAGGCAAGCGGAATTCCATCCAGGTTAACAGTAGACGCTTGGAGGTCTAATTGCAGCCGGAAAATGATGATCAGCACCGAACCGTGTTGAAATGAGCGGCCTGATACCAATCCATTTGCACATGTATGAAGTTCCGCAACCGGTTCACGGGCGGTCCCTGGGGATCTCCTCCGGCACGAACGCCACGTTTGCGGGTCGGCCACTCGGGCTTTGGGCTCCCACCGGCGATCTTCAGGGTTTGAAAACCAAATCGTATCAGATCCTCCCTGCACTTTGGACGGCAATCCGGTTTTCGGTTCTCGTCCTCTTCGCTATCCTGATCCTGAACGGAAAAGCTGCATCAGCTCAGTCAAGAGGCAAGGATGCTCGAATCTCTTTGCTAATAGCGACCGGGATGCCTGGGGGAACGTACTACCAGGTGGGGCTCGGAATGGCTTCGTTGTGGACGACAAAGTTGCGAAAAATGGGAATAAGGGTTTCAGCGGCCATTTCGGAAGGCTCAAAGGAAAACATTGAAGCAATACGCATCGCAGACGCGGATTTGATCCTGGTAGAGCACCTTTTTTGTTCTATGGCATTCAACGGGACGGGCCTTTACCGGGGGCAGCCGTTAACCGAGCTGCGTAGCATCACAACTCTCTGGCCTGATACCGTCCAGTTGCTGATACGTTCCGACAAACTGGCGACTGGCAAGCTCAACGACCTTGAAGGATTGAGCCTTGCCATCGGGCTCCCTGATAGCGGCAGCAGATTTACGACCGAGATGTTGCTAGCGACTCTAAAAGAGGGAAAACAGAGGATCAGCCTGCGGTCCATGAGTCCCATGGCCGGCGCCGAGGCGCTCAGGAACGGTACGGTTCAGGCCATGGACGCGACAGGCGGGGTCCCGGTCCCGCTTGTGGAATCCCTTCTGGAAGATCGCAAGCCCCCGCTGGGGTTCCTTGCCATCACCGATGAACAAATGGAAGCGGTGCGCCAGGACGGATGGAAAGAGGTTTTTCGCTCAATTATTCGGGCAGGAACGTACCCCGGCCAGTCGGAAGACGTCAACACAATTGGTCAGATGAATCTTCTGGCCGTGGCGTCCTCTGTCAATTCAGAGGTGGTCTATGCCCTGACAAAGAGCCTTTTTGAGAATCTGGAGTATCTCGCCAAGGTTCATCCGGCCTGTCGCAGCATAAGCATACAAGGGGCTTTACAAGGGCTCGATCTCCCTCTTCACAAGGGTGCGGTTCGGTACTATAGGGAGCGAAAAATCAAGATCCCTGAACACCTTATCCGTTAAAAGAACGGACCGGTCGAGGCAAAATCGTTGCGTCGCGGATGAGGGCCTCGAATCCGCTAAGATCGTGGTATACTAAGGCCCATTGAAAGTGACACTTCACTGGATTGCCTCGTGTCCGGGTAAGAGCGTCCCCCGCCATCAGGGGATTGCGCCCTTAACAGCGTATCTGGGCGGCATTTTGGCCTCAATTTCAATGCCTTTTCGTACAGAGTCCCAGTGACGATCATACAATTTTCGCAACAAGAGGGATTTAACGCCCTAACAACATCGTAAATAGGCCGAGGAGGTTTTTTCATGAAGGAAGCTGTGATTATAGATGCCGTTCGCACACCGGTGGGGTCCTTTGGCGGCGCCTTGTCAGGAATCCCCGCAGTGGAGCTTGGCACTATAGTTGTGAAGGAACTGATCAAGAGAACCGGGATCAGCGCGGATCAAGTGGATGAACTCATTTTCGGATGCGTGTTGCAGGCCGGCCAGGGCCAAAACGTCGCCCGCCAGGTGCTCATTCGGTCGGGAATTCCGCAAGAAGTCCCTGCCATGACAATCAACAAAGTCTGCGCATCCGGCTTGCGAACGGTTTCCCTGGCTGCTCAGATCATCAAAGCGGGTGATGCGGACGTTATCATAGCCGGCGGCACGGAGAATATGTCCGCAACGCCATATGCCTTATCTAAGGCACGCTGGGGCGCCCGGATGAATGACGACACCCTGCTGGACCTGATGATTCACGATGGGCTCTGGGAAATCTTCAACAACTATCATATGGGAGTGACTGCGGAAAACGTTGCCGAACAATACAACCTGTCACGGAGCAACCAGGATGACCTTGGTCTTTTGAGCCAGCAGCGGGCCGAGAAGGCCATCAAAGAGGGACGCTTCAAAGACGAGATAGTGCCTGTCACCATCCCGCAACGCAAAGGAGACCCCAAAATCTTCGACACGGATGAGCATCCGCGGCTCGGCACCACTCAGGAAACTCTCACCAAGCTCAAACCGGCATTCAAGAAGGATGGGTCTGTGACGGCCGGCAATGCATCGGGGATCAATGACGGCGCGGCCGCTATTCTCGTTATGTCCGCGGACAAGGCAAACGAACTGGGTCTCAAGCCGATGGTCAAGGTAGTCTCTTACGCGTCGGCCGGAGTAGACCCCAAAGTCATGGGGCTGGGGCCCATCCCGGCCACAAGGAAAGCTTTGGACAAGGCCGGTCTGACCCTAAACGACATCGACCTCATCGAAGCCAACGAGGCCTTTGCCGCTCAAACATGCGCCGTGGCCAAGGACCTCGGGTTCGACATGGAAAAGGTGAATGTCAACGGTGGGGCCATAGCCCTGGGGCATCCCATAGGCGCTTCGGGGGCCAGAATATTTACCACCCTGCTCCATGAGATGAAGAAACGCCCGAATGTGAAACGCGGACTGGCCACGCTCTGCGTGGGCGGCGGCATGGGCGCGGCGTTGATAGTGGAGAAGGTGTAGTAAACAGATGCGAGAACGAGGAATTTGCGGGGAGGCCCTTTTTGTAAAAAGGGCCTCCCCGCACCCCTCCCCAAAAACTTCTGTATTCTTGCCGTAAATGGGAGCTTCCGCTAGCAGCGGAAGCTCCCATTTATGGCACGGTACACCGGGTCCTCGAAGCGGCCATGGGGGAAGCCCCGGCGGAGAGAGGCTTTGCCGGCTTTCTTCCGAAGGTCATCACCAGATTTGGGAAATGACGGCCTTGCGACACTGCGCACAGATTGAAGAGTGGGGCTGTGCCCAGTATCCATGAGCAAGGTGCTTGAGCGTGCACACAGACATATGTCATGCAAATGCTCCTTATTGAACTTCCTTGCACAGATTATTCAAAGGCTCTTGAAATCCAGCGCGGCCTGGTTGAAAAAAAGATCTCCCAGGGCGGGCCTGACGTCCTGCTGATCCTGGAGCACCCGCCCACCGTGACCCTTGGGACTCGAGGAGATGAGTCTCATCTGCTGGTTTCGGCCGACGCTCTTGGCCAACGGGGGGTCGAACTGTTCAAGACCGATCGCGGAGGGGAAGCGACCTACCACGGCCCGGGCCAACTGGTCTGCTATCCTATTGTGGATTTGCGAAGACTCAAGCTATCGGTGAGAGATTACGTCCGATATCTGGAAGAAACCATCATAAGATGCCTGGCAGCCTTTGGAGTGGAAGGATTTAGGCAACCCGGAAAGGTAGGCGTATGGGTGGGGCCTATGGAGAAAATAGCCTCCATCGGTGTAAGAATACAAAGGCGCATGACTTCCCACGGACTCAGCATCAATATTGACCTTCCGCTAGATCCGTGCGAACTGATTGTGTCTTGCGGAATGCCCGATGTAGGGATGGTAAGCCTGAATCAACTTATGTCCCCCGCAGTGGAGATCGGGGAGGTTCGGAAGGCAATAGCCTCCGCATTCTCAGATGTGTTTGCAGTCAGCCTCGAATCGAGTTCCCTCGAAGAAGCCATGAAATAACAGCCAATGGCCGTACCGTTCAACTATAGCTGGAGAAACCTGTGGACAAGGCGATTCACCACCATGCTCACCGCTGGCGGCATGGCCTTGGTGACCTTTGTTTTTGCGGCTGTCTTAATGCTGGCGCAAGGGCTGGAGCAAACCCTGGTGGACACCGGATCTCCTGACAACGCCGTGGTTCTGAGAGCCGCAGCGGAAACAGAAGTCTCCAGTGTGATCGACCGCTTGCCCGCGGATATCATTGTGGTCCAGCCGCAAGTGGCTCAGACGGCCGCGGGAGATCCCATCGCTTCGAAAGAAACACTGGTACTGGTTACGTTGCCCAAAAAGGATGCCAACAAACCCGCCAACGTGGTGATTCGGGGTATCGGTCCGCAGGGCATGAACCTAAGGCCGCAGGTCAAGTTGATTGCAGGAAGAAACATACGTCCAGGCACCCAGGAAGTGATAGCCGGAAAGAGCATCGCGGAGAGAATCCAAGGGGCGTCTCTTGGCGGCACATTGCGCTTTGCGATGACGGACTGGACCATAGTGGGGATACTTGACGCGGGCCGGACGGCTTTTGATTCGGAGCTTTGGGTCGACGTGGATCAACTGATGGCTGCTTTTCGCCGAAATCTTTTCTCAGCCATCATTATGAAGGTACCGGGGCAGGACGCGTTTAACGATCTGAAGAAGCAATTGGAAACCGATCCGCGCTTGACGGTTCAGGTAAAACGCGAAATCGAATTCTACAGGGAGCAGTCAGAAGTGATGGCCCGGTTCATCCGCATACTGGGCGTGGCCATGACGGTGTTCTTTAGCATTGGCGCGATCCTCGGTGCAATGGTAACCATGTACACCGCTGTAGCCAACCGGACCGCGGAGATAGGCACTCTCAGGGCCCTGGGATTTCCCAGGCGACATATACTGGCCGCTTTTCTGACTGAGTCGCTTTTTCTAGGCCTTATCGGAGGTGCGGCAGGAATCGGAGCCGGGTCGTTGCTGCAATTCCTTACCATTTCGACTGTTAATTGGGCAACTTTCTCGGAACTGGCCTTTGGCTTCGACCTTACCGCGTCGATTGCACTGTACGCTTTAGGATTTGCACTTGCTATGGGGTTCGTAGGCGGGATGCTCCCCTCCTGGAGGGCGTCCAGGCTGAAGATCGTGGATGCTCTCAGGGCTGAATAATGTATCGGCCCTGAATAAGTTCGGTTGTTTTCGGTCTGAATCCTACCAATGGGGCACCCAAATGGGGTGCCACTGCCGGCTTGTCCAGCAGTGCGACTCCATTCGGAAAAAACTTTTGAGAATCACTATAGAAAAAACCGTAGGAGCCTCTTCTGTCAAACGATGCCTTCTGTATTGGGTGCCACGGACCTGGGTCCTACCAGGTCCGTGCTTCCTGCCGGTTCTATCGCCACAACAACTCGGAAGATTCCTAGCTTTACCGTGCCATCGGCTCGCTTTTCAATGTGGTGTTCAATGCATGGGGCAACCTTGCTGTTTCCCAAGAAAGGCGGCACGGACCTGCCGGAGCCCAGGTCCGTGGCACCCGGGAGGCAATCCGCGAAAACCTTCGAGAACTGCTATCGACCACCATTTTTGAGAATCCATATAAGCGCTTTTGTCAAAGCCGGTTCGCTCTCCATCATCCTTGAACAGAGAATCCTTTGAACCTCAATCTGCCGTGGAGAGAGCCACTCCGGCACGCGTCTATGCACCTGGCGCAATTGGTGCACAAAAGGTCTCTGCCTTCCCGGAACGGCTTCAATCCCATAGGACAAGCCTGGGAACAAAGGTTTTCCTTGCAGCAAGGGGCTTTTGGGGTCTTGATGTCGGTCCCCACATGAAGGGTAAAACGGGTCCGAAAAAGAGAAACCAAAGCGCCCGTGGGACAAAAGAGCCTGCACCAGAAGCGCGGAAGGAAAGAAACCTCCAGGAGCATCAACAGGGCAATAAAGCCGAATTCCAGAGAAAGAGACCGCTCTTTTACAAAGATCATTGCTTCAGTGCTGGTTATTGCCGGAGCGTTGACGTAATTTAGCACCGGGATGCCAATAGCTCCGGCTATCACGGTGCCCGCAATCAGAAAACCGAACCGGCAGATGTTGGCCGGCAAGGCAACAGGCAAAGCCAGCTTCTGATCTAATTCTCTTCCAAGGACCCTCGGCACAAGAGCGCCGCGTAACCAGGCAGCGGCATCCGCGAGCAGGTGATAAGGGCACATCCAACCACACCATACGCGTCCCAACAACAATGCCAGAAACACCGGGAAGATTGCTGCCGTAAGCAGTGGTATGGTCAATTCCCCGGAAGCGAAAACGGCCTGGAAAATCACCACCGGGTCGGCGATTCCCAGACCGCCTATGTTGATTGCGTAGAAGGTTCCTGTGACCGCGTAGATCTCGTACAGATTAAGAACGGGAATCAAAAACATCACGGCGAAGACGCCTATCTGAACAATGCGGCGATAGGGCCTGTACATTAGTCCCAGCCCTCGATACCTTTAGGTGTTTCAAATGGGAATTGGAATTTGGGCGCTTCCGAGGAGCCTTGAATTTTGGATTTCATTTCCAGTAACTGCTCCCCTGTTAATGCCTGGGAGCCACTCGGTCTCTCCGTCGATAGGGTGGTTTCATGATGTTTGCGGGCCCTGCGGAAGTAGAAGCCCGCTTCGTCGGCTCGTCCGAGGCCCGCAGGGATCACATTGACCGCGCGGCGCGGTCTGGTAGGGCATCTTTCCACGCAGATTCCGCAACCCACGCAACCATCGAGAATGACCGGGAAGAGATTATCCTTCAGCGCTATCGCTTTATCCGCAAGAGGACAGACATTGTAGCAGGTGTTGCACAATGCCCCGATTTTTGTGCCGGTGTTTTCGGGCAGAACGTCATGCTCCAGGAATAGATGGCTGTAGCAGATCGTCGGGTCAATCCTCGCCTTGCCCATCGCTACATCTTCAGGGTTTTTCAGCAGCTTGTCCAAAGCGCCTGTAGGGCAGAGCCGGCAGCAAGCCATGCACAGGTAGCACGCCTTGTGTTCTGGCAAAACGTACGGAGTGCCTATGGTGGCTCCCAGTCCGGCGCGTTTAATGGAATTGTAAGGACAAACTTCCAGGCAGCGATTGCATCGTATGCAAAGCGCCATGAACCGTTTCTCGTCCACCGCGCCGGGTGGGCGGAGGCGATTTTCCCGGTAGTTGTTGGTCAAGGGATTTTCGCGTGAGCCGAATAGCCTTTGGAAAAATTCTCTTATATTGGGATTCAAGGTGTTCTTCTAGTAGAAAATCGTTCTTTTCGAAAAGCTTGGGAATCTACCTGTCAAATTTTGGCTTACGCAGCATGGTCTTGTCAATCTTGCCTGATTCGATCTTTTCGATTTCCTCTTCAAAATTGACATAAACGTGAGCAATATCTACGATTTCAGGTATGCTCTCCCGCAGCCGGTAACAAAGTTGTTCCAGGGCCTCATGATCTTCAGCTTCGAGATTTACCACCAGCTCCAATCCGGATTGTGACTTCACGTGAAAAGTCACCTCCGGGAAATCCTTCAGCCGCTCCAGCACTGTTTCATGGGAGCCAGGCTTTATCAGCAAGGCGCTTCCTGTAATGACCATAGAACCCATCTCTTATTAGATCGATTGCCAAGAATAATGTCCGTTGATCCCCAACGGCTCCCCTGCCATTACTGTTTTGCTCACCCGTCGTTCCCGCGAAAGCGGGAACCCAGGGAATCCCGCGAGACGCGGGACTGGATTCCTGCTTCCGCAGGAATGACGAACTGTCGTCCTCCCGAATCGGAAAAAGAGTTCTCACAACCAGTATAGATGCTTGCATTCCCGTCTTTGCAGAAGGGTCTCCCCGCAAATTCCTCCGAGCATCAAACCTTTTCCGGGAAAGGTTCGTCCACGCTGGAGATTATCCTCATGTCGGCCACATCCTTGGGATCTCCGACGCGCTCCATTTTCACCGCGCAGATCTTGAATTCAGGCTGTTTGGACCCTTCGTCGTACGCGTCGATGGTGACCCTGTTTATCATTCGATCCCAATCCTGATCGAACCACGGGACGAAGAGGATTCCAGGGAGCGAAATCTTCACCACGTGAGCGGGCAAAACGTTGAACCCCCGGCGGCTGATGATCTTAACAAGGTCGCCATTTTTGATGCCATAGGCCTCCGCGTCCTTTGGGTTTATTTCCACGTAAGCGTTCGGCTGGGCGCGAGCGATTTCCGGTACTCGCATGGTCATGGTGCCGCTGTGCCACTGCTCGATGACTCGGCCGGTCGTTAGGAAGAATGGATAATCCTTATCAGGCGGCTCTTCCGCTCCTTTGTAGGGCCGGAGGAAGACGTTTGCCTTGCCCTGATGCTTCTGGTCACCGTAGAAATAAATCAGGGCCTGCGGGGGAACTTTGACAATTTCCGGCATGTTTAACAGCGGGTCATGACCCCGAACGTATCGCCTTGCGGTTCCCGGACTCTTGACGTCGGGGCAGGGCCACTGGAGACCCTCCTCGCTCTTCAGGAGACGGTCGTAAGTTATGCCGTACAGTGTGTGCTCCGTCATTTTGACGCATTCGCGGTAGTCGTCCCACGCCATTTTGTAGGAAGCCGGGATATTGTCCGAATTCCACGGAATAAGTTTCTCCAAACCCATTCTTTTGGCAAGCTGGGCAGCGATCCACAAATCGGGCTTGGCCTCCCCGGGCGGCTCAACGCATTTGCCGGTCAGCTGGCTCCTTCTTTCGGAACAGCCGTACACACCGCCTTTCTCATATATGAAAGCCGCGGGCAACAAGACGTCCGCAAACTGCGTGGTGCGGGTGGGAAATATGTCCAGGACCACAAGGAACGCGTCTTTCATCCCCTTGAAGTACTTATGGCCGTTGGGAAGCGACTGGCCCGGATTCGTGGTGCAGACCAGCATTCCTTTAAGGGGTTTTTGGGCGTCATTTTCGGCCCCCAGTTTGTCGAACATTTCCATGGTGTGGAATCCGGGTTTGGGGTCGATTGAGCCCGCGGGGATGTTCCATGCTTTCTCCACTTGAGCCCTTACCTCAGGATTAGCGACCGGCCGCGTGCCGGGCAGAAGGTGGCAAAGGGAACCGGTCTCGCGAACTCCACCGCATGCATTCGGTTGGCCGGTGAGAGAAAAGGAGTCCGCCCCCTCCTTGCAGATGTTGCCCGAAATGAGGTGCAGGTTGTGAATCAGGTTGTTGGCCCAGACGCCCCGAGTCCTCTGATTGAGGCCCATTGTCCACAGGCTCATCGTCGGGGTCTGGGTTGCGAACAGCCGAGCGGCTTCCTTGATGTTAGCCGCCGGGCATCGGGTCAGCTTCTCGACCGCCTCGGGAGTGAATTGTTCCAAAAACTGGGAGTACGCCTGGAAGTCCACTTCCTGGGTGCCGGTGGTGAACCTGCAGAGGTTGTCGATATACCATTTATCAACCCAGTTGTTCTTTACGATCTCACGGGCCATGCAATGGAAGACCGCCAGGTCGGTGCCCGGGTCTGCCGGGAGCCATACGTCTGCAATTCGAGCCGTTGAGGTCAATCTCGGCTCGCAAACTATGACTTTGATTTTCTCCGGGTCTTTGAGCTTCTCCCTGGCCACGCGGCGGAAAATAATCGGGTGGCACTCCGACATGTTGGAGCCGACGATGAAGAACGTCCGCGCTTTTTCTATGTCCGCGTACGAGCCGGCCGGCTCGTCGGTCCCGAAGGTCGTGACGTATCCGCCTACGGCGGAAGCCATGCAGAGCCTCGGATTGCCTTCCACCATGTTGGAACGGAACCCGCCTTTCCACAGCTTATTGAAGGTATAGCTCTCTTCGGACATGCACTGGCCGGAACCATAGTAGGCAACGGAGTCTTTGCCGTGCTTCTGTTGTAACTCCTTGAACTTGCTGGCAACAGTGTCCAAAGCCACATCCCAGGAGACCCTCTTAAACTTACCGTCTCCCTGGCGGATCATGGGGTGCTGAAGGCGGTCCGGATGGTACATGCTCATGTACCCTTTGAAGCCCTTGACGCACAGGAACCCGAAGTTGGTGGCGGCCTGTGGATTGCCTCTGATACCGGCCACTTTGCCTTCTCTGACCCCAACGTACACTCCGCAGCCGGTACCGCAGAACCGGCAGGCGCCTTTGATCCACTTGTCCACGACGATGTCTTCCGCGGCGCCGGCGGCCCCGGCAAAAGGTATATTGAGAGCGCTTGCAGCGAATGCGGCTGCAGACAGTTTAATCATCTCTCTTCGAGTCATATTCATGATGTCCTCCAAAGAACTGAGTAACCTGGTCGGACGAATCTAGAATCCCGGGACATTGAAGCGGTGCTCTCGTCCTGGAGCGAATTTCTCGTAAGCCTGAATCTTGTGCACGGTGAACCAGTGGCCTTTGTGGCAAAAGGAGCAATTGGTAACAAGAGCGTGTTCAGGCATGTGACTAACCTGTGCGGAATGGCATCCGATACACACCGCCTTGTCGGGCCTGGCCCTGTAATTGTTTACATCGCCGTGGCAAATGCCGCATTTTACGCTATTTATTCCGTGCTTGGAGCCCAGCCACTGGTTGTATCCCACGGGGGTTTCCTTCTTGTGGCATTCCATGCAATCCTGCTTGCCGAACTGCACGCGATGGCAATCAGGCAGTTCGCCCGGTGCTAGAGGCGGCGCCTTGAATTCCTTCCACTTGGGGTCCAGGACACTCATGGGTGAGGTTTTCGGGCAGTCGGGACAGTCCTTATCTTGGCTCCCCGCAGGCACTGAAGGGCCGAAACAGAGAGCAAATATCATCAGGAAATAGACCGCCTTTTTCATCGTCTTTCCTCCTCCTTCGACTCTGAAGGACAGCACATGTGCAACTTTTTTGGCCAGTGTCATTACTCGGTCATCCGGGCCGGCGACAGCGAAGCATGCGTCGCCTCATATCCAAGGCTTCTTACCGCTTCCTTTTCAGAGCTTCGACAAGTGCCGGAACCGCGGAGGAACCTATCGCTGCGAGAGTATGTCCCGCCAGAGTCGCGGCCGGTTGCTTTCCAGTGGTTAGAACCTCTATCAAGGGCTCAACAGCTGGTTCCCCAATTTCCGCTAGTGCCTTTGAAGCAGCCGGTGAGGCATTCGGGTCGCTTTTTTTCAAGAGAGCCACGAGATCCGGCACGGCTGCAGCCCCCATTCTGCCCAATGCCTGTGCGGCCGTATCTCTTGCCATCGGATCTTTACTGCCGAGCGCTCCCAGGAGCGCGGGCAGGGCAGCCTGCTCCAAGCTCACCAGTGCGAGGATTACGGCATCCCTTACCTTTTTGTTGCGATCACCCAGGCATTGCACGAGAGAAGGCACTGAAGGGATTGACGCTTTCCCTACGCCAAAAAGAGCCAGTGCCGCGGCTTCCCGTACCATCGGGTCTTCATCTTTAAGCGCTTCCGTCAATGCAGGGACAGCCGGCGCGGCCTCGGGTCCGAGTTCGGAAAGCGCCTCTATGATCGTCATACGAACGACTTCGTTCGGATGCCTGATCGCCTTGGCCAAAGCCGGCACAGTTTCCTTCGCGACCGACCTTTGGCTCTTGACCGCTTTGGCAGCCTGCATGGCGACGGCCGGATCGGAACTGGCCAGGTCTTTGAGCAGGGAATTCAGGTCGTCGGGGGCCTTTGCCTTGTCTTGCGCCATGACGATGAGCGGCAGGAGAATAATCAGCACGGAAGACAGGGCGATCAGCCGCGCCGCATTCTTCCTACATCCGTTGGCAGGAATCTCTTGGGTCTCCCATGTTCCCGTCATGCCACCACTCCGCTCGGCCCGAGCCGCGTTGACGCTACTGTCCTTTGCGTGAATTCGCCCGTTTCAATGGGCACAATGATCTTCAGGATAAACGTCAATATCAGCAGGCCAATAGACCAAACGCCAATGGTTACAAGCAGTTCGATAGTGGTCGGAACATACTCCCAGACCTCTCCCAAAGGAGCGGGAATAAACCCCGGAATAATCAATCCCATGCCTTTTTCGATCCAAATTCCCACTATAGTAAGCACACAGCCGAAATTCAGGGTGGCGAAATTCTTACGCGTCGCAGGAACTATGAAAATGACGAAAGCGACCAGGTTGAAGGCCGTGGCGAACCAGATCCAGGAAACGAGAACGCCTTTGCCATGAAGCCCCACGTAGAGATACTGCAGAGGAGACAAATGATGGGTATCCGAGTAAAGCTCCTTGAAGAACTCGGCACAGAGCAGAAACAGGTTAATGGCCATGGCTATGGAGATCATTTCAGCGATTTTGAACAGCGCCTCGTCCTTGACGTGGAATCGCGAATATTTTCGGACTATCTGGTACAGGAGGATCACCAGTGCGGGGCCGGAACAGAAAGCGGACGCCAGAAACCGCGGGGCAAGAATAGACGCGTTCCAAAATGGCCTCGCAGCCAGCCCGTTGTATATGAACGCGGTTACTGTGTGGATGCTGACTGCCCACGGAATCGATAGCAAAATGAACGGCAAGATGAACCGCATGTCCGCGGGCTTCTCATGATAGGCCTGCCAGAGGATGTAACCAGGGATGATCAGGTTGAGGAACATGTAACCGTTCAAAACCACGATGTCCCATCCAAGCATAGACCGAGGGAGATTCAGTATCCCGAGGCCCGGTAACAGGTGCCAGATTCTGTCCGGTCTGCCCAAGTCCGCGGTCACGAACATCATGCACATGGCCAGAGCGCTGACCGCCAGTGCTTCCCCGACAATAACAATGTCTTTTATGGGACCGAAGTCGTACAGGTACGCTGGTATTATAAGGAGGACCGCGGCTGCCGCAACACCGACCAGAAAAGTGAAATTGCCTATGTAAAAGCCCCAGGACACGTAACTGGTCATCCCCGTGACGATCAGCCCCTGCTGGAGCTGCTTGGTGTACGCCACAATGCCTGTTGCCGCCAGGATCAGGAGGATTCCGACCCACGCGTAGTATACGGTTGGACCTTTCGCCAGCCTTCTGCCAACCTCGGATATGAATCCGAATCTCGCCATGACGCGCCTCACCTGTCAGATGGAGAAAAAGTAATAGAATTTCGGTTGAGTGTTCAAATCTTCCTTCAGGCGAAAAACTCGCTTGGTTCTGATGATGGTACTGATCTCGCTGTTCGGATCGAGGAGATTGCCGAACTTGCGGGCTCCCACCGGACAGACCTCAACGCACTTGGGGTACTTGCCCGCACGGACCCGCTGAATGCAGAAGGTGCATTTTTCCACTACATTACGCATCCGAGGACGATTTCCCAGATAATGGGTAACGGGATTTACCTGATCGCTGGGTATCACAGGCTCTGCGAAATTGAACCACCGCCCCATGTACGGGCAAGCTGCCATGCAGTAACGACACCCTATACACCAGTTGTAGTCCACGACTACCAGACCGTCAGGCTCGGTCCAGGTGGCCCTTACCGGACACACTTTCGTGCAGGGAGCGTTCGCGCAGTGTTGGCACTGGACGGGCATGTAATAGTACCCCTTTTCGGGCACTTCTTCCGGATCGTAATAGATGTTGGATTCCTCGAGGTCCATGTTCCCGTCTCGGAACCTCAAGACTCTGATATAGTGAATTTGAGGGTCTCGCGACTGATTGTTTTCTTCCACACAGCCGTAAACGCATCTCCGGCATCCGATACAACGCTGGATGTCGAGTGCGTATCCGAACAGAGTGCCGTCGATAGGGCTTTCCGTCCCTACCACGAAGTCCTTCCCGTATTTCTGTTTGTACTCGGCCTGTAACCGGTCTACGGTCTGTTCGATCTCCTTCTTGGTCATTCTTTGAAACTGTTGTTGAAAGAACTCCTGCCACGTGCAGGAACTTACAGCCATGGTTCCCAGAAGGCCGGCGATCCCGGTAAGAAAGGTTCGCCGATCAGGGAGCACGGCTTGCCTTTTGGCGGGTAGCGATCCTTCCGCCTGATCGGGGGCGGGGCCATCCGGAGAGATTGGAGCTTTCTTCGTAAGACTGTCCTGCGTGTCGCTCATGGATCTGAACCTTTAATGGCTTGCTACCTTTTCCTTGGGCGTCCAGGGCTTATGCGGAGGGGGCATAGGCTCTATGGGCTTGAATTTCGGAGAGTGTGGATCGTGGCAACTGATGCACAGGTAATAACTCTTCTCTCCGTTCCAGTTTCCCGTCCTCCGGCCGTGGATGCCGTTTCGCCAGTCGCGGTATTTGGTTCCGTGACACTTGCCGCACAAAAGATATGAGTGCTCAAAGCCGATCAAATTCCCGTCACTAAGCGGCAGAAGATAGTTGCGATCGTCGGGGTTGTGACAATCCAGGCACCAGACCCGAACTCCGCCGTGATTGAGCTTTACGTTCCGATGGACAAGGAGATCTTCCCGCCTCTTGAAATTGACGGGAAAATCCTTCTCCGGACCGTGGCATGCACGGCAAGGGGTAATGGTTCTTGGAAGGGGTTTGATCGGCACCGGGAATTCATCAGGACCCGGTGGGGCCACTTCCTCCGGCGGGGCCTCTGTCGGTCTCTGAATTGGGGACTGGGCGCCACCTATTCCGAAGTGGACGCACAGACCCAACAGAACCGCCAGGAGCATCACGAGAGCATTTCTTGGGATTCGGATGATTCTTTTCATGAATCCGCCCTTACATCTGGAGGCCGGCGGCCTCGACCGCTACTTGACTTCTTTTCCGCCGTACCTCTTCTTGTAGAACTCATCCAGTTTCTGCAGCTCTTCTTTGCTCATACCGTCCTTGTACCATTTGTGCTGCGGGTCTTTGAAAACGTATTCGTTAAGGATGGGCGCGGCCTGGTCCTTGCCTCCCATGATTTTCTCCACCTCAGGGAGAAAATTGACATAAAAGTGCTTGGCCACCTCGTAGAGACCGTGCCACCAGGCGTAGTCGGGTCCCATCATGGACGCACCGTGTCGGCCGCGGCGTCCCTCATGATGCCACAGTTCCCAGTAGGTCCAGTCCAGCTTGTCGTCGAAGTCAGCCTTGGAAATCTTGCCCATATCCATCAATTTCTGTCGGACATTGGTGGCTGGGATTGCGAACTTGTTATTGTACAGCTCAACGTAGTCATCGAACTGGCTGTAGAAGCCGTCAATCATGAAATCACCGTGACACTGACGACAGACGTCCTTCATCTTTTCTCTGCGGTCCTTCCATTGGGTCAGCTTTTTCGAAATGGCCGGCCGCAAAGTCCAAGAAATGCGTGTTCCGACATCGTGTGTGGCTGCTTGATTAGGCGTGGCGCCTATGTGACAAGTGGCGCAGGTCGCTGAATCTTGATAATCGATTCCGACCACCCACTCACCTTTGTCCATGTTCATTTTATCTCTGTGAGCCTGATACAGAATGCCATGTTTGGATTCGTTGTACACCTCGATCTGTGGGTGGTCGGGGCCGAGGTGACATTTGCCGCACGCGTCAGGTCGCCGCGCCTGCTCTTTGGAGAAGCCGTGCCGGGTGTGGCAGGCTGAGCAACTCCCTTTGCTTCCGTCGGGGTTAATGCGGCCGATTCCCGTGTTGGGCCAAGTGGTCGGGTCGAGCCTGCCGTTTGCCAGCACCTTTATGTTGGAGCCGTGACACTGGCGGCAACCGGTGGCCACTGCGGCAGCCCCCCCTAGCACCGTGCCCAGATAATTGTCCGCGGAATTCAAAATGTCCGCGCCCTTGGCGTGGTGGGACACCTGTTGTTGTTCGAACTGCTCTTTGTGGCAGCGCGAACAATCCTTGGGGCTCACCAGTGTTGCTATCCAAAAGCCTCGATGGTCATAGCCGTCCGTGTCTCCCGGCGCCTTCTCCGTCTTTTTTTCGGCTTTGTGGCAATCGTAACAATTGACCCCTGCCTGCCCCATTTTCCCTGACCGCCACAATTTGTGGAGCCCCGGAGTCTTCAGCTCATGGCATTTGATGCAAACCTGCCCTTCAGGTGACCCGTAAAGTTTGGGGTCTACCTTTACCGCGGCAACAGCCGGATGAGAACAGACCAAAAGCCCCAGTGCGACCAGGATGAGAAGTTTTCTCATGGCATCCACTCCCTGTATCCCTCCAATTAGTGCTTTTGAAGACTTGGGCTATGCCGGATCAGGCTCTACGGCATCCAAAACCATCGTGCAGACCATCTCTTTTGGCTGCCAATATGCCCTCCGGCATGCAAGGCGTTAACTCTCACCACAAATCAATGTTACACGGAACGTCGTAAGCTTGGTGTAAAAGTTTGTAAAGAAACTGTAAAATTCGGCGACCTCAATGCAACCGCCCACTTGATTGACAAGGGGTCGCAAAGACCATAGAATTTATTCACTTGACCTCTTGATCTTCTGCACTTCAATACCATATCGGATTTGCGTCACAAATGCTCAGCGGCTTGAAAACATTTACCGGTCACAAGATCTCTCTGAAATTTCTCTTGAGCAGCTCTGTGACCATCGCAGTAGTATTCGTATTAGTATTTCTATGGTTTTCCAGGCAACAAGAGAATCATATAATGGAGCAGGTCAAGAAGCAAGCCATAATTCTTCATAAGCAAGTTGTGTTGACTCGCCAGTGGGTCGCGGACCACAACACGGTTTTGATTCCGAAAACCGACAAAGTGCAATCGAATCCTTTTCTCAAAGACCCCGACATGGTGGCTGCGGACGGCTCTGTCTACACTCATTTAAGCCCGTCCGTGGTCACCAAACATTTGTCCGATCGCGCCGCGAAAGGCGGGGCGTATTCATTTAAACTGACAAATACCGATAGGCTCAACCCGAACAACGTTCCGGATGAATTGGAGACCGAGGCGCTCAACCTTTTTCGCTCCTCTCAGACGGAGGGGATTTTCAGGACCGAACAGAAGGACGGCAAAACCATTCTTCGGTATATCGCGCCGCTTTATGTAAGTGACAATTGTGTCCAGTGTCATATGGTTCAGGGTTACAAACCGGGCGACGTGGGAGGGTGTCTTAGCGTTTTCATACCCATGGATGAGGCGCGAGTGGCAATTAATGAGAATAAAGCCATTCTGTTGGGTGGAGGACTGGTTTTTGGAGGCTCCTTGATAGCGTTGCTGTTTCTCGCGACCCGGACGCTGGTTTTCAAGCGCATAGGGGATATTAGAGCTTCAATGAGCAGGCTCAGCTTGAATGAAGGCGGTCGTAGCCTCGGGGAAAAAGGTGATGAACTCAAGGAGATCGCAGATTTCTGCTATCTGCTTGACGAAAAAATGAAAAACCAACACGAAGAATTGGAGCGTAAGATCGACGAGGCCACGAGAGACCTTTCCGAAACCAACAAAAGCCTCGAGACAGCCAATAGAGAGCTTGAGCAGTTGAACAGGGCAAAGTCGGACTTTTTCTCCGATGTCTCCCACGAGTTGCGCACTCCTTTGACAAGTATCAAAGGCGCGGTGGATACCCTTGAAAGAAAATCTTCCTGCTCGGACCCCGTGTATCTGGACATCATAAAGAGAAACTCGAACCATCTCATCAAAATTGTAGTTGATTTCCTGGACTTCTCCAAAATGGAAGCGGGCCAACTGGACTTCAACTTCGAACAGGCTTCGTTGAAGGAAGTGGCGGAAGACGCAATACTTTCTCAACATGCTATCGCGCAAAAGAAATCAGTGGACGTGGTCCTCGACGCAGCAGAAGACATCTGGATGAATTTCGACCAACAACGGGTTTGCCAGGTTCTGGTCAATTTGTTGTCAAATGCGATAAAGTTTTCGCCGGATCACGCCACGGTTGTTGTAAAGTTGGAGTCCATCGACGACAAGGCGATGGTTTCGGTCGAGGATCAAGGGCCGGGTATAGATCCAAAATATCACGCTGCGGTTTTTGAAAAGTTCTATCAAGTCCCGGCACACAATCGGGATAAGATGCTTCGCGGCTCATCCGGCATCGGCTTGGCAATCTGCAAAGGACTAGTCAAAGCTCATGGTGGTGACATCCGGGTACAGAGCGAGCCGGGCAGGGGGAGTCGGTTCGTCTTTACACTCCCCAAACAGGGATCACATGGAATCCTGCCAGATACTCTTAGTTGATGACGATCCCGACATCCTCACGATTCTCAAGGACAATCTTGAGTTGGACGGATATCAGGTTCTTTCCACGGTGACAGGCCGAGAGGCCCTGCAGCTGTTTGAACGCGCCCGACCGGACCTTATCATACTGGATCTTTCCCTTCCGGACATTGACGGCATTCAGGTTTGCCGCTCTATCAGAGAGAAATCACAGGTGCCTATCATCATGTTGACTGCCAGAGATAGGGTTCCGGACAAAGTTCTCGGTTTGGAAACCGGCGCGGACGATTATGTGGTGAAACCTTTCGACTATTTGGAGTTGTCCGCTAGAGTGCGAGCCTGTCTGCGGAGGCGGCCGACCCCTGTGTCTGTTGAAGAAGTGTTGGAAATTGGCGATCTAAGAATTGATACAGGCAAAAACACGGTCTGGAGGGTGGGGGAAAAGATCTCCCTGACGCATCGGGAATTTCGTCTGCTTCTTCTGCTGGCCAGGAACGCGGGAAAAGTCCTTGAAAGGCGGGCTATTCGACTTGCGCTTTGGCCCGAAGGAGAGCTTTATAAGGATAGCCGTGCCATTGATGTTCACGTTCAGCATCTCAGATCAAAGTTACAAGACAATCCTACTAAACCCGAGTACATAAAGACCATACAAGGGGTCGGCTACATGTTGACGATCCCCGGAGAATAGACGGCCCGACGGATTTCCACACGACGAACGGCTTACAAAAGGGGGTTTGTAATGAAAAAGTTGATGATCTTGCTGTTGAGCCTGATCTGTAGCTGTTTTCTTTTTCTGGACATTGCGCCGGCCGGCGACCAAGAGGTCGTTGACGCCATAGTGGAAGCACGCGCTGCGGTGAAAGAGTTCGCTCTCCCGTCCGCAAAACTCCCTGACCTCACCGCGGACAAAGCATACAAACTGCAAAAGAGCTTGGCAAAGGCAATCATTGCTAAGGGCGACACCGTCAGCGGGTTCAAAGCAGGTCTAACCTCCGAGGCCGGCCAGAAGAGGTTCGGCGTCAGTGCCGCTTTGCTGGGCCCGCTATTCCATTCCGGCGAACTGGGACCTGGCGCTGTTGTGGACAGGAAAGACTTTGTTCGGTTGTTTATAGAGAATGAAGTCGGGTACGTGGTCGGCCAAAAGATCAGCCAGCCGGTCAAGGATGTGGAGTCTCTGAAAAAAATGATCAAAGAGGTCTTTCCGGCCGTGGAGTTGCCTGACCTCCGATTCGCGGACATGCAGAACCTCAAAGGACCGGACATTATTGTAGACGCGGTATCGTCGGCCAAGTACATCATCGGCCCGAGGGTCCCGGTGGACAAGGTTGACGCGTCCAAAGTCGACGTCACCCTTACCTGTGATGGAACGGTGGTGAACCACGGTAAGGCCGCAGACACCCTGGGCGATCAATGGAAGGCCTTGCTTTGGCTTGTAAATGGCGTTGTGGAGCAGGGCTGGACCATAGATCCCGGACAGATCTTAATCACCGGCGCAATGGGCAACATGATTCCCGGCAAGCCCGGAAAGTACGAAGGGGACTGGGGGCCACTGGGCAAGCTGTCCTGGACGGTAAAGTAACCCTGGTAGGTGCTGTGAAGAATGTGAACCGCTGCCCTGTCTGAGACGACACGATCGATGCGGTTCGCTTCTCACCGCATCCTACGGGCTGTCCTGGACGGTCAAATAGCGCCACGAAGCCACAGGATTTGTTTCTTATTCAGTTGCCATCGCCGAAATGGGGTTTCTGGGCAGTGGCACCCATGAGAAAGAAATTACGTGCGCTTGACGCATTGCTTTGGGGGCCGGCGCCTAGCGCGTAGGATACGGTCACCAGGGGGAGCCGTCCGGCGAAACGCGAGGTTCGCGTCCTCATGGGGCATCTATGTTCTTCCAGGACAAGTCACAGCTTTCCATTTCGAATACGTCGTCTTTCCCCTTACGCTGCCCGCTCGCGAGCATAAGATCATCTGGAACCGTCACAAGAAAAACATCAATTGCGTCGCTATTGGAAGGATCGGACCTGATTTTCTCGATGGGGCTCGGCGAAGGCATGGGCTCCCCATCCTCTATCATACCTTCTATGTGGAGGCACAGAGCTTCCAAGGCCAATTCACGTGCTGTCTCGGCAGAGTCCGCCGCGGTCACGCAGCCGGGAAAGTCCGGAAAGTCCACCCCATAGTCGCTGTCTGGGTCTTTGCTCAACAATGCAACGTATTCAGCCATTTGGATTTCCTCAGATCATAAGAGACTGAGCCCCGATTGCTTTTCGATGCTTTTCACGGTCCGTATCGTCATGTCCTTCTTGGGATGAGGAACCGTCACTTTGCCCTTCTTAGTGGCATGTTTGAACTGGATATGGCTCCCTCTTTGTCGAATTCTGAACCATCCGTCAGCCTCCAGTCGCCTGATGACTTCGTGACTGGTCATGAGCAAGTATGAACCTTTCTCCTGACCGCGTCAACACTGGACTTGCAGGACACCATAGTATCTCCCGTGGAGACAAAAGCGTATAAACACTGAATGGGTCAATAAAATCGCGTTGTTTTTGGTCTGCTCCAACTTGTTAGAAATACATACTATATTCATCACAACAAGTTCCGAGTCTTTATGTCCATATACCTTTCCAGGACCTGTACCGACATTCGATTCGGCGGGGTGTCTATCACCAGGACGCCAGCCGACTTGAGACGGGTTAGGGCACGCTCGCGGCGTTCAAGCATTTCCGCTGCGACCCCCTGGCGGTACAAATCCTGTTTCTCTTCCGGGACACTGTCCGCCAGTGCGGCTACCTCCGTGTCCGACATTGCCACCACAACGGGAAGATGACGCGGACGAAGCCCCAAGCTGTACCGAAGCAGCCCCTCCGACGCGCGTTCATCTATAAGGTCCGTAAAAAACACTATCAATGCCCTTCGTTTCAATCTCGCGGAAAGATCGGACAGGGCAAGGTAGAATCGAGGCTCTTCCATCCGTGGTTCCAGCGCGTATGTGGAATCGAGTATGCGGCCAAACTGATCCGGGGTTCGCGCGGGAGGCACCAGGCAGAGCACGTCCCGGGCAATCATCATGGCGCCGACTTTGTCCCCAAGATTGAGAGCTGCATAAGCCAGCAACAAGGCTGCATCGAGTGCGTAGTCAAGTTTTGTTTTGCCCAGCACTCTGGCGGTCATCATCCGCCCCGCGTCAAGGACGATAAAAATGGTTTGGCTCCGTTCCACGCGATTCTGTCGGACCACAGGGTTGCCCCTCCTGGCCGAGGTTGGCCAGTGGATCAGCCTGAAGTCGTCACCTGCCACGTAGTCTCGCAGGCTGTGGAACTCGGTCCCATGACCCTTTTTCCAGAGCGGGCGCGTTGCTTCCTGCGCCACACTTCGCCTCAGTTCCAGCTTTTGGCGCTCGATCAAAGCCAGCCCTGGGTAGAGCTTTATGTTCTGAGCGGCCGGAATCTCTCCTCGTTTCCAAACGAGCCCCATCGGTCCCGGCAGCCAAAAGTGGATATTGCCGAACCGCGCGCTCCCGCGCTCCAGGGCGGTCACCCGATAAACGACACGGGCGTCTTGAGCAGGATGCACTACAGCAGTCGCCGGAAGATGCTCTGTACGGCACTGGGGCGGCACATCGTCCTGAATGATGATGGACACGGGTTTCCCGGTCCTATTGGCTATTTCAAGGGCAACCTCGGTTGGGCGGTCCACAGCAAGGGGATACGGCAAAGGTCTCTGAATAAGGATGCCGTTTGTCGAAGGGCCCGCGAGAAGATCGAAAAAGGCCGCGAGCAGGAGCACGACATTTGCGAGCAGCGGGATTGCAAGCCCGAATGGGAAATAAAAATAGCCGGGAATCAGAGCCGCGGAAACGCACCCGAAGATGAAGAAAAATCTTCCTGAAAAAAAGAACGGGAGCCCCCGTATGCGATCTCCATTGCCGGCCCTGGTTGAATTCATCGGGGTACCGGTATGCGACCCAAGATATTGTCGAGAAAGTAGTCGGGAGTCAGCCCGTCTATGAGGGCTTCGGGCCTCAAGATCAGCCGATGACGGAGTACGGGAAGCGCCATGTCCTTCACTTCGTCCGGGGAGACGAATTCCATACCCCTCAAAGCACAAAGGGCCCTGGCAGCCTTAAGAAGGGCAACGGCAGCCCTGGTTGACGCACCCAACTGCACGTAGGTCGGGTCACGGGTTTCCGCGGTAATTCGCTGAATGTACCCCAGCACGTCATCCTTGATCACGATCTTCGGCAGGTCCCGCCTCAGGTCAAGGACGTCCTTTTTCGCAGTGAGTGGCTTGGGAATGAGCGCGTCCACATCGTGAAGATCAACTCCCTCCGAGTATTTCCGGACCACTGCAAGCTCGGCCTCTGGAGGAGGATAGTCCACGATGACCTTCATCATGAACCGATCCAACTGGGTTTCAGGCAATGGGTACGTCCCTTCGTATTCTATGGGGTTCTGCGTAGCCATTACGAAAAACACGTCCGGGAGTGGATTCCTAACTCCATTAATAGTTACTTGCCTTTCTTCCATGGCTTCCAGAAGCGCTGCCTGCGATTTTGGCGGAGTGCGGTTTATTTCGTCCGCGAGCAGAATTTCGGTGAAGATCGGCCCCTTATGTAGAGCGAATTGTCCGGTTTTGGCATTGAAAATATGCGTTCCTACGATATCGCTGGGAAGCAGATCCGGCGTGAACTGAATGCGCCGGAATTGCGCGTCGATCAGTCTGGCAAGCGTTTTGGCAAGGAGCGTTTTTCCCAGACCGGGGACTCCTTCGAGAAGCACATGCCCCCCCGCCAAAAAACACGTGAGCGTCTGTTCCGCCACCTGCCCCTGTCCCATAATGACACGGGCCATCGCCTGCTGAACCCTTTTCATCCCTGTTTGGTTGTGTCCAGGACCTTCCATTGTGCCTCCGACTATACGGGGATATTATTCCTCAACATTTTGCCGCAACCCCCAGACCCGTCAACGTTTAAAGGCCCACCCCTTCCTGATTCCCTCGCCAGGCAGACCATCTCCCAACTTCAGCTGCGCTTTGGCAAGCCTGCCAGCCAGTTGCACCACCCGCTCCGTATCTTCGTTGGTCTGGAGAGCATTGCGGCAGTCTCGCACAAGATCGGAGATTTCGTCGGCCTCGGAGTCGCCCGGCAGCCGGTTATGAATACCACCTTTTTCGATGGCGTTCACCGGCACACCTGTTCTTTTTGATAGTCTTGACAAGAATCGTTGCAGCATCGCTTCCAACGCCACAGATCCGGCTTTGCACGAAGCAAAGACGTTGGCCATCGAATCAACGTGTTCCAAGGAAGACCTTCCCACGGAACGGTCAAGCGGGCGGTACCTGCCGGTTTGGCCGGCCCTTCTGGAATAGAAGAAAAGCCCGACAAACAAAACGCTCTGAAGCATTATCCACGCGAATACCGAGGATCCAACGTAGCTCCACAGGCTTTCCGAGACTTGATGCCCGTGATGATACTCGTCAAAAAATATGTGCTCCGGCCGACCGTCGCCAAGCAGTAACGCGGGTACCAGCCTCACGTTCTGCGCTTGTCCAATGAACCGGTTTTGAATCATGGTAGAGTCGGATACGGCTATCATCTCCCCTTTTCCCATCTCTTTGGCAAGCACGACCGGGCCTGCCTCATCACCAGCCAGGGCGCTCCAGCCTTGGGGAGCAGATGTCCATCTATTGAGGTTCGATACGCTAAGCTCGGTTATGCCCTCCAGGTGCCGGGAAGAAACATCCACGTTGCCGCGGGAACCGCCGGGAAAAGTTTTCAGTCGCAGGCCAAACTTCAGCGCCAGTCGCCGCGCGGGTCCAGTCCGAGTCGAAGAGGAATCCCCTCCTGATCTGGCCGATTCCTTCTTGGCCGCCTTGGAAAATCCTCCTTGAAAGAATACAAACTTGTTGCCGCTTTTGATCCAATCCTCGAGCTTGGCCAGTTCACGTTCAGTGAAAGGTATTCTCCCTGCATCGACTACTATGAGAACGCTTTGCTGCGAGCCCAGATTCTGGAACGACTTGCGAAACCGGCTGACAGGAAGCTTGAATTCCTCCAAAAGCATATACAATGCTTTGCAGCCTTCGGGAGCTGCGGAATAAGAAGAAGGAATAGGAAGCCGCTCCAGGTCACTGGAGGACCCCAGGAGAGCTGCGGAAATTACGGCTGTTGCCAAAAAGCCCAAGAAAATCATCAAATTTTGGCGCAGAGAAGACATGACCGTCACGTCCCCTCCGGCAGACGAAGGCACAGGCTCCGGACGTGTTCGTATTCCGACCGATCGCAGGAGCCGTTGCCGTACCGTACCTGGTTGAAGCTCGGGATCATTTCTCTAACAAGTTCACGGAGCTTATCATTGCTGATGCTCTCAAGTATTTCTCGATTGGTTTTTCCACGATAGAATAACAAAATCCCCTGCTCGTTGAGCTTGAGCAGGGCGAACCGGAACAGGTTTATCAGTGCTTCCGAGTAGTCACCCTTTTCACCCAACCTTGTGGCTTCATCCCAGGCATCACGACTTCCTGAAACGCCGGCCTCTCCCGATTCAGGTCCAATAACGCTGGTGTTTAACAGGGCTCGCCTCCTTGCAAATAGGCCGAAAACAAGTACCAATATATAGATGACCAACAGCGCGGCAGAGCCTAGTAAAAGCATCTTCATAATCAGCCAGCCCGTGTGTTCATCAATCTTGGGGCTTGCCGACAGAGGCAGCCTTTTGAGGATTCGGGCCATCAATCTTGCCAACTCGTCGGACAACCGCTGCCACAGATCTTCTATGAAGGATAGCGTCGCATCTTCTTTGAACTCCGGCCTGGAGAGTATCTCCTCGAGCAAGGTCTCGGGCGCTTGCGGGAGATTGTATCTCTCTTGGAAGGTCGTATCAGCTGCGCTTGCGGGGGCGGCCGATAGGATAAGACACAAGAAAACAGCCGTGGCCCACTGGAGAACGGACATGAATATGCGCGAAGACAACTGACCTACCGATGAGATTCTTTCGTGTAATTCCAAGTCGCTGCTACAGACGTAGGCATGGAGAGCACCGAGCCTCGGCGTCGCCGCCAGGGTACCACGGTAGCCGTCGGCCCTCGACAGTGTTGCGCGGTCGACCGCGAACCGACCTAAGCGGGGGTTCGCACAATTCAATGAGGCAACCGCATATTGATATGAACGGCTTCCTAAAGGTTGTTGGGGTCTTGTCAAAGGGTAGCGCTCCTGAAAGCAATGCACTTCAGAATACGGAATGCAGAATTGCAGGATACTCTATCGGCCTGAACCTTCTCCAGGGGCAACATCTTACCTAAGTTTCGGCCTTGGTGGGAATCTGTTTTTGAGCCGCGTTGATTTAACGCGCTAACGGCTCTTAAGGGAAGGACCTTCCCCGCTACCGGTCATCAAGACGATCCTGATGGGGAACAGGACCCTGACGCGGAACACGAGTCCGAATCTACGCAGGTCTCGCAAGAAACGCCCATCACCCTCTGGGCCGTCTGTTCATCGGCTTGAAAAGTTGGACCCAATTCCTCCGGGTCAGAAGCTCTACAAACCGGGCATTGCCGCGGCGCATTCTCAGCCGTGAAGAAAATCTTCGAGAATTCCTTGCCGCATTCTCGACACTTGTAGTTGACGATCGGCATGGCAACCTCCAATGGGGCAATTCTCAGGTCGGCCTTTTGACTCCGTCACCTCGCTCCGGCTCCTCGATCGAGGAATCCTCAACGACCAACTGCTTTCTGAACTCAGCCACTGCCAACTCATGCCGCGCCGCAATTTTCAGCCGTTTCTTCCACTTCGGGTCCTCATCAAAGATCTCCATGTTGGCGGCCGCCCCCAGCAGCGCGTCAAAATCGGGCTCTCCCAATTCTTTCCATAATGCTAAATTAATAAGTTCCCAAAGCTTCATTCCGCGGTTGAGCGATTCTTCAATTGCCATGGCAAGAAGATATGAGTTCATGGTGAGCTTGACCGAAATGACCCCCTCCGGCCAGTTCTTCGAGGCTTCCGACTGCGTTAAGGAACATTGAGACATGAACACCTCCTGCGATAGCCACTTCGGGTTGAGGTCCTAAAATTCAGATGCGCACTTCTGCAGAAGAATTCAAAGAAATTTGGGACGAATCCACATTCGTCGATGCCGTCACCCGAAGTTTAATAAACTAAAGGACACGGCATACCGTGTCCTTTGAGAAACAATATCAACGAGTCTGCTTACTTGTGGGCTCGTCTCGCTATCTAGCTCGACCGCTTTACTTGAGCGCCATCAGACAACAAAACGGGCCCGCACCTAAGGCCGAGTTTCGCAAGGTGTTTCATGGTGACGCAGGGGCCCGGAATGCCGGGCCCCTGCGGGCCGGTGTTCCCGACGTTTTTCTATCAATCCAGGCGCTTCACCATCCAGGACCTTACTTCTCGGTCACGTGAAAAGCATCAGGGCTACCGTCGTCGGGTAAGAAACGATTACAAGCTCTATGTTCTTCGGCAAAAGCGTTCACCCAGACCAAGGTTTGTAATTTAGCACAGTCCAAACAATTGCTTCGGGGTCCGGGGTGTCACAAAGATTTACTTTTTGCCTTTACCCCAAACGCCGGGACAGTCTTTGCAATCGGAAACTTTTATTCCCTTCTTTAAGGAACAGTTTTCTTCCTTGGTTTCCAAACATTGTCCATCCTGAAAACAGCATTTGATGTTGGGTTGAATTTGCTTCTGTTGCTGCGGGTCTACGGCGAATGCTACCGTGGCTCCAGCCACAAAAGCCATCAAGGTCAATAATACCAGGATTTTCTTCATCACAATTCCCCCTTCAGTTCCAGAATTTGTCCCCAGGGTCAAAAACCCGCTTTTGGGGTGCTTAGCGCTGAACCAACAATGACCAAAACAGTCTTATATCAGATCGGCATGTTCCGGTCCAGGAAGAAACATTCAAAGCGGATTCAAACATCCTCAACAACACCTATCATATCTATTGGAGCTATCTTTGTTCAATTCTCGGGTATCACATACTGCTGCTCGGTCAAGTCTGCAACTGTTTTCGGCTCCGCCTGATTTCAGTCGCCCTGTCAGCCAGCTTCTTTGCCTCTTCGGGCTTTCCCATCTTTGTGTAAACGTCGGCCAAGTCGGTCAGCACGTTGGCGACCTTGGGATGGTCGCTTCCCAGGTTTCGTTCAAAAAGCATTAGAGCCCTGCGGTACAGGGGCTCCGCTTTCGAATATTGTCCTTCCGAGCAGTACAGGGCCGCGGACACGTATAGATTTGCCGCGTGGCCAAATGAGGCCTGTGTTTCCCCACCATGCTGGGAAAAATCCTGAAAAGCCAACACAACGCCTGTGAGGTTTCCTTTGGAATCGTGAACCGGCACCACATTATGTTCGATATTTATCTCAGTTTGGTTTTTGGAAACCAATATATGTCTCGCGCTGCCCTGTACCGTTCCGGCTTTTAAGGGCATCGGAACAGGGTTCTCCAATATCTCGCCGGTCTTTTGGTCCCTCAAAACATATACTTCGGTGAAATGTTTCCCAAAAGCGCTTTCTTGGCTCCAGCCGGTCAGAGTCTCGGCGGAATAATTCATGTGTTTTATGATGCCGTCCGAATCGCTAACTATAACCGCTTCTCCCAATATGTTCAAAGTTGCGGACAACCAGACGGCGCTATCCTTGATCTTCTTTTCTTGTTGGTGTCTGTAAAGGCAGACTTCGATGGTGGTCCGCAATTCGCGTTCGGAAGTGGGTTTTATAAGATAACCGTACGGCTCCGTCATCTTAGCTCGGTTCAGCCTATGTTCATCGGCATAGGCTGTAAGATAAACTACCGGGATATCGTGCCGCTCCCGGATTCGCCCCGCGGTCTCGATGCCGTCGAGATCGCCGTGCAGCTTAATATCCATCAGAATGAGGTCCGGTGGCACTTTGTCCACCCTCGATATGGCCTCTTCTCCCGACGAAACAATAGCGTTTACTCGATAGCCCATGGCTTTGAGAGCTTCTTCCAGCTCCATGGCCACGACCACCTCATCCTCGACGATCATTATTTCCGCACTTGCTGCCATCATGGGCCCTGCCTCATGTATCCAAGCCGCCCTCCAGTGCTTCAAACTCTATTCTGAACTCCGTTCCCGGTTCTGTCCGGAGTTCCATTGTGCCATGAAGCTGCAGCTCAGTAAGATTGCTAACCAACCTCAAACCCAGAGATTCCGAATTGCGATAATCGAAACCCGGTGGGAATCCCTGACCGTTGTCTCCTACTATAAGCCTGTACTTGCCGTTTGCCAGGCTACGAAGTGAGACTTTGATGTGCTTTGGCCCTTCGCTGCCAAAGGCATGCTTCAGGCAGTTGGATATCAACTCACTCACTATCAGGCTGCACGGAACAGCAGTCCTGATTCCAAGATAGATCTCATCCACGTCCATTTCAAGTGATATGCTGTCGGTGTCGGAAGAATACGAACGAAGCAGTTCTTCCGTGAGAGTTCGCAGATAGGCACGGTAGTCGATTCTCGAAAGCGTCCCCGAACGATAGAGCTGCTCATGAATCAGGGACATGGACCTGACGCGGCTTTGGCTGTCCTGCAGCGCACCGGCGACCTTTTCATCCTTGACCGCCCTACTCTGGAGCGCCAGAAGACTGATTATGACTTGCAGATTGTTTTTTACACGGTGATGAATCTCGCCAAGGAGGACTTCCTTTTCTTTTAGCGAAGCCCGAAGTTGATCTTCCACCTTCATTCGCTGAGCAACTTCAAGCTGGAGCAGCTTGTTGGTGGTTTCTCGTTCTCCTATTTCATTCTGGAGGCGCTCGTTGATGGTTTTCAACTCCAGGGTGCGCTGCGCCACGCGCTTCTCGAGTTCGTCTCTGGAATCGCTCAGTGCTTTCTCTTGCTTATTTTTCAGGACCAGTTCTCTCTTCTCGGCTGTGATGTCTTCCACAATCACCAGAATGGCCCTTTGTACCCCCAATCTGAGCGTGCGGAGGTGAATTCTTCCCCAAACTCTCCTTTTGCCTATCTCCAGGATGGCCTCAGCCACCAAGGCCTTCCTTGTCGTAAAGACCCTTTCCACCAAGCCTTGTGCCCTTTCGGCCACTCCCGCGTTAGCAAAAAGACTTGAAAAAGGCCTCCCCAGAACATCTGCGTAGTTGCTGCTGATTTTGCCGCAAAAGTGGTTGGCAAAGACAATGGAGAATGACTGGTCCACAAGCAATGCAGGTATCGGCAAGGCATGCAGGAGATTTCGGAATGAGGAAGCTCTGGCCCCGCCCACGTTAAAGCTTCCTGACTGGGTCAGGTTCTCTGTAAAGAGCGTGCTGAGATCTATCGTTTCCGTTCCGATGCGCCCTGTCTCAGGCTCGTCCCGCAGGTCATCGGACACGTCAAAGGACTCGAAAGTAGGTAGTGTTTTTTCACGCATTGGCTTTCGCCGACATTTATTCGGGATCAATGCTCACTGCAACCAATACCGTTACATGCTGACGGCACTTGCGCAAGCTGTTCTGCTCGAAAAGCCCTTTTTTGCGGCCAAATCACGCGCAAAATCTACGGCAAAACGTTCACCGGTCTTTTCCAAGATAGCGCGGACACAATAAGCAAAAGAATGATCTCGTTTTGCTACCAAAGGTCTTTCATGTTCCGCAATTAAAACAAATACAATCCGCCAAGCTATCCTTCACATAATTCTCACCCTCAGCATGATTGTACCAGCCCGTGTACAGATGTCAAGTAAAGCTTTTTATTCAGCCTTTGGCCTCGCCCGCCGCATGCTGGAAACCGCGCCTACATGACGATTGCCGGCCTGCAAAGAATCATCCGGTTTACCCTTACCGGAAATGTTTATGCGGTAACTTGACTGTGCAAGCTTGGGTGTCTATCCTCAAAGGCAGAGGATATTATAAATCAACATTTTTACCGAAAGAAACAATTGTTTCTATTTTTTGAGCGACCAAAGAGAGAATTGATCGGCGGACATAACGGAAAGGAGGAAAATAAATTGGAACTGAGCCGCTATGACCCGGGATTTACTGGGGAAGAACAGAGTGGTGTGCCGCTTCTTAAAGCTCATGATCGCTTTTCGAAAAGCGCATCCGTCGCTCGGGCGAAGTCGTTTTTGGAGAGACGACATCAGATGCTTCGGCGTCGACCCCGAGGTTGACTGGTCTTCCGAATCCCGCAGTTTGGCCTTTTTCCCAAGCGGAGAGTCTCTGCGAATATGGCCCAAGGAAAAACGATGTGAGCCGGTGAATTTGACCGATCCTCACCGCCGAGCACTTATCGCCAGTTTTCTCAGTATCTCCAAAACCTCTCCCTCGCTGTCGGTTCAACTACCCTAACCAGCAGAATTTTCTGAGGACTTCGTGTTGGTTCAACCGTGATGATGCCTCTGCATGAACAAGTCGACTCCATCCAACATTATGCTAACCCCGGAATACCCCCAACCTTTCCGCTCACCGGCTTCGTCATATCATCGGGAGACGCCTCAAAATGCCAGCACCAGGTCTCCTCCTATGCCCCAGAAATACTCCGACATATGTATTGTCTGGCCGACCGATTGCAAAAAAGTGTTTGACGGTGAAGCAATAACATTAGTGTCGGCGAACTGAATCTCCGGCGCAGAGCCTTTCATGCTCAGATAGGCCCATTTTGCCTTTACGTCCACGTTCAGGGAATTTCGCAACGGGAACTGAGCGGCCCCCCGGACTTCAAGATAGTACCGCTTCAGACCGGTTGCATTCGTCGTCTGACTGCCTTTGATAAACGCACCACCTGGTTCGGTTTGTATCCCGTCCCACGTGAACTCGTATCCTCCTAAAAGATAGGGGGCACAGAGAAAGTCAACATGCCATGCGCCAACCTGGGGGAACCCTATTACGGTATTCTTCAACCTTGCCCCGATGAGGAGCCCCTGGTAACGAAAGGCCTGGTTCATGGAAAATGCGTCGGTGGAAGGAGCGCCGGAAACGGTGAGAATACCGAAGTTGTTCTGCCAACCGGCCAGTCCCGGAAGAAAAATAAATAAGTTAGCAGGGTCCGAGGGTACGGCCGCGGAATAGGGGTCCAGACTGCTGGCAATCCTCGTGTACTTGTACCCGACAAGGAAGTCGACTCCCGGGAGAACAGGAACCATCCCAAGAATGTCCCAGTTCCAAACCCGGCTGCGGTTGTCGAGCGTGATCACCCCTTCCATGTTGTCGGGAAGAAAGAGGGTGGCCAGGGTTGCACGGCCCCCGGTAACAGCGCTTCCCAAGCCCATTCCCGGCGACGTGGTTTGCTTGAACTGGGTAATCCGGCCGATGTTCGTCTCAAAATTCAGAACCAGAATCTCGGCGTCCCCGGCTCGCAAACCCCATTGCAATGAAACGTAGGTGTCCTCAAGTCGGGTCTCCCTCCGGTGGCTGAAAGCGTCGAACTCCGTCTGTGTGTCAAGCTGTCCGGGACCGGCGGCTATGTTATGGTCAACGCGAATGTAGCCTCGTCCATAGAAAAGCCCGGCCTTGAAGTCCCCCGCTCTCAAGCTGGGCAGAGATGGCCACGATCCGAAGTCTCCGAACAGTGAAGTTCCCGGACCGGACGAGAAAGGGAGCGTCTGAGCCCCCGCAGTGGTTGCGAGAACAAGACTGAGCAGCAAAAAGACGACACCCCCCCACATACGACAACAGTTGCACATGCTACCCTCCTGAACATCCACACGCCAATGAGACCGTTGGGAAAACGTACAACCCGGCAACCCCTCCCAGGTTGCACCGGTAAACAGCAACAATCCAGTATCCTGGCCCGCACTTAAGATACCTAACGGGCCGCCTGTGGTCCTCCCGGCATTTCCCCCGGAATAATGCCGCTGTCTCCCCATTCTGCCCGTTTGGCACCCGTGAAGAGTGGAGGGATTGCTCCGCCGACCCTGAAAAGCTCGCCGTCGGAGTCCCACGCGGGCGTCCGCAGGCAAAACCGTCGTCACGTTGATGAAAAGGCCACTTTGTCCAGTCTCTGAGCCTACAACACCCTCCGTCACTCCGTCAACCATTTCTTCCACCGCGCTGTAACTCCTCAGTTACGGGTGGAATGTGAAGGGGCCTCGTTCTTTCTCACGATTTGTGGACGAATGGATTAGACAAGTGAGCCGCGTCGGGGGACGGAGCTTCTGTAAGGGCGGGGTGATGGCTATAGACAATTGTGCTCTGTGTTTGGAGAAGCAGCGCAGGATTGATGATCTCGAAGAGGCCCAACCCTCCCCGCGCGTAACTGAATGGTTACTATTCAACCTTTGGACCCGCCCATCCCGACCGATCGGAATATCATGCGCATTGCGCGAGGCTGTCCGAATTTCTCAAAAACCCGAATATGATGGAAATCGTGTCGCGATTCTACTGTCATCACATCCGGTTCAAGAGGAGCGGAAAGACCGTTAAACTGCTCCTACAGTCCCTGTCCTCTCTTGGAGATGATCGAGATGAGAGAAATAAAGTGCATGCCGGCCTCGCCCGTCGCGCACTGGAAATCACGCTTCCATGACGATTGCCGGCCTGCAAAGAATCATCCAGTTTACCCTTACCGGAAATGTTTATGCGGTAACTTGACTGTGCAAGCTTGGGTGTCTATCCTCAAAGTCAGAGGATATTATAAATCAACATTTTTACCGAAAGAAACAATTGTTTCTATTTTTTGAGCGACCAAAGAGAGAATTGATCGGCGGACATAACGGAAAGGAGGAAAATAAATTGGAACTGAGCCGCTATGAAGACAGGGTTGAAACTAAAATTCAAGAATGGAACGAGCGGATAGAGCAGTTGAAGATCGATGCGCAAGACGCCGGTTCTGAGAGAAGAAAGGCATGCGAGGAGGAAATCGAATCACTGATCGCCAACCGTGAAGCTGTCCGTCGCGGCCTCCTCCGACTGAGCGAAACCGGAGAGGAATTGTGCTCTTCATGTCCTGCGGAGCAGGCTCCTACGAAGGAAGGGCTGGGCGAGGAAGAGGGTTTACTGGAAAGGATCGTCTCTGAGCCCTACGACCCGATTAGATCGCCAAGGACCACTTACGGACGGGAAGACTGAGGCATATAAGCCGGCTCGATGCACACTTTTTTCTGCTGTGGCTCCAGGGGTCTCCTGTCCCGACGACAAAAGCACCTTTTGAAAGGAGGACCCGCAAGGTAAGGTCGTGGGAATTTTTTTGCCGCGTTCCTGGTTTTGTGGCAAAGTTGAATATAATGATTCTCAGAAGTAATTGCCGACACCTGCGATGAGACAGTGGGGACGGCCCCGCGTGCGGAACGCGGGGTTGCCCGTCCTTCATGCAGGGGTGAGCCGCCTGTCCCGACAATCCGTGGCCGGGCGGAGCGAGTTCCGGACAAGGCATTCAGCCAAGTCATCAGGGGGGAGAAAATACATTGTACAAAGATCTTTTTCGCCCCCCGGGGGGACGTCATGGACAAATGGACTGCGATCGAAGGTGCTCCGTATCCGTTGGGCGTCAGCTTTATTCAAGCTGAGAAAGCCTACAATTTTGCCCTTTACTCCAAACACGCCACCGGACTGATCCTCAATTTATACTCCGAGGACGATTCGGCGACTCCGGTGTTCATCCACCGCTTCAATTACTTGAGGAACAAGTCAGGCCGTGTCTGGCATTGCCGCATCCCGGCCGAGGTCGTGGACCAAGCCCTTTATTACGCATACCAGGTGGAAGGTCCGTTTGATCTGGCTGAAGGCCATCGCTTTGACGCGTCCAAAGTCCTGCTCGACCCATACGCCCGCGCAATATGTTTTCCACGTGCCTTCTCTCGGGAAGCGGCTATCGGTCCGGGGTCCAACGCGGGCAAAGCCCCACTAGGTGTGATCCGTTGCCCCGAGAAGCCGTTTGACTGGACGGGCGATCATAAGCCGATGCACACCAGCGACACGATCATCTATGAACTGCACGTTCGGGGCTTCACGCGCCGAGCCAACTCCGGGGTCGATCCCGACAAGCGAGGGACCTTCGCCGCGCTGGCCCTGAAGATCCCTTACCTTAAAGAGTTGGGTGTGACCGTGGTGGAACTTATGCCGGTGTTCCAGTTCGACCCTCAGGAGGGCAACTTTTGGGGTTATATGCCGATGAGCTTCTTTGCGCTTCATCAGGCGTATTCCGGGCGCAAGGACTTCTCCGAACAGCTCGACGAGTTCAAAGCAATGGTCAAGGCCTTTCATCAGGCGGACATCGAGGTTGTCCTGGACGTGGTGTTCAATCATACGGGTGAAGGCAAGGAAGACGGGCCGACGTATGGTTTTCGAGGCATTGACAACACCACGTACTACCTGCTGGAGGCAGATCGCAGCCGATATCGCAATGACGCGGGCACGGGCAATGTGCTGCACACCGCGAACCGTTATGTGCGCACCATGATCCTCGACAGCCTGCGCTACTGGGTTAAAGAGACCCATGTGGACGGTTTCCGTTTCGATCTTGCGACCATCTTCACCCGAAATAGCGACGGCTCCATCAACCTGGCCGACCCGCCGATTGTTTCAGCAATCCGCACTGACCCCGACCTTGCCAAGGTCCTTCTAATTGCTGAAGCGTGGGACGTTTCCTCTTATCAGCTCGGGCGAAACTTCCCGGGCTCCATGTGGTTTCAGTGGAACGGACAGTATCGGGATGACGCGCGCTCGTTTGTAAGGGGGGACTCGGGGCAAGTCGGCCGTTTGATGCAACGGCTTTACGGAAGTGACGACCTGTTTCCCGATTCCTTGATTGAGGCTTATCGCCCATTCCAAAGCGTGAACTATATCACCTCCCACGACGGATTTTGCCTCTATGACCTCGCTGCGTACGATAAGAAGCGCAACTGGGCCAATGGCCATCAAAATATGGATGGCACAGACAATGACCTGTCCTGGAATTGTGGCTGGGAAGGCGACGAAGGCCTGCTCCCGGCGGTGGCCGCGCTTCGGCGGCGGCAAGTGAAGAATTTCTTTTGCCTGTTGATGCTTTCCAACGGCACACCGATGTTCTGTGCGGGCGATGAATTTATGAATACGCAGTTGGGAAATAACAACCCGTACAACCAGGACAACGAGACCACCTGGCTCAACTGGGATTTGCTGGAAAGGAACAAGGACGTATTCCGCTTCTTCAAGCTCATGATCGCTTTTCGAAAAGCCCATCCGTCGCTGGGGCGCAGTCGCTTCTGGAGAGATGACATCAGGTGGTTCGGCGTAGGCCCCGAAGTTGACTGGTCTTCCCAGTCCCGCAGCATGGCCTTCTTCCTGAACGGAGAGTCGCAGAAGGATCAAGGCATCTATGTAATGATCAACTCTTCCTCGGAGGAACTCGAATTCGCTATTCAGAAGGGCACAAATTGGCGCCGCGTGGTAGATACGGCCCTGGACGGCCCTCACGACATCGCGGAGGCAGGGCAAGAAGAACCGCTGACTAGCCTCACTTACCGCGTGAAGCCCAGGTCAGTGGTTGTGTTGTTGGGTAAACCCGCCTGATAGGACTACGTGCTCTGCAACTGGAAAACCGTGACCTCGGGACGGACGTTAAAACGCACGTGCAGAAGGTGGCCCACGCCTCGGCTGATGTACATTCGGCGACCTCCGCTGAGGGCGAACTCCCCGGCAATATAACGTCGGTTGCGGCACGGCAATAGCGGCGGCCGAAAAAACGGCGGTTTGCACTGGCCCCCGTGTGTGTGGCCCGAGAGGATCCATCCCTCGTAACCGTCCCAGACCGGCAGATCAACCGTATCCGGATTATGACTCAGCACCAGTGCGGGTGATGCAGATTTCAGGAGGGCTGCCGCCCGCTCTTTGTCGAAACGCTTAGCCAGCAGGTCGTCCAGCCCTACGATCCGGAGCCCTTCGATCTCATGAATTTGATTGCGGAGCACAGTTATGCCGAAATCCGAGACAATATCGACTGCCTTTGCCGCGACCTCCGGGTGTGACCAATTAGGACCGTAATCGTGGTTCCCGAGAGTGGCCACCGTTGCCAGACGTCCCATTGGGAAATGCCGATAGACCGACTCCATCCTCTTGAAGGCTCCCGTATAATATGACATCAGGTCGCCCGTCACCACAACGATGTCCGGCCGAAGCGCGGCCACCCGCTGAAATGTGGCTGTCACGTACTCATCGTTTACTCCTCCCACGTGGATGTCGCTCAGGTGGGCCAGTGTTCGTCCCTGCAACGAACGCGGCAGTCCTCGAATCGGCAACGAACGGTGCACGAACTCCACCCAATGGGGCTCTATCTCGAAGGTATATATCCCGACACCTGCACCAGCAGCCAACGTGGCCCCCGAAGCCCAAAGAAATTCACGCCGTGTAAGCAATGAAACCTCTCTTTCGTGCCGCCTAACGGCAAAGCCGATCTGCCGAGTGCTTTAAGGAGCGGAGCACCCGATTAAGGTCAGCAATAGTCTCGCAAGATATGCCTCAGTATAATCACCTGGGGAGAAGCAGGCTCATCTTTGTGATTTTCACAACGTGCACTTACACTTTCGCAATACACTTGATTTCAACCATAAACTCGGGGAGCGCCAGTTGCTGGATTTGCACGAGAGTGCTCGCCACCACCGGCTCGCCTCCAAAGACCTCCTCCCGACACTTCGCCCTTGCGGCAGACGCTGCACGAATATCTGTTACAAAGAGCACCTCGTCCACGACGTTGTCGATGGTTGCGCCATACTGTTTGAGCAACTTCTGGACGTTAGCATAGGCTTGGAGCATCTGAACGTTCATATCTCCCGGCCCGACGATATTTCCCTTGTCGTCGTGGCTCACCTGGCCGGAGAGATAGATGGTATCCCCAACTTTGACCGCCTGCGAGTACCCATACTCCTTTTCCCAGGGCATACCAAGACCTTTCGATTCTTTGCTGATTGCCATAGCGCCTCCTTTTCGATTTGGAAAACCTAATGTGTGAAATTCGGCCACACCCTGATCATACCATTTACCTGAAAATCTCATCGTGGCAAATTTCTATTTATAGGGGATGAATTGTTTCCATGATTCCGCAGGCTTCGCTTCGGGAGATGGCACAATATTGTCATTGCGGGGACCGAAACCCCGCGTTCCGCGGGAAAGCAACCAGCTGATTAATCGCAGCAACATTAGGTTTGGGCTGCTCTCAGACCACCCGCGAAACTGATTGACAAATCAATCACCTGCTGGTATCCATTTCCTATGCAATATCCAAATAGTGTCAACGACAAGAAAGCCAAAGAGGCCGTTATCTTCGACGCGGCGTGCCGCGTAATACGCGAAAAAGGATTCCATCAGGCCCGAATAACCGATATCGCTCACGCCGCAGGAATTTCCTACGGCCTGGTGTACCACTATTTCAAAAGCAAGACCGACCTGTTCGATGCAATTCTCAAGGAATGGTGGGGCGGCCTTTTCTCCATGATGGACCGCTGCGACGCGGAAGCGGCATCCGTGGTTGAAAGGCTTTCGGCAATCGTGAATTACTTTCTCGACCAGTACGAGAAGCGCCCCGATATGGTCCATATCTTTGTAACGGAAATCTCGCGATCTTCCTCAAATCTCACTACACCCCGAGTTGAATGGCTCAGGAACTTCATGAAACGGACGGAGAAGATTATCGCCGTAGGCCAAGCGCAGAATATTTTGCGTTCGGATGTGAAGGCCTTTTACCTGACCTATATTTTCTTAGGCGCCATAGACAGCTTCGTATCGGTAATGGTCGTTGAAAAGCTCCCTCTGAAGGGACGAACACAAAAGCAACGAATCGCGGCCGCGCTACTGGAAGTCTTCCTGAACGGAGCACGTCCCGCCCGAGCGTGATAGGAATTTGGGCATGTTATAGGGAAGACTTCTTTACACAATAAAGGATTCCCCCGGAAGTCCGCTGGAGGCGATATTCATGGATTTTGCCTTCACCCCTGAACAACTCATGTTTAGGGAGCAGGTCCTCAAGTTTGCCCGCCGTGAAATCGTGCCACGAGTGCAGGAACATGACCTGAAGGGCGAGTTCGACTGGGAGTCGTGGCGAAAGCTGGGCGAATTCGGCATACTCGGCCTTCATTTTCCGGAAGAACTTGGGGGCTCCGGCGGGGACGTGGTGACATCGGTGATCGCCGCGGAGGCCTTGGGCGAGGCCGGAGTCGACGGCGGCCTCACACTGAGCTACGGCGCTCACACTTATCTTTGTGCCGACACTATCTTTCGCCACGGCACAGACACACAGCGACAGAGATACATTCCAAAACTTGCCCGCGGCGAATGGGTAGGCTGCATGGGATTGACCGAGCCGGCCGCTGGCTCTGATGTGGCTTCTCTGAGGACCCGCGCGGAGAGGCAAGGCGATTCCTGGGTCCTTAATGGGTCGAAGATGTTCATCACCAACGGCGCTATAGCCGATGTGGCCGTGATCTACGCCAAGACCGATCCCGCGGCAGGACACGCGGGCATCTCAGCGTTTATCGTTGAGAAAGGGACGCCGGGGTTTTCCGTGAGCCGCAGCCTCATAAAGATGGGGGTGAGGAGTTCGCCCACATCGGAGTTGGTTTTCGAGGATTGCGCGATTCCCCTGGAAAACCTTCTGGGCCAGCAGGGAAACGGATTTCTGATGGCCATGCAAACGGTGGAATGGGACCGGAGCGCTCTGCTGGCGCCGTTTGTTGGGGCTATTTCATTTTTGATTCAGCGCTCTTGTCGTTACGCTCAGGAACGCGAGCAATTCGGCCGCCCCATAGCGTATTTTCAGGGAATCAAGCACAAGATAGCGGACATGAAAATCTTCCTGGAAGCAGCGCGGTCCCTGGCGTATCGCATAGCGTGGTGCAAGGACCAGGGCAGGCCTTTGAACCATCTTGAAGCCGCGGTGGCAAAGCTTTTCGTGGGGGACTGGTCTCTTAGACCCACCAACGATGCAATGGTCCTGTTCGGAGGATACGGGTACTGTCACGAGTACGACATTGAACGAGTTTTCCGGGATGGCAGGTTGGCCCCGATAGGCGGCGGCACTTCCGACGTTCAAAAGGTGATCATTTCGCGTCTAATGTAAGGATTGTTTCTCATGAACTTTGACTGGACGCAGGAAGAGCTGGAGCAAAGAAACAGCATCACAGGTCTCTTGGATGAACCGTCCGTCGCGGAATTGCAGGCCCTGGAAGAGGCTGACACTGCGGAAATAAAGAGCATCACGTCCGAATGGCTCATGCGGTTGGCTAAAACGGGTTACCTTGCCCTGGGGATCGCGGGAGCGAGGCGAGCGGACACCTTAAGGCTAATAGCCGCCCAGGAGGAACTGGCTTGCGCGTCCGGTTCCCTGTTCCTTTCCGTTGAGACGACCGCGAGATTGTTCGGTGGGCTTATCACAGGCTTCGGCGAGGACTCGCAGGTTGGCGATTTGTCCGGGCCCCTGCAAAAGGGTGAAATAATAGCCGCGGTGGCAGTCAGCGAGGCCGATGAATCAAACGCGGGCACCGGCTTTCTTACTGAGGGCCGTGCCGCGGCAAACGGTTACGTTGTGACCGGTCGGAAGAGCTTCGTTACGAACGGGCCGATCGCAGACCACATCGCAGTCTTTGGACAGGTGAATGGCCAAACGGCCATTTTTCTCGTCCAGCCGGAGCTTCCAGGCGTGGTAATCGGGCCGCGAATCCGAACAATGGGTTTTGACGGCCTAACCGTGGCTTCTCTTGAGTTGGACGGTGTCCAACTTCCTGCAACAAGGGTGTTAGGCCCGTTTGATGACCGCGCGGCGTTAGAATTCCTCAGAAATATGGAAAACATGGTGCTGGCAGTAGCATCTGTAGGACTCATGGAGAGGACCATCTCAGCGGCCCTGTCTTACGCTCGGACGCATCAACGAGGGGGCAAGGCAATCTTCAATCACCAGGAAATTCGATTCAAATTGGCCGAAATGCTGACACTGAGCCAGTCTTCAAGGCTTTTGGCGTGCCGGGCAGGATGGCTTTTCTCGATCTCCGACCCCGAAGCGCTGACGGTTTTGCACTGCGCCAAAGTCTTTGCCGCGGAGGCCTCCGAAAGGGTCGCTTCCACGGCCATGCAAATCATGGCAGGGCAAGGCTATTGCCGGGGAAACGTGGTTGAACGCGGGTATCGTGAAGCAAAGTACGCAGCTATAGCTGGAACAACCTCTGAAATAGCTCGCATGTCCATCGCAGAGGATCTTCTGGAACGGTACAAGGTGTAGGCCGATGGAAGTCATAGATAGTCGCATCGACACTACCAGCGATGAATACAAAGCCAATTATGCCCATATGGAAAAGCTCGTCGCCGACCTCAAGGCCGAGCTGAAAAAAGCCAGAGAGGACCGCTCCGAAAAAGCGATCAAACGAAACGAAGAATTGGGGAAGTTGCCGCTTCAGAAGAGGCTCGACTTGCTGCTGGACCGGAATACTCCTTGGCTCGAGATAGCTCCGCTGGCTGCCAGGGGAATGTACGACACTAAAGTCCACGGTGCAGGCTCTCGCGGGGGTATAGGCATCGTTCAAGGCCGAGAGGTCTTCGTTCATGCCAACGATCCCATGATAAAAGGCGGGACTGTGTATCCGATGGGGGTCAAGAAGACACTCCGGTGTCAAACCATCTCCATGGAGAACAACCTGCCCATGATAATGCTGGTGGACTCAGGCGGCGCGTTCCTGCCGTTACAGTCCGAGATCTTCCCGGATGTGGACGACGGAGGAAGGTGCTTTTACAACCAGGCCTTGATGTCCAAAATGAACATCCCCCAGATTACTGCTGTCATGGGCTTGTGCACCGCGGGCGGCGCGTACGTTCCGGCCATGTCGGACCACGTCGTACACGTGACAAAAACCGGCGCGATCTTTCTGGGGGGACCGCCGTTGGTTAAGGCTGCCACGGGAGAAGAAGTGACAGCGGAAGAACTGGGCGGCGCGATGGTCCATTGTCGCGAGTCCGGTGTTTCCGATTATTTTGCAGAAGACGATGCTCATGCTTTGCAGATTGTCCGCGACATCGTTTCCATGCTGCCGACGCAAGAGAAATCCCGCATCCCCCGGAGACCTCCCGCCGATCCTCTTTACGACCCCCAAGAAATCTGGGGGATAGTGCCCCAGAAGGTCTCCACGCCCTACGATGTAAGGGAAATAATCGCCCGATTGGTGGATGGCTCGGAATTCCTGGAATTCAAAGCCCTGTACGGGCCCACCTTGGTTTGCGGCTGGGGCTACATCCACGGGTACCAGGTCGGAATACTTGGCAATAACGGTGTGTTGTTCTCGGACAGTTCCCTCAAGGCCACGCAGTTCATCCAGCTTTGCGACCGCCAGGGCATTCCGCTGGTTTTCCTCCAGAATATCAGCGGGTACATAATCGGCAGGGAATACGAGCGAGGCGGGATCACTAAAGACGGCCACAAGATGGTCCACGCTGTTTCAACCGCCACTGTCCCCAAATTTACTGTTATGATCGGCGCGTCTTTCGGCGCGGGGAACTACGGGATGTGCGGCCGGGCTTATTCACCTCGATTTCTCTGGATGTGGCCCAATGCTCAGATCGGGGTCATGGGAGGAGAGCAGGCCGCGGATGTTCTGGTCTCAGTGAAAAACGATCAGCTTGCGCGCGCGGGCGAACCTCCCTTGCCTGCTGAATTGGTCGACAGCATAAAGGGGCCGATCATTGCCGCGGCTTTGAAAGAAGGGGACGCGTACCACAGCACCGCGAACCTGTGGGACGACGGGATTCTCGATCCTGCAATAACTCGTGACGTCCTTGGCCTCGCTATTTCCGCTTCGCTTAACGCGCGGCTGGCCGACCGGGATCGAGGCCACGGCGTCTTCCGTATGTAAAGGTGTTTGCCGGATGTTTTCCAAGATCCTGATCGCCAACCGGGGTGAAATTGCAGTCCGGGTCATGCGAACCTGCCGAGAGATGGGCATCAGTACCGTCGCTGTTTATTCGGAAGCGGATCGTGAATCACTCCATGTTTTCACCGCTGATGAGGCTGTCTTTCTGGGTGAATCGGACCCTAGATCGAGTTACCTCAACATCGACAAGATCGTCGACGCTGCAAAACAATCCGGCGCTGAAGCCATTCATCCCGGCTATGGGTTCCTCGCGGAGAACCCCCAATTTGCCGCACGAGTCGCCGAGGAGGGCCTGGTTTTTATCGGACCGCCCGCGGACGTAATGGCCAAGTTGGGGAACAAGACCACCGCCCGAAGGATGATGGCGGAGAGCCATGTACCTATCATTCCGGGAATGACGACGTCAGAGGTTGATCCGGAAGGTCTCGTCGAAGCCGCGGACGCGATGGGTTACCCGGTACTTGTCAAGGCTGCTGCCGGTGGCGGCGGGAAGGGCATGCGCATTGTCGAACGCCCGGAAGACTTTGTCGAAGCAGCTGCAATGGCATCGAGCGAGGCTCTGAGCGCGTTCGGAGACGCGTCCATATACTTGGAAAAGTGCCTGGACCGGCCACGGCACATTGAATTTCAGGTCCTGGCCGATACTCACGGCAACGTGGTTCACCTGTTTGAGCGGGAGTGCTCCATCCAGCGGAGGCATCAGAAGATAATCGAGGAGACCCCTTCCACTGCTTTGGATGCCGGTCTTCGCGAACGAATGGGCGCATCCGCGGTAGCCGCAGCAACGGCCGCAGGTTATGTCAACGCGGGAACAGTGGAATTCCTGCTGGATCGTTCCGGAGAGTTTTACTTTTTGGAGGTCAATACCCGTCTTCAGGTCGAACATCCCATCACGGAACTGACCGTGGGAATGGACCTTGTGCGGAAGCAGATCGAGATAGCCGCGGGAATGCCGTTGCCTTTCACCCAGGCACAAATCAGCCGCCGCGGTCATGCCATAGAATGCCGCATCTATGCTGAAGATCCGGAAAGCGGTATGATGCCGTCCCCAGGCAGAATTCTCCTTTCCCGGTCTCCGGAGGGTCCGGGTGTTCGTTACGACCACGGCATTTACTCCGGCTTCGAAGTCCCGGTCCATTATGACCCGATTCTCGGAAAGCTGGTCGTATGGGCCGAGAATCGTCCCTCAGCCTGCGCCAGAATGATCAGAGCGCTTAAGGAGTGCGTGATACTTGGCGTGAAGACCCCCATCGAGTTTCTATTGGATGTGGTGTCTTCCGCGGCTTTTCAGCGGGGCGATCTCCATACCTGCTTTATCGAAGAGAACTTCGCTGAATGGAAGTCGGACGAAGCTGCCAACGATGCAGCGGCAATTGCTTTCGTGGTTCATGATCAGTCGGGGGCTTCGCGCTCAGACCGAGGTCAAGCGTCCGACCAACCGGTGGACTGGGCCTCCCCGTGGCAAAGACTGGGCCAATGGGATTCGGCCCGATGAGACGAAACGTAGTTCTCCGGGGGAGTTTTTTCTAAATGGATTACAGGCTTAGAATCGGAGATCAGCTTTATCCTGTGGAAGCAGGCCCGCGGGATGCAGAGGGCCGCGGTGAGATGACCGTGGACGGGAGGCCGTGTTCCGTCAAGGTTGAATCCGTTTCTTCCCAACACGTCCGTCTGTCAATGTGCGGGAAAGCCGCGAACCTTTATGTTGTGCCGGATGGGCAAGGCGCCTGGATCTGGCACGACGGCCGCGCTCGCCTGGTTGAAGATGCCGACAAGATAGAGCCGAGGAAAAGCCGTGGCCCCGGAGTTGCCGCAAGCGAAGTGACGCCTCCGACACCCGGCTCGGTGGTTCGAGTGCTGGTACAACAGGGGCAGACCGTTGAAAAAGGACAGGCGTTGGTGGTGATCTCTGCAATGAAAATGGAAATGACTCTTAGCGCTCCGTACGCGGGTACGGTGCGGGCGGTGAATGCCCAAATGGGCGCGCAGGTGGCCCCCGGGCAGATCCTCGTGGAAATCGACCCGAGGGAGGAAGTGGAAGAATGACCGAACCCGAACTTCTTTACGAAGTCAGAGGCCGAGCTGCGTGGATCGTCATCAACAGGGAGGTTCGCCGCAACGCCCTGAGCGTTGAAATGATAGAGTTGTTTTTCGATTACCTGAACAGGGCCGAGGCGGACGAGGCAGTTAGGGCGGTCTGTCTGACCGCGGCGGGGGATAAAGCTTTCTGTTCAGGCGCGGATCTCGCTTCCGCTGTCGGCGGAGAGGACCACATGGCCGGGGCCATGAAGTATGCAAACCTCCTGAAGCGAATGTCCACTTTTCCAAAGCCGCTTGTGGCAAAGGTCAACGGCCATTGTCTCGCGGGAGGCATGGGGTTGATGCTTTCCTGTGACATTGTTTACGCACGGGAAGGGGCTAAGTTCGGGACGCCCGAAGTGAATGTGGGCCTCTTCCCGATGATGATAGGCGCGCTGATTTTCCGCAACGCGGGCCGGAAAAAGGCACTGGAAATGATATACACAGCGCGAATGATCTCCGGGGCGGAAGCGGAGCAGATGGGGCTTATCACCAGGACCGTCCCGGCCGAGGAGTTGGATTGGGTCGTGAATGAGGCGCTCTCCGACATCGCGGCAAAAGCACCCTTGGCTGTGGAAATAGGTCGCAAGGCCCTGGCCGAGGCCGAGGATCTGCCGCTGAGCCAGGCCCTTGACGTCCTGTGCGAACGACTCGCGGATGTTGCGGCAACAGAGGACGCAATCGAAGGACTGACTGCCTTCGTGCAAAAGAGACAACCAGCCTGGAAACGCCGCTGAAGGCGGAAGGACTTTCGGGAGAATTTCCGGGGAGGGCGAACAAAAAGGCCCTCCCCGGACCCCTCCCCAAAAACTCTTATATCTTGCCGCCGCCGGCGTGGGAAAGCACTAGGGTTTGGAGCGGGTGTAACGTTCGATATACGAATTAAACTCTTCCAACAAGGAGATCCGTTACTTCATGCCGTCACTATGGATCAAAGACAACCAGAACTATGAAAGGCCGTGCATGATAACCTGCGCCCTGTCAGGGGTAGTAGCAAACAGGGATCAGTGCCCGGCGATTCCGTACAGACCGGAAGAGTATGCGGCAGAGGCCAAGCGTGCGTACGAGGCCGGGGCCGCGGTGGTCCACATCCACGCGCGGACGCCCGACGGCGCGCCCAGCTACGAAGTGCAGGATTATCGCAACATATATGACGCGGTAACCGCCGAATGTCCGATCATTATCAATTTCTCCACCGGCGCGATTAACATAAGCACCCAGCAGAAAATCGCTCACATCCAAGGAATTAGACCTGCAATGGGCGCTCTGAATATGGGCTCCATGAACTACGCCAAGTACAGCGCGGAAAAAAAGCGGTTCGTTTTCGAGTTTGTATTTCCAAATCCGTTCTCGGAGATAGTGCAGATTGTCCAGGCCATGAACGAGGCAGGAACCAAACCGGAGCTGGAATGCTTTGACATGGGGCATGTGGGCAATTCTTATCCGTTGATAGACATGGGCCTTCTCCAGCCGCCCTATCAGTTCAGTCTCATCATAGGGGTCTTGGGCGGTGTCCCGCCCACGGTCCCCAATCTGGTGAACATGGTGCAGGCCCTGCCGCCTCAAAGTGACTGGGAGGTGATCGGGATCAGCCTTGACCAGTGGCGCCTCGTCGCCGCGGCAATTGCCCTGGGAGGCAACATTAGAGTGGGGCTGGAGGATAACTTCTACATGAACAAGAATGTCATGGCCAAATCCAACGGCGAATTAGTGGAGAAGGCCGCGCGTATGGTCAGGGATCAGGGACGGGAGCCCGCAACAGTGGAAGAGTGCCGCGAGCGGCTGAAACTAACTAACATATAACAAACGTATCAGGAAAAGATGATGCAATTTGATCTGGGCCTCAGTTATGATGAGCTGGAAAAGGGGATGAAGGCCTCGTTCAGCAAAACCATTACCGAAACCGATGTATACCTGTTTGCCGGGATCAGTGGAGACTTTAACCCCCTGCATGTTAACGAGGAATTCGCACGCCTGACGCCCTTTGGTCGGCGTATTGCGCACGGAGCTTTGCCGCAGTGCCTCATAGCCCCTGTTCTTGGGACAAAGCTTCCCGGACTGGGGACCATTGCACTGGAGATAACCACCCGATTTGTTGCACCGACCTTTTTCGGCGACACCATCACGGCAAGTGCCGAGGTCGTGGAAAAACTCGAAGCCAAACGTCGGGTCAAAATGAGTCTTCTGTGGACTAACCAGCGGGGAGAGACAGTGGCCAAGGGTGAAGCCGTAGTCATACCTCCGCCAAAACAGGAAGATCTATTTTCCAAAAAACAAAGAGAGGGAAAGAACATGGCGCTTACTTCAGTTAAAGAGGTTTTCGAGAAAATGCCCCAGGTTTTCAACGCGGCCAGTGCCGCTGGTGTGAATACGACTTTCCAGTTTCACATTACCGGCGCGCAGGGCGGGGATTGGAATGTCGTCGTGAAAGACAGCACCTGCCAGGTTGCCGAAGGTGTCCACGAGAGCCCCAATGTGACCCTGACAATGGCCGATGAGGACTGGCTGGCCATGTGCAACGGCACGCTGAACGGCATGACGGCTTTCATGACGGGAAAACTCAAGGCATCCGGCGACATTATGGCTGCACAGCGGATTCCCACGCTGTTCCCTCTGGGGTAACAACAACTTTAAACCGGGCCGGGACTATACACATTTTCTCGGCAATCGCCGGATCTAATTGTGTCATTGCGAGGAGTGAAGCCACTAAGCAATCTCCTTTGACTGGGATGCTGGGGGTCTCTTCGGGCTCACGTCCTCGCAATGATCCCGCTGAACGCGGGACAGCCGTTGACCTTCACGGGCTTTCCTGCCAGTCATCAAAGCTTTCAAATTACCCGCGACCACCGCGCGGCTGCGGCCACGCGTGCCAATGAACAGCAGCTCCAATCCTCATTTGCCTAATGCGAGGAACAAGTGATGTCAGGCGATCTGGACTATTTCAAAGAGACCCACCACATTCTCCGAGACACGGTAGCCAGGTTTGTGCAGCGCGAGATTAAACCCTATGTCGAGGAATGGGAGGAGGCCGGCGAGTTTCCACGGGAACTCTACGGCAAAGCCGCGGACATCGGACTTCTGGGCCTTTGCTGCCCGGAGGAGTGGAGCGGCATCGAAACGGATGTGTTCCACGAGGTGGTGGTGACCGAGGAACTGACCCGCTGTGGGTCGGGCGGTCTGGCCGCGGGGTTGATGTCTCATTCCATAGCGCTGCCCCCCATCGTTTCTATGGGCACGCAGGAACAGAAGGCACGTTTCATACCTCTGGTTTTGAGCGGCGAAAAAATCGCGGCCCTCGGCATCACCGAACCGGGAGGCGGCTCAGACGTTGCCAACATTCGGACCCGTGCGGTAAGGGATGGGGAATGGTACATCGTCAACGGGACCAAGACCATGATCACCTCGGGGACTCGCGCCGATTTTGTGACAATGGCGGTGCGGACCGGAGGACCGGGGTCCAAAGGGGTAAGCTTGCTCGTGGTGGAGACCGATTCACCAGGGTTCACGGTTTCCAAGAAGCTAAGAAAGATGGGTTGGTGGGCTTCCGACACAGCGGAACTGTCCATGAACGATGTCCGCGTTCCTGCGGCAAATCTCCTTGGTGAGGAAGGCGCGGCGTTCTACGGGGTGATGCAGAACTTTCAGAAGGAAAGGCTATACCTGGCCTTGATGGCAAACACCACCGCGCAAATGGCTTTGGATGAGTCCATAAAATACGCTCATATTCGCGAGGCATTCGGCAGACAGCTCACCGGGTTTCAGGTGACGAGACACAAGCTGGTAGACATGGCGGTCCTGGTGGAAGTAAGCAAGGAATTCACATACAGGGTCGCGGCAAAGATTCAAGCCGGCGAAAACATGATCAAAGAGATCTCCATGGCCAAGATTTTTTCTACGGACATCTGCGACCGTGTCTGTCACGCCGCGGTTCAGATTCACGGCGGATACGGGTACATGAGGGAATACCCGATCGAAAGGCTCTATCGTGACAGCCGCATATTGTCCATCGGTGGAGGTACCACCGAGATAATGAAGGAGATCATTTCAAAGATCATCCTGTGAACCCGGTCTGCTGACACCTGTTTCATTCCACAAGAATCCCGGGCAATGCTCGTATCTACATATCCATTGCCAAGTTTTTCATCCGAATCGCGGCCGGGGTATTATCAAGAGCCCGCGGCCTCCACCGTCTCCCCACTGTCAATCCCTGTATGACGGCGGGCACGGCCCGCCCTACGGAAGGTGTGTCGCCCAATCGTAGGGCGGGCCGTGCCCGCCGATTGTATGCGTCAGCGATAGAATTGACTGAACCACCTTGTCGGACCAAAAAATCGGCAAGCACTACAATTTCCGACGCGGAGCCGCGGCCTCACCCGGCGATTAATTCACTCATTGACAATTCACGCCTTTATTTTTAACTTATTGAATAAAATACTTCATTTAGAGAAGGGCACAGCCCCATGTCCGATGTCGTGTACAAGAGCGATATGAGCATTGATGAAAGAGTGCTGATGGCAATGGTCAGGATTGCCGAAGGCTTCAAGAAAAACACCTCAGCGCTCCTGAATCGCTGGGGCCTGACATTCTCTCAATACAACGTGCTCAGGATCTTGGATGCCTGCGAAAGCGGCCAAAATACCATGAGAAACGTGAACCGAATCATGTTGGTTTCGAGCGCCAACTTGACGGGCATAGCCAAGAGATTGGAAAGAAACGGCTTTATTGTCAGGAAAAGCGACCCGAACGATGACCGGATCAAGAGGCTTCAAATCACGCCAGCGGGAACAAAGGTATTAAAGGCTATCTACGAGCACAAAGAACAGAACCTGAAAAGATACCTGATGAAATACTCCAACGAAGAGAAGTCCGACCTATTGGAGACACTGCTAGATATATCCAAGCAGACAAGGAGAAAATCGCAGCCCAAGTAATGACGAACTACTTCTACAAAGGCGTTTAGATGACACTTCGCGAAATCACCTCCCAAGCCATGCAAGTAGTCGAAGTATCGCTGTCTATCCTCGACCAGTGGGCGAAAACCAGCAAATTTGCCTACCCTGTCTTTCTCTCTCTCGTTGCGGCGTTCATTTTTTGGGTCACATTTTCTTACTTGCCGGAAAGGGAAAGACGAAGGAAACTGCGTCCAGTTGTTGAGCTGGCATTGTTTGAGACCTATACGAATCTCTTTTATGTATTCGACGCGATCATGGGGCATCACAACAACAGCCCTTCCGACTATCAAAGCGAGATCCGTTCAGGCCAGCTATGCGAAGATGCCATCGCGATGGGGCTTGCAAACAAATGCCTAAACGCTTCCTATTTTTACGACCATCGCATTAGAGGTAGCCTCTTGGTTATTGGTCCAGAGGTCTTGGAGCGCTCGCAATCCATAGACGAATTGGCTAACAAAATCATCAGCCTTCACACTTATGCAACAGCGAAAGAAATAATTCTCATTGAAAGAATCAGGGAGAAACTTCGGGAGTATGATTTTGACTCGGGCAGCGTCAATGCAAGCGCCGAAGTCGTGATTAATGGGATATCTTACTTTCCAGTCAATCCTACCATCAGTTACCGTAAGCGCAACCTTTGTCAGCTTTACAAACTCTTTTGCGAGCTACAACAAATTGTACTAAATAGGCGTCGCATGGACCGCGATCAATTTATTTACAAAATACAGCACTTGTTCCACGCCAAAAGATATAAATCGTGCAAGAAATTCATAGGTAAGCATGGGCCAAAATTTAGCAAAGATAGCACCGTATATAACGGATATTTAGCTCTTTGCGAAAGAGGCCTGGGAAACACAAAAAAGTTCTATGAAATAATTAAAAGCGTATATAAGCTGCGCCCGTACGGTGGGGCACTCGTGTCTTCCCGAGATATGTTCAAAGACTGTATAGACGACAAGAAGCTTGTGGAAATCTTGGCTGCGTATCACTCAAAGCAGGAAGTTGCTGCATTCCAAGAATCGGTGCGAGAGGACGGAGAGAGAAAGCTGTCATTTGAGCGTACGAACAAAGCCCTGGTCGAGTACTACAGGTCAAAAGCTGAAAGTGCCCGGGCTGGAGGAAATACTGCCTAACAATCCCTCCTACCGGACTTGTACTCCGCTGCGCTCCGTGCCCTCCGGAGAAGGGCAGATTAGTACGGCGGTCATAATGATGCGTAATATATTCTGGTTAATATTTTGTTTTCTCAGCGATCCCGCTTAGGCTCAAGAAGTTGCTTTCTTGCGAGTTACTTCTATTCCTGAAGCTCGATACCTTGAAGTTGAATACAAACCCATCCCAAGTGATGCTGTTTTCATGGCGCCGGTTCTAATGAAAAAGAAGCGAAACAACGGTTAGTGTCATCCCCTTCAAATAGCCTGCCACCTTGGCATGTGGCAGCGACTAGCCGGTCAATACCCGCTTTGGGTGCCACGGACCTGAGCTTGCTCAGGTCCGTGTTTGCCTATGATCCAATCCAACAAAATACTGGCTATCGCCGCTGTATCAGCCGCGTTTGAATTTGGTTTGCGTGACCGCTACTTCCTCCAAGCGCCGCAACGGTTGCTCTGCCTTCTCGTCAAGGTATTTCAGTATCTTCTCCGGGGTGATGGGCAGGTCTTTGCAGCGATAACCCGTGGCGTGATAAACGGCATCGGAAATAGCGGGCGCCGTCGGGGATGCAAGGCCCTCTCCGCATTCCTTGGCCCCCAGAGGTCCTTCCGGTTCATACGTATCAACGTGGGTTACTTCGCTAGGCGGCATGTCCATAGCCATCGGCATTTTGTAGTCCGCAAAGTCGGTGTTGAGGGTTTTGCCCCCGTCCATCACGCACTGCTCATAAAGGGCATACCCGAGGCCCATTTGAATGGAGCCGTTGAGCTGTCCTTCAACGTTTCTCGGGTTGATCACCGTTCCACAGTCATGGGCTGTCCACATCTGTTTGACTTCTACTTGCCCGGTCTCTTTATCGACCTCCACCTCTGCCACCTGAGCGCCAAAACCAAAGGCAGGGGTCACCAGGCCTTTGTCCCTGGGAGTGTATGAGCCCCGTGCGACGAGGGGTTCTCCCCGATTTGCCTTCTGCGCCATGGCAACGGCCTCTCCGAAGCTCATTCCATACGATGCCTTGGTTTTAGACTGCACCCTTCCGCCTTTACATTCAATCTCGTGGATGACGTTGAGATTAAACCTGGCCGATACCGCGGCAAAGAGCTGCTCCTTAATCTTTCTGGCCGCGTCGAGCACAGCGTTCCCGCCCATCAGGGTGATGCGGCTTCCCCATGCACCCAAGTCGGCCTGAGGGGTCATGGACGTGTCAGCGGAGGTTATTCGGATGTCCTCCATAGTCAGGCCCAGCTCTTCCGCCAGGATCTGTTTGAGGACCGTGTCCGAACCCTGTCCTATATCCGCTGCCATGGTGAGCAGATGCACCGTGCCATCTGAAAACGCCCTGACTTCAGCAGCAGAGAAAGGATACTGGGTGTTGAACCAGTTGAACACTCCGCCGGAAATAAAGCTGTAGCACCCGATACCGATCCCCTGACCCGGCTTGAGGTTTTTCCGTTTTTCCTTCCAGCCGCTCATCTCCGCCACTGACTTTATGGTATCAATGAAGCCGCAACTGGAAATGGTGGCGGTTTCCGGAATTACATCCCCGCTCACTTGCGCGTTCTTCAACCTGATATCAATGGGATCTAATCCCAGCTCCTCTGCGGCCATGTTCATCTGGATTTCACTGGCGTAAAGAGACTGCGGTGCGCCAAAACCCCGCATGGCGCTGGCGGGTGGTTTGTTCGTGTACACGTGTTGCCCGTGAAATCGGTAGCTGGGGTAGCGGTAAAGCATGGCGCCGAAGTTGCCGCACAGGAACGTGGCAGTGGGTCCCATAGCGTTGTAGGCTCCACCGTCGAGCAGGATTCGCAGGTCCTTGGCAACCAGGGTCCCGTCCTTTTTAAATCCCACTTTGGATTGGATCTTCATTGGGTGTCTGCGCCGGCCTGCGAGAAACTCTTCTTCCCTGCTAAGGGTAAACTTCACGGGCCGGCCGGTCTTCTTGGCCATAAACGCGGCGCAGAATTCCCAGGCCCTCAATTCCATTTTCCCGCCGAACCCGCCTCCCACGAAAGGCTTGATTACTCGGATGTCGTTTTCCCGCATGCCGAGCGTCGAGGCCAGGAGGCACTGCACTATGTAAGGCACCTGAGTGGACGTCCAGAGGGTAATCCGTCCGTCCAAATCAACTTGAGCCAAGGCAGAGCAGGGCTCCAGATATGCGTGGACCACCGCGTGAACGTTGAACGTGTCTTCCCGGACATAGTCAGACTCTGCAAAGCCTTTTTCCACATCTCCGTACTCGATCTTTCGATTCACGCTGACATTGCTCGGGCAGTAATCATGGAGGACCGGCGCGCCGGCTTGTATGGCGGAATCAACGTCGAAAATCCCCGGCAATTCCTCGTATTCCACCTTAATCAGTTCCAGAGCTTCTTCTGCGGTTTCTTTGTCTACCGCGGCCACAGCGGCTACTTCGTCGCCTATGAACCGCACCTTGTCAACCGCCAGCGGATACTCGTCCTGAGTTTCTGCAAACAGCCGCCAGTTGCCATATTTTATTTTAGGCGTGTCTTCCCCGGTGATTACGCATTTCACTCCGGGGAGAGCCACTGCCTGGCTAGTGTCAATGTGCTTGATTGCCGCGTGAGGGTACGGGCTCCTCAATATCCGTCCGTGTAGCATCCCCGGGAGCTTCATATCATCCGTGTATATGGCAGATCCCCTGGACTTGGTCTCGGCGTCTGTCCTCGGGACATCTTTTCCGATAATGTTGTACTGTTTCATGGTCATTCCTTTCGCTAGCCTCTCTTTGCCCGTTCATAGGCTTCTTCAAGGGCACGCCGGGTCAGCACGGCCACCATTCTCTTTCGCCATTCCGCGGTTGCTCGCACATCCGTTATGGGCTTAGCTTCTTCGGCAGCCTGATCGCCTCCCTGTTCGATAAGCTCTTTCGTCCATGCTTGGCCCTTCATAAGGCCTTCAGTCTTTGTGGCTCGTAAGGGGACGGGGGCAACCGCGCCAAGGACAATGCCGGCCTCTTTGCAGCCTTTACCATTGAAGACCGCCATGACACCTACTCCAACGGCAGCGATGTCAACTCCGCAGCGGCAGGATATGCGTTTGTAGGACGCCCCTGATTTAGGCGGGGGAGCCGGAACACGTATGGAAGTCATGATCTCCCCGTTCTCCATCACCGTAATTCCCGGTCCCTTGAAAAACTGATTCAAAGGCAGCCGTCGTTCACCTTTGAGGCTTACCAATGTCACTTCCGCTCCCATTGTCATAAGAGGAGGCGCACTGTCGGCAGAAGGCGCTGCATTGCAGAGGTTGCCGGCAACGGTGCCCATATTGCGAACTTCCACGTTCGCCATGGAAAGAATCGCATTGACTAGGGCTGGATAGTAATTGAGGACGTCCGGATGGGACGCGACTTCTGCGAGTCGAGCCGTCGCTCCTATGGTCAGGCCTTCTTTAGCATCAAAACGGACCCCGTTCAGCTCGTCAATTCCCTGAATCCCGATGATCGCCTTGGGCTTAAGACGGCCATGATTCATTTTTACCAGAACATCCGTTCCGCCTGCCAACAGATGAGCGCCCTCTCCCCGGTCCGCGAGCAACTTCAGGGCCGCTTCCAGCGTTGTCGGCGCAAAATATTCGAATTTTGGCATTCTCATCGGTCTACCCCTTCTTCCTCTTCATGCTTTCCGCAGCAACTCCAACGGCTTCCACAATCTGGTTGTATCCTGTGCATCTGCATAGATGCCCGGAAAGGCCGGCCCGAATTTCCTTTTCACTGGGTGAAGGATTGTGGCTCAAAAGATTCAGAGCCGACATCTCCATGCCGGAGGTGCAAAAGCCGCACTGAATAGCCCCGGTTTTGATAAAAGCGTCTTGTATGGGGTGAAGCTCTTCACCCGAGGGGGCTAGCCCTTCGACGGTCCTGACTGCTTTTCCATCCACGGAGACGGCCAAGGTCAAGCATGAGCTGACGGTTCGGCCGTCCACCATGACCGTGCAAGCCCCGCAATCACCGGTGCCGCAGCCGAGTTTGGTCCCGGTCAGGTTAAGGTCTTCGCGAAGCACTTCATTGAGAGTCCGCCAGGGATCGACGGTCAGTGAATATTCGTCTCCATTCACTTTGAATTTGATTTGGTGTTTCATTTCCTTTCACCTCTATCCAAGTACCCTATAGGATGGCTCGATAATTCGTTTCATCGAGCATCATTCAAGGGGTCATTTGTTTGATTCCGAGTCCTGCCGGGCACGGCGTGCCGTGCCCTCTTGAGGTATCCCGCAAAATTCATTGCGCATCACCATATCGGCTCTTGAGAACTCTATGGAGTATTTTTCCGGTTGCGGTTCTTGGCATCTCCTCTTCCACTATGAAGTCAATGCTTTTCGGCCGCTTGTATCCGGCGATTTTGCCTCGCGCAAAGTCGATGATGCTTTGGGCCAAGGCCTCTCCCGCGGCATGTCCCTCATTCAGCACCACAACAGCCTTGATCGCTTCTCCCCATTTGTCGTCCGGTACCCCGATTACTGCGGCGTCCTTTACTGCCTCATGATGCCGGAGCACCCCTTCCACTTCGGAGGGATAAACGTTCTCGCCCCCGGTAATAATCATGTTCGCTTTTCTATCAACCAGCGTGTAATAGCCCTCCTCGTCACGTTTGGCCATGTCGCCCGCGGAAAACCACTCTCCTTCAAAAGCCTCTTTTGTCTTTTCCGGGTCTTTGAAATATTCCTTGAAGACGCAGGGTGCCCGGTAAAACAGTTCCCCGACTTCTCCATCCGGGACCTCATTGCGGTCTTCGTCCAGTAGTCTGATACGATCCGTGCCAAAGATCTCTTTGCCGATCGAGCCTAGCTTGCGCAATTGATCTTCCGGTCTCAGCAGGGTTGCCAATCCTCCTTCGGTGCTGCCGTAAGCCTCCCAAAGCTCCGCATTTTTGAAGTAATCCATAATGGCAAGTTTAAGCTCTTTGCTCGCCGGAGCGGAAGAGATAAGCAGTTGCCGAATGGAAGAAACATCCATCCGTTCCTTAAGATTGCCGGGTAAATCCAGGATCATCCGATAATGGGTAGGAACCAGTGAGGTAAAAGTGATCTGATACCGTTCGATAGCCCTCAGCAAGTCCTCAGGATCAAAGCTCATCCTATTGTAGACAAAAACCGGCGCGGTTACCAGGGTGTAGGGGAAGGAATACTGTATGGAATTTACATGACACATGGGCATGACAAGCATGGCTTTGTCCGTCGGCCGCACACCCATGTTCACATTGCTCAACATGTAATGAGCGAGGTGGCTTTCATGGGTCCGGACCACCCCCTTGGGCCGCCCGGTGGTCCCCGAAGTGTACATGATGTTCCACGTATCATCCCCATCCACTAAGTGGTCCGGCTCATCCGATGAAGATCTTGCCAGCAGCTCTTCATACCCGATGTATCCTTCGGGCGCGGGCCCGTCCCCGAGATAGATATATGCGGATTTAGGGACCTGAAGCCTGTCTTTGATGCGATCTATCATTGCCACAAAGGGCTCTTCGACAATAAACCCCTTGCATTCCGAGTGATTAACAATGTACTCAATTTCGGGTTCAGCCAGACGAAACATTATCGGGACAACCACCTGGCCGCCCTTGGCACAGCCCGCGTAGATGTCCATCCATTCCCCGCGGTTGTAGGAAATGACGGCGAAGTTATCCTTGGAACCGATTCCCAAGTCTTTCAGACCGTTTGCAAAACGGTTGGACCGGTCGTTCCATTCTTCAAAAGTGAATTCCCTGTTGGTGTCCTGCCATCCCAATTTCTTGGGGTAGTTGATGGCATTCAACTTTAAGACAGCACCTACGTGGATCCATTTGCTCCTGTTCATTTCTAAGCCATCCGTGCTAATCATGCTGTTGCCAAATCGGCGGGCACAGCCCCATAGGCGTTAACTTTAGTGCCTAACCTTTTCGTCCCAGAGGGACGAGACGAAAGTAGCCCGGCGATTTAGAAACTGTCTCAAAACTGACAATTTCAACACATGGTCGGTAGGGGCGGTTCGTGAACCGCCCGAAATCAGGGCGCTTCTCGAAGCGCCCCTACGCTGAAATCCGCCCATTTCAGGGTTTTGAGACAGTTTCTTTATGGCCGGGAAAGCGGACAAAAACGACCCGAAGTCCCGGCAGGGACGATTGATTGTCAAGGTTCTGCGAGTATCCGTTCAGCCGTCCCTCCGGGACTGAAAAATCTCTTTTGGGCTGCTCGTTTACCGGCGATAAATCGCCGGCCTACTCTCAAATGTTCCTCCGGAACACTAGGGAGGACGACCTTTAAGTTAACGCCTATGGGGCACAGCCCGCCCTACTTGCGCAGGTAGCTGTCCTCGATCGCTTTCACCAAATTCGTCATGGCGACATAGAAGGGCGTTGCGATGCCCAATTCCCGTGCATATTCGACAACTTTCCCGCCAAGGAAGTCGATTTCCGTGGGTGTTTTTTGTGCGATGTCATAGCACATGGAGTCTTTATGTGCGCCGGCCTTTTCCAGATATCCCATGGCGGTTCGGAGGTATTCCTCTCCGAGGTCATAGCCCTGAGCCTTTGCCACGGCAAGGGCTTCCCTGAAGCAATTGTCGGCTATTTCTCTGGTGGGAGGAAAATCAAGCACCTGTTTCAAAGTTCGGTCAGTGACTGCGCATATGGATGCCATAGTGCATTTCATGATCATTTTCTTCCACACGTAGAGCTTGATATCGTCCACACATTCGGTGTCTAAGCCGCTTTTTGTAAGCAATTCCGCGATTCCCGATCCGAAATTCCTATTTTCCGGGGTCAAACCTCCCAAGTGATTCGGCCGGTTGAAAAAGGCCATTTGGACTTCACTCGGCCCTTTCAACGAGACACCGTAATTCAACGACATCCTGAAAGCTGCATCAGGGCCGAATGCATCGGCAATGACATCTTCGGTCCCCAATCCGTTATGGGTGCTGACGATCTTCGTGCCGTCCGTGAATACTTCCTTCAGCTCCTCCAAAACCCGCGGGAGATGAAACGTTTTTGTGGAAAGAAATATGAGATTTGGATTAAGGTCTTTGACCATTCCAATCCGGTCCACGAACTGATTGACAGGAACTTGGTAGGTCACTTCCCCGGAGATCTTGATTCCATTTTTTTTGAGGTGTTCTCCCAAGCCGGGTCTGGGATCGACAAGTATGGTCTGCGGATCCTGCTTGAGCAAAGCCGCGGCCAAAACCGCGCCCGTCGCTCCAACTCCCACTACGGCAATTCTAAGATCGTCCATGACTCACCTCATCTACTATCTGATACCTGCGTGGTTTCTTGGGAAGCGTCTTCAAACCCTTCTTTCCTTGCCCTCCCAATACTGTTCTCTGATCACCCTCTTGAGGATTTTTCCGGTCGGGCTCTTCGGGAGCTGCTGCAGAAATTCTATAGACCGGGGTTTCTTGTAGCTGGCGATGTTATTCTTGCACAGAGTAATGATTTCTTCTTCAGTGGCCTTCATACCATCCTTCAAGACCACAAAGGCCTTGACTGATTCACCCCAATAATCATCGGGAATTCCAATGACCGCCGCTTCCAACACGGCTTCGTGGGTATAAATGACCTCTTCGATTTCTCGAGGATAAATGTTCTTGCCTCCGCTGATAATCATGTCATGCTTGCGGTCGACTATGTACACGTATCTTTCGTCGTCAAATTTGCCGAAGTCCCCGGTGTAGAGCCAACCGTTCCGGATGGTCTTTGCAGTTTCTTCAGGGAGGTCCCAGTACCCCATGGTCATGGCCTCGCCACGGACCACAATTTCCCCAACCTCTCCGATGGCCACGTCATTTCCAGCGGCATCAACAATTCTTAGTTCATAGTCCACAACGGGCCGTCCCGCAGAAGCCAGCCTGGCCATTTGAGCCTCGGTACCTTGGAGCACATGGTCCTCGGGCCCCAAAGCCGTCGTGCAAGGTCCGGTTTCGGTTTGGCCATACAATTGGAAAAACCGGCACTTGAATCTTTTCATGGCTTTCTTAAGCAATTCCACCGGCATGGGAGAGGCCGCGTACATGAGCAATCTGAAACTGCTCAGATCGTATTTTTCCGGCATATCCACCTGCAGCATGGCGTTAATCATGGTGGGCACAAACTGGCAAGCGGTAATCTTTTCCGCGGAGAGGATGTTGAGAACTTCCAGTGGGTCAAAGCCACCTTCTCTTCTGATGACAATAGTATTGGCCATAAGGATGTGGCGCAAATTATCCGCGAAGGTAATGTGATAAAGAGGGAAAAGGAACAAAGCTCGGTCGTCGTGCCTGAGCCCCAGCTCCAGCGCGCTGGTCATCATATTTATCAAATCGTGACGATGTGTCCTCATCGCTCCCTTGGGTCGCCCTGTTGTGCCCGAGGTCAGGAAGATACTGCCGACATCACCATCCGAAACACCCGCACTCGGTTCCGTGTCTTCCCCTCGTTCAACCAGATCGCCGTATTGCTTGAATTCACTCGATCCGCTGTGCAGCGAAACAGGGAATTCAATGAATTCCAGTTCAGAGGCACTCGACTTCACCATCTCATGGAAATCTTTGTCAAAGATCAGAAAACGGGGCTTGAGGTACTCGAAGATCTGGAGCAATTCCTTCTGCTTGAGAAGATTATTTATGGGGACAAAGATTCCCCCGGACTTGGCACACGCAAAATATAACTCGATGAACTCGGGACAATTGTGCAGGAGTACAGCTACTCTGTCGCCTTTTTTGAGTCCCATCTTCAGCAGGCTGTTGGCGAGGCAATTAACCCGCCGATTCAACTCGGCATAGTTGATTCGCTGATCGCCAAAAACCAAAGCGGTCTTATCCGGATAGTTGAAAGCGGATCTCCGAAGGACATTTCCAACACTCATGAGCATCGCCTCTCGTTCGACTTCAGGTTGACAGGCCACCATCGCCGCGGGTCGATCTACGACGGAATTCGCATGGAATTGCCCCGCCCGCGGCCGAATGCCCCCATTGGTCCGAGATCAATAGTAGTTCGGTGGGAATTTCGATTTCTCGTCTTCCCACAGTACGCCCAGTTTGTCTTTAAAGAAGGGCCCCAGTCGCTTAAACAACTTGGCCCAGTGGGTCTGCCCCTGTTCCAAGCCCTCAAGTATTTCAGCCACAAGTTCAGGCAGGCGATGAAGTTCTTCTTTGGGGAGGAATGAAACCGCTCCCAGTTTTACGGCCAGATTGAGACTCTCAACGTTCACCGCGTGGGCCGTCAACATAGCCGCGGGAAGTTTGTTCGCACGGCAAGCCTCAAGAAGAGCGAATCCGTTTACGCCCATTATGTCCAAGATGACGAGATCAAAGGATTCTGAGCCAATTAGTGCGCGGGCCTCATCAAAACTTTGGGCGGTGACAACCTGAGAGGACGAGAGTACCTCCACCACCGTGTTAAGAATATCAGGCTCGTCGTCCACCATAAGAATCCTTTTTCCCTCGAGTATTTGGCTATTCATTTCATCCTCCCGCTTGCGTTTGGGAAACAGCAAAACGCTTCCACACGAGTAACAGTGAGAATCCGGTTTCTTGCCGGACTTGGCACTAAAATTGTCATGGATTGAGCCCCAGGCTGCGGCTGATAATCAGCTTCATGATCTCGCTTGTACCGGCGAAGATGGACAGGCAACGAACATCCCGATACAGCTTACACACTCGGTATTCTTCCATGTATCCGTAACCGCCGTGTAGCTGAACGGCTTGATAAGCGATCCTGTTTACCATTTCACCCAGCCAATATTTGGCCATGGAGACTTTCTGAACGATATTCTTGCCTGCGATGTGATCCCTTATCAGGGTATCCAAAAAGGTGCGGCCAAGTTGGACCTCAGTGGCCATATCAGCCAACCTGAAGGCGCTGTATTGAAAATTCCCGATGGGTTTGCCGAAAGCCTCGCGTACCTTCACGTAGTTGAGCGCCTCCTTCAGCGCTTCCTCTGCCAGGACCTGGCACTTGATGGAAACCTCCAGCCGCTCCTGCTGGAGCTTCTGCATCATGTACTTGAAGCCGTTGCCCTCTTCTCCAAGCAAGTTAGCGGCAGGAACCCGGCAGTCCTCGAAGAAAAGTTCAGCCGTGTCCTGCATATGGTACCCCATTTTATGCAATTTCCGGCCACGATGAAAACCTGGAGCGTCCTTGTCCACAAGAATGAGGCTGATGCCCCGGTGACCGGCATCCGGATCGGTCTTGACCGCCACTACAATCAGGTCCGCAAAATAACCATTTGTAATAAAGGTCTTTTGTCCGTTGATCACATACGAATCGCCATCTTTTACCGCTCGCGTGCGAATCGCCGCCAGATCGGAACCCGCGTTCGGCTCGGTCAGCCCAATAGCCGTAACCACTTCGCCCGTTGTACACCCTGGAAGCCACCGCTTCTTGATGTCCGGCGACGCGTAAGAATAGATATATGGAGTGGCAACATCACTGTGCAGGGGAACTTCGACGCCGAATGCGTTTCCCCGCAATAACTCCTCATTAATAATGACCGAATACTCGAATCCTAGTCCCAATCCCCCGTATTCCTCAGGAAGCCAGGGACACAAATAGCCTTGCTCCCCCATTCTGAGCCATATACTCCGCGGTACGGCACGCTGCTCCTCCCATTCAGAAACATGCGGGGTGATTTCTCCGGCCACAAATCTTCTGAAAGCGTCTCGGAAAATCTGGTGCTCTTCAGTGTTAAACATCGTCTCATCCATTCAATCAACCTCTTCGGTCCAGTGCTTTCGCACTACCTTCATTACATAAGCCCGCTTGGCAGATAGGTAGCCAGTTCTGGGAATATGAACAACAATATCATGCATATGATCATGGATATCAGGAACGGGTACACTCCGCTGTAAATGAGGCTCAATGATTCCTTGGTGATATTCTTCACCACAAATACGCAGATGGCAACAGGAGGGATCACGGACCCGATACATACGGTGCAGGCCACCATAATGGCCGCCCATAAGGGGTCATAGCCTAATTTTAATATTACGGGGTAGAGAATGGGGGTGGCTAGAATCATGAACGCCAGATCATCAATAAAGGAGCCACCCAGAAGATAAACCACCAAAATGATCACCATTATCGCAGTTCGGTGCAACGGAAGCCCCATGATCCAGTCCGCGGATACCTGAGGTATATTGGTGACGGCGATAAAATGCCCCAGTACGGCTGAGAACGCGATGAGCAGGAGGACCATGCACGCGGTACGCAGTGCTTCCCGGAGTGACCGGGCGTATCCTTCGAATCCGATATCTCTCTTCACAACACATAGAATCAGAACGGCAAACGCGCCGATACTTCCCGCTTCAGTCGGCGTAAAAAAGCCGTTCATAAGCCCGCTTATCAAGAGGATAAAAATAACTATAGGCCACACCACGGCAGGAAGGGACTTCCACCGCTCCGGCCACGAAAACTTCTCACTTCTTGGCCCGAGATTCGGGTTGATCTTACACCACCCCAAAATCACGAAAATGAAAAATGAAGACATGAGGAGGCCCGGCAAAATCCCGGCCATGAAAAGCTTCCCGATCGACTGTTGCGTGAGAATACCAAATACTATGAGTGTTATGCTCGGCGGGAGAAGGACCCCAAGGGTTCCGACCGTGGCGACTATTCCGGTGGAAAGTTTCTTGCTGTAGCCGTACCGTGACATCTCCGGAACGGCAACGCTGGCAAACGTAGCCGAAGTGGCCACTACAGAGCCGCAGATTGCCTTGAACACCGTGGCGCCCATCACCGTGGCTACAGCCAGTCCGCCGGGGATGTGTCCCAGGAATTTGTGGTTCGCGTCGTACAACCTTTTTGCAATGCCTGCATTAAATGCAATCTGCCCCATGAGGACAAACAGGGGTATTGCGGTCAACCCGTAAGAAGCCAAAGAATCGAAAAAATCATTCGCCAGAAGCGAGAGAGCCGGATCAAATCCGTTGAGAACGGCAAATCCCAGGAAACCGATGATTCCCATCGCAAAGGCCAGCTCGATCCCGGTTAAGAACAGTGCCAAGAGGACGAGCAGAGAAAGCAATCCAAAGACTACCTCATTCATGTTCCTCTCCAGAAATTGCCTTGGAAATGCCCGAGAGAAGGACAAGGCACTCCACAAAACAGCAAAAGGACAGCCCGAACGCGACAGGATAATAAGGGACCTGCAAGGTGAGGGAGACCTCCCCGGTCATGTAAAGGTCACTCCCTTTCTCAAAAAGGCCCCAGGTCAGTAAGGCAAAAATTCCAACACCGAGAAGTCTGTTGAAAATCTCAACTGCACGTTTCTTTTTGTCGGAAATCGACTGAGTTATGATGTCCACGTTTACGTGAGCGCCGTCCAGACTGGTCTGTGCGAGGGCAAACCCGGTGACCAGGGCCCCGGCAAAGGACATCAACTCGTATGTTCCTGTGATGGGCCTTCCCAGGTAACGCAAAATCACATCAAGGGCTGTAAGCAGCATCATAAGGGTGAGGAGCGCTGCCCCCATCACGTTCAGGGCGTTGCCGGATACCCTGGTAATGCGAAGAAATCCTTGCATTCTCTCTTTCTCCTCTGCTGCCAACGATACGCCCGGAGAGCCCCAAGTACTGATACTCCGGGGCAATCTCCGGGCTTTTTCCGGCTACTTCTTGTACTGTTTGAAAGACTCAGTGATGAACTTCACCGCTTCGTCCCCGGGCAGCCCCTTTGCCTTCATGTCATTGACATAGGCTTCAACCAGGGGCTTGGAGCCAGTCTCGTACCAGCGAGCCTCTTCTTCGGGAGTCAGCGAGGCTATTTCAACTCCTCTCTTTGTCAGCCAGTCTTTGCCTTCGGCGTCTATCTCGGTCCACATCTTGCCGTATTTCTCGATGTATTCCTGGCTCATTTCGTCGATAATCTTCTGGACATCGGGCGGGAGCGAAGCAAACTTCTTCTTGTTCATCGCAATCACAAAGGCTGCAGAATAAGCCGTCCCCAGGTTCTCGGTCGTGTATTTTATGTGTTCTCCTGTCCGGAACCCTTTCAATGCTTCATAACTGGACAGACACCCATCAACGACTCCCTTTGACAAGGCGTCATAGACCTCGGGCATGGGCATGGCAACGGCCGCGCCTCCGACTAAGCCGACAAATTTGGCATTCGAACCGTAACAGCGTAGCTTCAGCCCCTTAATATCTTCGAGCTTTTTGACAGGCTTTGTTTTTGTGTGAACCAACCCATAGGGCATGGCATGGAACCACAGTACCTTCACATCGTCGAATTCCTTTGGTTTGAATTTCGCATAGACTTCATTAGCTATCTTGGTAGGGCCGGCTCCCGGCGGAAAACCTATGGGTAGGTCCAAGACCTGAGAAAAAGGAAACCGCCCCATTGAATAGCCCAAAACATGGTTGCTCACATCGGCGATCCCCTTAACCACCGCATCGTAGGATTGCGCCGCGGGGACGAGGGTTCCGCCGGCATGATAGCTAACCTTCACCTTGCCGGCTGTCCGCTTCTCCAGCTCCTTACCCCACTCCTGCAAAAGGACATCTTGCTGATGTCCCACGGGAAACCAGTTGGTGACCTTCAGTGTCGTTGCCTTTTCCTCAGCCAAACTGACGGTGGTGGCCGAGCAGGCAACCAAAAAAACCAAAAGCGCCAAAACATGGATACCAAGTGAGCGTTTCATGATTCCTCCCTCGTTTATCAGTCGCTTTTTGTTACATGGCGATGTTATTGCCATGATGGGGAATGCCTTTCGGAGGCAGGTTGTGTGAAAGCGCCGCTTTTTCCGGAAGGGAAGATTACGGCTCGACCATCCAAGAAAAGCGGGAAACAATGCAGTGGAGGCAAAGCCTCGGAACGAGGAACTTCGCGCCATCGTGGCACGATCCGAATCTTCTCCCGAGCTTTATACCGGTTGCCAGAAGTAATGTCCGTTTGGCCACGAGATGATCAGTCTGGTTCGATCTCGTTCCCAGGCTGAGCCTGGGAATGCCTGCCGTCCGGGCTCCAGCCCGGACACATAGAAACTGGCTCAAAAGCGACGATTTCACCGCGCCATAGGTAGGGGCGGTTCGTGAACCGCCCGAAGTCAGGGCGCTTCCCGAAGCGCTCCTACGAGGGAACGCGTTCATTTTAGAGGTTTGAGACAGTTTCCATATCCTGGGTGCTTCCTTATAGCGCCTTAGGGGAGGCAGAGCCTCCCGGTACGCGTTCCCAGGCTGAGCCTAGGAACGAGGGATGAAGTCCTCCAGCCCGATTCTCCTATTTGGGTAAATCGTCCGGAGAGTCCCAATCCTTCATGTGATGCATCCACGGGGCCCGGTTTACGAACACATCGTGGGCCAGAGGAACCGGCGGATGGGACTTCCACTTGGGATCGAACTCATTTTTTACCTTGAGCAGAAACTCATGGTAGTTAGGCCCGTACTTCGGCCCCGTGAGATAGAGCGGTTGATGCGGACCCAGCAGGGAGGTATAGAAACGGTTCTTTATGTTCATCTTGGACGTGTCTACATAGAATTGGTCAACCTTGTCCGTGTCGTCGTCGAGGTCCCAGTAGACCAGAAACTCGGAGTAGCCCTGGTGGCCCAGTTCAAAGCTCTGGAACCAGCCGGGATCGCCGTAATCAGGCATCAGCGGCGGGGTGTATTTCTTCTTCACCTCTGCATACGCGGGGCCGTGGTCCGGTGACTGACTTAGAGTTTCAATGACATAGTCAACCGACACATACCCACCGCACATGAGCCACATACCGGCCGAGTCTGCATTCTTGATCCAGGACTCGTCCGAAGGCTTGGTCCGGCGTGCTTCACCGCCCACTTCACTCATGATGTCCATCAGGACACGTTCGTCGTATTCCATCTGTTCTTCCGAGGTATAACCAATGAGGAGGACCCGGACGATAAAGAAATTGGCGACGGTCTCCTCGTTTTCCTTGCTCCAGATGTCCCAAAACTCTTCTTTGCACTCCGCCTTGGCGATGGCGCGCCAGAACAGGGGGACTTTGGTGACCGCGCCGCCAATCTCGGCATGGCCGATTTCCCTCATAGCCTTAACCTGGGCGTCCTTTGACGGCACGATGAAGTTGATCCACTTTATCCGCTTCTCCGGGAGGGCCAGAGCGGTATTCGGCGAAATGCCCGTGGGTTCGAGGCGTTCGGGCTGGAAGGGAAGGGTCTTGATGGCCATTCTGGTGACAATCCCGAGGCAGCCGCGCAGGCCGGTATATCCTCTCAACAGTCCTCTAAGGTCCGGTCCGGGGCTTTCACCCCAGAAGGGATCATCGCTGTTAGCCAGAGAGCCCATCCTGAGGAGTTCACCGTCCGGCATAACCACTTCAGTCCCGAGGATGCGCCTATGGGGAAGCCCGATCCGATGGCTCAAAGGAGACCAACCGTCGCCGATCAGATTTGCAATGGCCGAAGCTTGCGCTCCGCCTCCGCCGATCACCACATACGCCCCATGTTTCATGCACTCTTCCTGGATGGGCGAGTAGATCATGCCGGGGCCTACTTCCACGTAGAAGTGCTTCTCATCGAGCACGAAATCGTTCATGCGTTTAAGGTCGATCAGCAGAGCGTCTTCCACGTGGGGATGCGAGCGTGGCCCATAAAAGCCCGTGCTGTAAGGCACGTACGGGATGTCGTTGCGATAGCAAACCTTGACGATCCTCTGAACATCCTCCGTCTTTTTGGGCATGATCACGCATCCCGGGACCTTGGTCATGACCCGTTCATATCCCAGGCCGTTTTCGTATCCTCCGGGGCCGCTTCTGTAACCCTCGCAGATCACCGGATCGTCGGAAATATATTCCGGGCCTACAATTGCCTCTAATGCTTTATAGATTTCCTTGGATATCGCCATGATTGATCTCCCTCCGCTAACCTTGAATGGATGCGCAGATTACTTCCGAAATATCCAGCACCTGCACATCACCGCGGCCGGCTTTAACGGCCTGGGCGAAATTGTTCTTGCACCAGGGGCAGGAGGACACCAGCGTCTCCGCGCCGATCTCCCTGACCTCCTCAAGCCGATGCGAGGCCGCCCACTTCGCGAAATCCGGATATGTTTCCTGGACTCCTCGACCCGCGCCGCAACAGAAGGCATTTTCTCTGGTCCTCGGCATTTCTATGAGGTTCACGCCGGGGATGGCCTTGAGGATGTCTCTGGGCTGGGCGTATAGCCCGTGGGTTCCACGCCTTCTCTTGAGCCTCGGTTCCACACATCCCATCCACTGGCGCTTTCCTTCGTACGGAGTCCAAGGATCGCTCAAGCGGCTCAAGCTGCATGAATCGTGATAGGTCAGCCGCGTTTCAAAGGGCTTTTTCATTTTCAGGGCGCCGTCCTTGATCTTCGCGTCCACATACTCCACGAGATGCACGACTTCGAACCCCAGATCGCTGGTAGAGATATTGAGCAGTTTGGGATAGTCCACCTTCCACATGCGGTAACCTTCGGCGCAACTGAGAAGAAGAGTTTTAGCTCCGGTCTTCCGAACTTCATCCACGTTGCGTTGCGCCAAGGCCTTGGCTTCATCGAACAAGCCTGCGGAAAAGAGCGTGTTGCCGCAGCACCATTCGTCCGGCATGAGCATGAATTTGGTTCCCGCGGCCGTGAGGATCTTAGCGGTGGACTGGGCGATTTCCTTGTTCACATAAGAAGCGGTGCAACCCACAAAGTACAGTAAGTCGGCCTTCTTAGCAGGGGTGATTCCCTGAGGGAGCCATGCGGTGCGTTTCTCGTGCGGTGCGCCGTACATATTGTGTTTCTTGGCTATGTTCTCGGCGATTTTCTTGTGCGCGGGTAAAGGCCCGACGCCGTCTTTAACTGCCTTGACCCTTAGCGACTCCAGCGTCAGCCCGATTTCCAGGTCGAGGTTACGTTTGCACCCCACGTCGCAGGCGCCGCACAATGTGCAGGCGTAAATGACCTCCAGGGCCTTTTCGTTCCAGTCCAGCAGCCCTTCGGCCATAGCATGTCCGATTCGCATCTTTCCGTATGCGCCGTACGCGTCAAACTCATATTTGGTCGCGCTGGGGCAACGTGTCATGAACTTCGCACCGGGCATGTACGTGTGATCGACCCAGGTGCAGCCTTTGCATTTGATGCAGCGGCTCATGTCGTATACGAAATTCTCTATATCGGTGATATCGAGCTTGAAGTCCGATTTGGGCTTGTAATATCTGATAGGTTCATCGGCCATGGTCGTTCCCTCCTCAGAAGCACAGGTTTGAAGGATTCATAATATTGTTCGGATCGAAAACCTTCTTCAGCCGCTTGAGATTTGCCGCGTACGAAGCGGCTTTTTCGTACACAATGGGCGCCAGATCGCCGTAAGGTCTGGTAAAAACCGCCCCATCTTTGAGAAGCTCAGCCGCGGCCTCCTTGTAGAGCGCACGAATGGTTGCCTTCTCGGCCTCGTTCGCAGGATCGTAGAAGAAGGTGAACTCCGGCCTGCACGCCCGGTTGTGCTCAATCGGCTGAATGTAAATGCCGATATCACTGGCTGGATAGCCGTATCGAGTTGCGATCTCTTTGACCTTGGTAACGAAATGCTGCGCCTTGCCAGGCCGTGTGTGGAAAAATAGGCCCTGGCAAGCTCCTTTGACCTGATTCTTCCAGTGGGGAACATCCGCAGGCCAGGGGTTGCGGAGGATCGGCAGGAGCTTGTTCCGCAGGCCGGGGAAGCCGGGAAGGTTCTCGCCCAGCCTGAGATTCGAGAACTCGTCCCTTAATACCTGAGCAAGGAAGTTCTCTTCATAAGCGATCTTCTCTTCAGGGCGTCTCAGAAGTCCGCTGATCACCAGGATCAGAGTCCAGGGCGGCAATGCGGTTTTCAGTTTGTCAAAATCCGCGGGCCATTCCTGTGCAAGGATCGCGGCCAGATCTACCTGGTTCAGGAGCACGACCTCCTGGCCGATTCTTCGCGGCAGGATGCGATGTAGGAAATCCATCGCATAATCGAGATCGTCAATCCGCGCGAAGAGGACTTTATCCATCTTCGGGATGAATTCCATCTTCAGGTTCGTCCAGGTGACCACGCCCATAGTCCCCTGTGCGCACTGAAAAAACCTATAAAAATCAAGACCCGGACCCGAAGGATTCCCGCCCTTTGATGGAGAGTCGGGGTACCCGTTGACGCTGGCCGAACCCATTCTGAAAACCTCGCCGGTTGGCCACACCACTTCCATGGCCTGGAGAGGCTCGCCGTAATCGTACACCTGGTTGGTCGGCTCTTCCCGCTCCATGAAATCGGTTAGGACCGAACGCTCGGCAGGAGGCGTCAGAGGCATAATCACTCTGAAGCCCTTTTTCTTTAGCTCGTTGGTGAGCTTGTCCCAGGTGACACCGGCCTCGAACCTTACCCGACGGTTGTCAGGGTCGATTTCCAGGATCTTGTCCATCCTGGACATGTCGAGGACCAGGCCGCCTTCTTTGGGAATGGTCGCTCCGTAGAAATGGACCTTGGAGCTGCACGGCACAACCGGGATGTTGTTTTCGTTGCAGATTTTGACGATCTCCGAGACTTCCTCGGACGTCGCGGGCTTCGCAACGTAATTAGGAGCCCCGGCAGGGTAATAGCTGAAATCGGTCGCGTAGGCTTGCAGTTTAGCAGGGTCATCGGAGAAGTTTTTAGCGCCTACGACTTTGGATAATTTCGATTTAGCGTCCACGGTTGACCTCCGTTTCTCTAGGGTTTCGCCTATAATTCTTCGTAGCGCCGGCATCCTGCCGGTGAAGCTGGTTCACCGCCGAGAGCGCTGAGTTCGCAGAGAAGATGCGCAGAGAAAATGCTCGGTGTGTCCCGCGCAGAACGCTGGACGCACCGAACACTCCGCGTTCTCCGCGATCTCTGCGGTGAATGATCTTTTGTCTTCCTGCTCCGCGAACTGTGCTCTCTGCGGTAAATGTCTTCTCTTCCTCTTCATGGGCCGAGGCCCTTAAGATCTAATTTACTTACACGCTGATAGTTAACATGTTAACTATTTCTTCCAGATTTACCGACCGGCGAGAACTTTGTCAAGTTTTTTTCTTGGGAGTGTTTCAAAAAAAAACGGAGGGCGGGGTGTGAGTCTTCGGGCAGCTCTCGTCATTCCGGCGAACGCCGGAATCCAGTTCTGCTTAAGCGGGATTCAATCCCGCGTTTCGCGCGGAACTTCTGGGTCTGATCCTGTCCGCTCGCTCTTACTGTTCCGCGTCCTGTTGCCGCGACTCGTAAGCAAAATAGTCCAGATAATTTGGATAGATAGTTGCAAAACGCCAAAGGACCACGTCAACCACCGACACCCGGTCTCCAACAATTCTGGCGATGTCTTCACACAGGTCCCGCGGATTGCTGTAACCGGTGGCGGCTGCTGTCCTTTTCAAATGCCTATCTGGCTTAACTTCATCGAGACCAATGTTCTTTGCTAAATGATAAGATGTCGCGGGTCCCATAAAAGGTAATTGCTGAATGAAGTCAACACCGTGATGTCCGACAAAATTCTTGAAGGCTGGGAATCCCTTCTTCGTGATCCGTTCTGCAATCGTTGTAATCGCCTTCAACTTTCTGTCATTGGCGAATATGGTCGACGCCTCCTGCCTGCACACTTCGGCGTTATCAGCTATGAGGCTTGCACTTCGCCACCAGTAGAACGCCTGGGAAATCGGCTCGAATTTTCTTCGGATAACGGTCTCCCGCATCCCTGCCGACAATACCACCCAAGCTGATTCCCTCAAGAAATCGGTTTCAGTTACTTCCGAGAAGCAAATCCGAGCCTGCCATTCGATCTCCCATTCAAAACCCTGCTCAATGACTGCGTCTTTCAGAAGGAGATAGGTTTCCGCGAGCTTGGTTAAATGTTGGGGCGTACGGTCCAACGGTTGCACAGAGAAATCCTTTCTAAGCAGCTAGTGCCGAAGGTGAATTCAGTTCAGCTAAGATGAACCATCTCCGCTACCTGGGCTCCCCTGACCTGACGCGCCCATCAGCCGCTTATGGGCGTCTCGCTCTTCGGCATAAATATGACGGTATTTTAATGGGTTATCTAATGTTGAGTTAAGGTTCGAACCTTCCGCGAAACGGACCCCCTAAGAGCTACCGCAGCTAGACGATGCTGTCAAGGATAGGATGATTTTTCCGCACCCTCGCTTCCCGTTGACTGGCCTTCAAAGGAATCAAGGGCCGTTTCCCAGATTCCTTTCTTTTTCGGCTTCATGAAACTTATTGCTAGCTTCTCGGGACAATCGTTTCTTAATGGATCTTAATGACTCATGAGGGTTATTGTCCAGGCATTTGCTGTATGCCACCTTCCTGAGATGGGCCTGCTTAAGCCTTGCGAATTTCCGATTCCTGATTGTGGGTAGATCCGCACTGTCCAGGTATGCCTCCTGCAGACTGCAGAATGTTTCCAGGCTCACTGGTTCATTACCCTCCAATGTCGTTGCGATTTGGTGTCTGATACGCGAATACCTCTGGACTGCTTCCCGGTGCCTTGCTGACACGTGTGCAGGGTGCCACGCGAGACGGGTCACTGTAATTGAAAGAGTCAGAGCAGCCCAAAACGCCAACATCCATTTGAAATTGTCTGCAGACATGCCGACGGTACGGTGCAGGAAGTCCTCGCAGACGACCGATAGAGACAACAAGAAAACTGATGATACCAGAGCGCCAACATCGAGCCCAACATCCCAGCGGTGGTACCACTCTGCTTCCATGCTGTGCATTGAGGCCATTTGGTTGGCACGCCTCTTGAGATCCCTCAACTCCGCCGAGCAATCCTGAACTGCTTCATTCATCTCCGAAATGCCCCTGCCACACGGTCAAATCCATTTTGGCGTCGGCTGACGCGAGCCGTTTACCCATGCGGCCCAAGAAAGCGGCAACACGTTGTCTCTCTGTGCTGTCTGCTGCCCCCAAATAATCGTCGACATGTAAGGATTGGCGCGTACTGTCCGATATTGGTCGGGATACGTTCTCTGCTGCATATTCAAAAAGATGTTTGAGCATCTCTTGATATGATCTAGTCCCGCTGTAATCCCTAAAGGCATTTAGGGCTAAAGACTCTATGTGATACCCCGTCAGCTGAGCGTTGGAAGGCATGGATTGCTGGATCGCCTTGAAAAGCTTTATCACCGGAACGACTTGTCCGCCGCAATTCATATTGACCTCTGTCAGTTTCTTGGCAAAGGTAAGGGGCCTCACGACGTTGCTCCAATTGTTCCCTTCTGGGTCCGGAACACGTAATCCCGTCGCGGTGCGTAACGATGGCAAAAGCTGGATTTGCGTGCCATCTGAGTAAGACACCGTCACCGCCATACTTCCTACATGAATATCCGTATCAGGTAACCGTTCCTTAATCCTTTCCGCAAAATAACTGAGCAAGTCATTTGGTGAGTAGTCCTCAAGTTCGGTGCCCTTAACGTTTACCAGTATATCTACGTCGCTGAAGCCATTAACGTATGTATGTTTCGAGACCGAACCTCCAAATTTCAGTTCCACAAAGTCTTCAATTTCAGCCGACAACTTCTGTTTAAGTGTTTCTACGTGTCGATTGATAGCTTCCGAGTCGCGGCGGTTGTATTCGGAGAGCTTTTCTTTCAGGAATTGATTCAACTCCTGAGTATACTCTGTCTCCCTTACCTGTTGCTCAACCTGAGACCCGGCACTTGGCCTACTCCCACTTGATTTGCCGCCGCCTCCTCCCATCTTCTGCCTCCTACTTATGAATTCCTATTTCCTCAAGAATTCCCACGAACCTCCCTGGAAAGGGATCTATTCGTTCAAGCGTCCTGAGGTCATAGGTCGAAGCGAAGCGTTGCATGTCGCCCTGGAGTTTTCGCAAGAACTCCAGATTTTCCAAGCGATAGGTAGTTTGGAGTTCCTTCGTGGCTTTAGTGAGTTCCCAATCTATTAAGGCAGCCTGAGCCATATACCTGCCTAAACCGGATCTAAAGGAGTAGCGAAGCCAAGCCAGCCCATCAAAGATATCCGCTCCGCAAAGAAAATAAAGAACGCTCCTGAGAGGATCAAGGCTACCAAAGACATGTATTGGCATTTCCGACCCTTGGCCAATCAACAGCATGCGTAAACCAAGAATGGTCGTACACCTTTCCACAAGCGAAGCCCCCAACTCTTGTTCGACAGCCCCAAGGACGCTGAACTTCACAATAGCAGAAATGTGCTGCCGCACCGCTTCAAGATTTATCACTTCTCCAGAAGTCTCGGGTTTGAGCAAGAAGTCAACGGCATAATTGTTGTTGGCTTCGAGCAGCCCGTTTGCCCTAGTAATCTGTTCAGTCAAAGACTTATACTCGTTATCGTCATAAGTGACTACAACGAGGTCCGATCTGGGTTTCAGTTCACTCAACACTTTCGAATAATGTTCAGGGTCCCATGCAGTGGTTTTCAGAGTACTGTGGTATGCTTCCCCGTCTGCCTCATACAATTCTTTCTTTTCGTACCCACCGCTGTCTATGAAAAGCAGATCGGAAGCGTATATATCTCTCCTTCGGACAATGGCGCGATAACAGAGATCATAAGCACTAATCAAAGAACATTCCGTGATCTCATCGCTCACTTTCCCAAAGATGTCGGCTAAGTCACTGTCAGTGAACCCCTTGCTGCTAAAGGATGGAACCAAGATAGGAGTTTCGATGCCGTATGGCATGATCTTGCGATTTCGGCAAATGTCAGTGATTGAGACCATTGGCTAACCTATCCTTACATGACGGACAGACACCGCACGGATGTTTCGGGCCAATCTCGCAACTAAAAGTCATTTCAAGCGGAATCTTTTCGGCGTGGCAAAAGGACAATATCTCCGTTTTTGTGAGGTCTACAAACGGAGCCTGCAATTGCAGCACCCCCTGAAAATAGCCATCCAATAGAGATTGAAGGTGCTGAATAAAGACTCTTGAGCAATCAAAGTAAGGCGTTCCCGTGTGAATGCCTAGTCCTATTGAGGTGTACTGATGTCCGTGAGCTGCGGCGGCTGCGAGCACAAGAAGGGCATTTCGACACGCAAATTCATACTCAACCCTTCGTACGGGTACCGGCAAATTCTGAAGCCCTACCTCGATCCCATAGTATGCCGCAACAGCCTTGACTGCTCTTTGCTCTGCCGCCGCTGTAGGCTGACCGTAATCGTAGTGAAGTCCTCGAACTGCGTAATCTCTGAGCAGGAAATAATGGAGAAGAGCAGTCGAATCTATCCCTCCTCCCATCAGAATCAGGATATTTCTTGCCATAGTCTCTTCTCCCCGTTTAGCGAGGATTGGTTCTCAAGCTGCGTCTACCTCCTACAATGCGATCCGTTTCATCCGCACAGTAGTTTCTTGAGGCTCGTGACCGCTCCCAGCAGCCCAAGTATCCCAAAAGACAAAAAGATCCATCTGAAGCAATCTGAATAGCTGAAATGCTTCTCCCAAACGGATTTTCCACCCTTGGTCTCTTTTCTTTTGATCTGGGTTTCGTGCTCTTCTCGGTTAAATATCTTTGCTATATGAGGTACATTTTCCGAATCGGCATATTCAGTTTGATTTTCGAAGAATTTCAGGGCCGCTTCCGCACCGCGAACAAGCTCTTTATTTCTTTTGTCCAGCTTCCAGAATACAAAAGAGATCAGAGGCAGAAAAATGCCTACTAAGAAACCTAACCATGGCGATTGATAGTCTTTGTGAAATGTCGTGACAAGTGCTGTTGACAATAGAGCAGAAATCACAATATAGAAATTGAAAGTCGTCAATCGCTGTGCGGCGTGGACCTGGAAATAGTTCCATGCCTGATTACGCAGAAACTCTTCCCCTGGACCGTCTTCACACATCTCAGCCTTCCTCCAATGAAAGGGCTCTCGCCAAAGAGCGGGACTAATTGGGTAAAGTTATTCCGGCGTGGATCTGATGTCTTCCCCCCTAAACTTGCCTAAGTTGTTGATCAGACTAAAATACCTTATGGACACTTGTTTACTGCAACGAGTGGGAGGAGTCAAGGAAAAGCTCTGGCAGCGAGTAAAGAAAGAGATCGTTCACCGCAGAGAGGTAGGGTTCGCAGTTAGGAAGAAGATCATTCACCGCAGAGTGCGCTGAGTTCGCAGAGAAGATGCCCAGAGAAGATGCTCGTTGCGTCCCGCGCGGAACGCGGGACCGTGCCCCTACCAGTCCGCGCTCTCCGCGACCTCTGCGGTGAACTTCTTTGTATTTTATTTTCCTTTGAACACTGGAGGCCTTTTCTCAAAAAAGGCCCTTGGACCTTCCTTTGCATCCTCGGATTGAAAAACAGGATCTGCCAAGAATTGCTCCAACCGCATTCCCTCGGAAAGGGGAAGATCCATCCCCCTGTAAACGGCCTCTTTGGCAGCCTTTACGGCAAGGGGGGCATTCCGGCAGATCCGTTCAGCCAGTTTCGTGGCTTCGGGGAGCAATTGATCAGGAGCCACAACCCTGTTGACAAGCCCGATCCGATAAGCCTCCTGAGCATCGATCCTTTCTCCGGCGAGGATCATCTCCAGGCTCTTGCCTAGAGGGACAAGCCTGGGAAGCCTTTGGGTCCCACCGGCCACCGGTATGATCCCACGGCTAACTTCGGTGAATCCAAAGGTAGCAGTTTCGGAAGCTATTCTGATGTCACAGGCCAGGGCGATTTCCAGGCCACCTGCCAAACAATACCCATTGATCGCGGCTATGATGGGCTTCCATATCTCAAGGTTGCGCGTGATCCCTCCCAGCCCCGGTTCCGTTTCGGCCTTTGCCTTCCGCTGGTCCGCAGTTGTGCTGCTATAGTACTTGGCCAAGCCCCTGATGTCTGCTCCTGCGCAAAAAGCCTTGCCACCGGCCCCAGTGATAATGGCTACCCAGAGTTCGGGATCGTCGCGAAAATCGATCCAGGCCTTGTTCAGTGAAGCCAAAGTCTCCGCATCGAGAGCGTTCATGGCCAGCGGTCGATTGATTGTAAGGATCGCTATTCTCTCCGTTGTCTCAAACTTGACTGGCATGGTAGTTGGCATCCTTTCCGGTCGGCCTTCACACATTCCACAAGAAAGGCGTCAAGTCCCGTCTTGGCTCATGTGAGAGTCTCGTGATCGCCGACGATAGCCTAACATAAACCAAGCATAGACCTGACGTCTTCCTCGCAGCAAAACCGCCTAAGTGGTTGATCAGACTAAAATACCTTATGGACACTTGATTACTGTAATGGGTGGGAGGAGTCAAGAAAAAGCTCTGGCAGCGAGCGAAGAAAGAAGAGATCATTCACCGCAGAGTGCGCTGAGTTCGCAGAGAAGATGGCCAGAGAAGATGCCCGATTCGCACGGCGTGCGCAACGGACACTCCGCCTTCTCCGCGCCTGCCCCGGACCGCGATCCGGGGACCTCTGCGGTGAACTGATTTTTCGAGTTTCTTGGCAGGCGGCCATCCTCCACCCGTGACTGAGTGCCTGCGAAGACGATCAAGGCAGCAGGTTCATGTAGCTTCATCCTTCCCATTGTCTCGGTAATGCCAAGCCCTTTTCGGGTGAGGACTAATCCGGAAGAAATCGTTGACGGGACGGTCTGGGGTCAGGTACGCTCAAAAAGATGATAGAAGGGATTTTTCAGTAACGTGACGAAAGGAGATCACTATGCGTTGCGATCTGCACCACACTCACCTGTTTGCCTCAGATCTCGATGAGAGCATTAAATTCTATCGCGATATGTTCGGTGCCGAAGTGGTTTTCGACACCGAGGTTGCAGGTGCACGGAACATCATGCTGCGCATTGGAACCGGTCACCTCAACTTTTACGATCAGCCGCCTAAGGATTCGGGCCGCGGTGCTGTTCACCATCTCGGCATCCGTACCGATAACCTCAAAGAACTTGTCGCCCATATGGAGGCCAAGGGATTCCATTTCCGAAAGCCCATAACAGATCTCGGAGCGCTGAAGTACGTCATGGCTGAGGGACCCGATAGAGTATTGTTTGAGTTGTTTGAGACCCAGGCACTGTAGCTGTATGGCAAAGAAAAAGATCACTCACCGCAGAGAGCGCCGAGTTCGCAGAGTAAGGGCACGGCATGCCGTGCCCCTACAACTCCGCGATCTCTGCGGTGAAGCTCTTGTGCATTTCTTGAACCAGCGCCCACCCGAAACGTGCGCAGGAGCGAGGTCTAGAAGCATCCTCGGAATTACTGTCGGAATCGAATCGCACTGCGCAAAACAAGCGGGCAGTAGCATGCCGGTCGATCGGACGGTGCTTCCAGGACGCGGTCCGTTCATTCTCCGCCTGCAAACCGGCAAAACGCGGCTGTTCAATTTCCCTTGCCGATCATTTAGAATCGACCGGCCTATCTATGCCGGCATCGGCCTTGCTCCCAAGCGCGTCGAATGCCTTGGCTGCCTCAGCATCGATTGCTTTGAATCGGGCATCCTCCTGTTTCTGCTGAGCTTGTCGGATCCTCCATTCCTTTTCCAGCTCCAATCGAGAGGAACTGTCGCTGGCGTGAACATAGACCGGTGTCAGCAGGGCCAGGATTACACCGAGGGCAATAATCTTTTTCATCGTCTTCCTCCTTTTCTGGGAGATCATCGTTGTTCTCGTTGCATGCGACTTGGAACTCGACACATTGGGTGCCTTCAGAGGCATCATGAAATCCCGTCGCGCCAAATCACGAATGCACGTAGACTGTATAAAAAGGTGTTGAAACCACCACGGAACAGGAATGGTTCTCAAATCCGGAGGATGATCGTACAGAGAAATTTAACGGGGTGATCGAGTTTCACGTGTGAGTACATGGGTGAAACAACTAGGCTCGAAGAAGCGGTAAGCGAAGCTGCCGTTCCCGGTAAAGCAAGGACCCGGCTCAAATTCCCACCCAATAAATCCTGCTTAACATCAGAGCTATTCAAGGAAGCTAGCCGCTGTGGGCACGGCCCGCAATGAGAATCCGCTCCACTTACCTGCACTGCCGAGAAGCAGGACGGATGAGGATTCGCGGCTGAAGACCCATTGTCGTGATGATTCGTGTCACAGCAGCAACACGGTGGCATTACCAAAGCAATGAGAGCTATAGGAAGACCCACGCATATAACGATTTGCCGAAGTCTTTCAGGAGCCATCATCCACATTGTCGTTGCGTCTCCACTTCACTAGGGTCTTCTCATACATTGGAACCCGCGGTGTTTATGTCAAGTGCAGTACGGTAATTGTTCAGTTCTTCATCCAGTTCCCTGATTTTAGGACTTTGAGACTTGCCCCGCGTCCAAATCCTGCAAACCACAGGGCAGATTCACCCAAACAGCCTAACGTCCGTGATGCCCACCGCCATGATGTCCGGGCGCTCCGACAAAAGGTTCAGGCTCTTGAATTCGTTGCTGAGCCGGACGCTTCCTTGTCCTTTCTACAGAGCGATCTTTCGATGGGGTGGCTTCCGGACTTGCTTCCGGGGCAGGGGTTGTGTTTTCGCCAAGGGTTGAAGCCCCGCCGGCGCCGGGCTGCACTCCGCCTTCCGCATCCTTCTTGGCCGCGCGGGCTACTTCATGAAGCTGCACGATCCACTTGCCGTCATATTCAGTAGCAAATTTTCCTGCTTCCGCTTTGTCGCCGAACGGTATCAGCTCATAACCCATGAGCCCTTTCACCTCACTGCCGAGCACGAGAAAGGCAGTGGGAAGCTCTATCATCTTCTTGGTCGCGAAATCCGTCACGTACTGTCGAGCAATATCTGAAACATCGATGTTGTATTTTTGTGGAACAGAGTTGTACACGAACAGACATCGCGCCCCGTCGAATCCCACGACATGCCCGTCTTTGAAGACCGCGGCGGCAACGCCGTGGAACCCGACCACACGACCATCCTTGAAGTTAACAGCGACACCTTGCTGGTCCTTGCCGCCAACCTGCATCCCGCAAACCGGACACTTTTGCGAGATATCCACTTTGGAGCCATCAGGCAGTTGCAGAAATTCTTCAGCCTGGGATCTCAGAGGAGACATCGCGACTACCGCAGCCATCAATATAACGGCCATCCATAATAGAGCACCCCTGTGCCTTGCAGACATTTTACTCTCCTTCTGGCTGGTCCGCCGATTGGATCCTTCGTTTGAATTCGATCTCTTTTTCCAGGCAATATATTGTTGGGACAACGAACACCGTTATGAGGTCGAGGAACATTCCACCGACAATCGGCAAAGCCATGGGTACCATGACGTCCGCGCCTCGACCCTGCGAGGTGAGGACCGGAATGAGAGCCAGGATCGCGGTGGCTGAGGTCATGAGAGCCGGTCTGATTCTTTTAATCCCGGCTTCAACCGTGGCTTCTCTGATTTCTTTTATGGACTTGAAATTGTGCTGTGCGAACACCTGGTTCAGATAGGTCGAGTAGATCACACCGTCATTTGTGGCGATCCCAAACAGGGCGAGAAAGCCCACCCACACAGCAACGCTCAAGTTGTACGTCCTGACCTGAAAGAGATGGCGCATGTGAACGCCGAAGACACTAAAATCAAGGAACCAGGGTTGCGAATACAACCAGATCAGCAGGAATCCGCCAGACCACGCTACAAAGATCCCGGAAAAGACGTTCAGAGAAGTCGGAACGGATCGGAACTGAAAATACAGGATCATAAAAACCAGCAGCAGCGTAGCAGGGATGACTATAATCATGGTCTTCTCAGACCGTACCTGGTTTTCGTAGGAACCTGTAAAGATATAGGAAGTGTTCTCAGGAAGCTTCAACTCGCCGGAGTCGATCTTTTCCTTCAAATACTTGGCCGCGTCCTCCACGGCCGTGACTTCGGCAACTCCGGGTTTCTTGTCAAAGAGCACGTAGTTCACCAGAAAGGTGTTTTCGCTCTTTATGACCATAGGCCCGCGAATGTACTTGATGGTGGCCATCGACTTCATAGGAATGTGGACGCCCCCGACTCCTGGAACCAAGATGTCACCCAGGGCCTCCACTGAATCCCGCAACTCCCTGTCATAGCGAACCCGCACCGGGTACCGCTCACGGCCCTCCACGGTGGTGGTTATTCGTCTTCCTCCAATGGCTATCTCTATGACATCGTTGACATCCTGAACGTTCACGCCGTACCTGGCAATGGCCTCTCGATCAATTTCGATTTCAAGGTAAGGGACGCCTATATTTCGGTCTGCGATGACAGAGGAAGGCTCAACAGAAGGAACTTCTCTGAGATAACGTTCCATCTGGAGGCCTACTTTTTCCAACTCTTCCTGGCTGTTGCCTCGAACCTTGATCCCCATTGCGGATCGCATGCCTGTTTGGAGCATTACTACACGTCCGGCAATGGGCTGGAGCCTGGGAGCCACGGTTGTCCCTGGCAGATGAGCAGCCTTGACTATCTCATTCCATATATCGTTGACCGATTGGATTTCCGGTCTCCATTGGCGGATAGGTTTGCCGGTTTTGGGATCGAGGACATGATGCCCGGTTTCAGGATCAGTCTTATACTCAGGTATAAAGTTTACTATGGTTTCTATCATTGAGATTGGCGCAGGATCGAGCGCGCTCTCCACTCGACCGATCTTCCCCACCGCGGACTGGACCTCCGGAATGGACTTTATGGCAAGGTTCTGTTCGTGAATCACGTCCAGCGCCTGCCCAATGGACGCGTGCGGCATAAGGGTGGGCATGTACAGGAAAGTGCCTTCTTCCAGGTCCGGCATGAATTCTTTGCCAAGACCGGGAAAGACCCCCGAGAGCTTCTGCCAGACGCGGCTCGCGCGTATCGGGTCCTTTAGCGGCGCGGCCATGGGTTTTCCGCCCGTATCCTTTCCATGGCTCATTCCCGGCATACTCGGCATCGGCTTTGACTCTTCGGGCATTTTCTCCATTTGCTCGGTTGGCGCAGGAGGAGACCAACCGAAGATTCGGGTGGCTGTGTCGGGAATGAACCCAAAGATCCTGTCGAATCCGAGCCATATCATGAGCCCGAACATGACCAGGGTAATCGGGACGACCAGAAACTGGGCCTTGTGATTTAACATCCAGGCCAAAGCCTGACGATAATACCCGGTAAAGATCTTTCGAATACCCAGAAGCCCGAAAATAAGCCCCGCGCAAAAGACAAGATTCCTCAGCAGTCCTCTTTCCGGCCCCAAAGGAAGCCAGTGCTCGGTGAGCAGCAGGATCACTACCCCGAGCGCCACCAGGTTCATCGCAGTAGGGGTTTTTCCCCTGATATGAGGCGGGAGAAACAGCGAAACGAGCTTGATGGCCGCCAGGATCAGGACGCCCAGCCCGATGGACCAGGAAAGAGCATATCCTATCCAAACCCCGGCAATGGCGACCAATCCATAGGCAATCGCTAGGGTATTTGTCCGAAAGTTCCTTTTCGTGAAAACGATATGGGCGAGCGGCGTAATGACGGACAGGGCCAAAACGAGCGAAGCGGTTATTGCAATCGTTTTGGTCCATGCCAACGGCGTGAACAGCTTTCCTTCAGCACCCGTTAGTGAGAACACCGGAAGAAAGGCTATAATAGTCGTTGAAGCGGACGTGATTACCGCTCCGCCGACCTCGCTCGCGGCCTCATGGACTAACTTGAGACGACTCTTCTCCGGCGGATCGTGTTCTATGTGCCTCAAGATGTTTTCCGTGAGGATGATTCCCATGTCCACCATGACGCCAATGGCAATCGCTATGCCTGACAGGGCCATGATGTTGGCGTCAATTCCCATCAATTTCATGACAATGAAGGTGAGGAGGACAGCCAGGGGCAAAATGAAGGAAATCAACGCGGCGCTCGCCAGATGATTCACCATGACCACCACGATGATTATGGTGACTAGGATTTCCTCGGATAACGCCCGCTTCAGCGTGTCCAGAGTTTCATAGATGAGGTTAGTGCGGTCGTAAAACGGAACAACTTTGACCTGGGACACTGTGCCATCAGCAAGGGTTTTCTTGGGAAGACTTGAAGAAATCTCTTCAATTCTGGCTTTGACGTTCTTTATTACCTGTAGGGGATTCTCCGCGAATCGGACGACGACCACTCCTCCGACGGCCTCTGCTCCTCCTTTATTGAGTGCTCCTTGCCTGAAGGCCGGCCCTTCGGACACTGTGGCAACGTCTTTAACGTACAGAGGAACGTTGTTATCTACTTTAACCACGGCTTTTTCGAGGTCGTGGACGGATTTGACGAATCCCAGCCCGCGGATTACATAGTCAGACTTGTTAAGCTCGATAGTGCGAGCCCCCACGTCAATATTGGATTTCTGTACTGCGCTGAAGACATCCATGAGGCTTACGCTATGGGCTCGCAACGCATTTGGATTGACGTCTATCTGGTATTCCTTGACGTACCCTCCCACCGACGCGACTTCGCTTACACCTTTTGCGGATTGCAGCAGATACCGGACGTACCAATCCTGGGCGGTCCGTAGCTCGTCCAACCCGAACTCTTTGCCTTCTAGGGTGTACCAGAATACCTGTCCCACAGCCGTGGCATCCGGTCCCAAGGTTGGTTGAACGCCGACCGGCAAAATGCCGGGCTGGAGCGAGTTGAGCCGCTCCAATATCCGGGTGCGTGACCAGTAGAACTCAATCTTGTCCTCAAACACCACGTATATGGTTGAAAATCCGAAATACGAGTAACTCCTGATTGCTTTTACACCAGGAATACCCAAGAGTTGTACGGTCAGTGGATAGGTAATCTGATCCTCGACGTTTTTTGCCGAGCGGCCTTCCCAAACCGTGAACACTATCTGCTGATTCTCTCCAATGTCCGGAATCGCATCCACCGGCACCGGGTTTCGGGGTAACAGAGGAATGTCCCAGTCAAAGGGGGCAACGGCCAGGCCAACGAGGAAGACCGCCAGTATCAGGACGAACACCAGGAGTTTCTGCTGTAGCCAAAAGCCCATCATTTTTGAGAAAAGCGTTGGCGCTACGATCTCCGATTCGTCATTTTGATTCGCCATCACTGTCCCTCCTTCCCATGAGCGGAATGGGGATCTTTTTCAGCCTCGGGGGCCTTCTTAACCGGGGCTTTTGACTCCTGCTCAGGTGTCCCATGTCCGGCGTGAGCGTCAGGCGCAGGAGGCATTGTCATTGCGGGAGCCTTCTCAGCAGTGGCTTTTGACTCTTGCTCGGGTGTCTCATGGCCGGTGTGATTTGTCTGGAGTTCAGGCCCTGCAGAGATTGCCTCCGGGGCCGATGGTGCACCTTTGTTCGCCTCAACCGGATTCATCATGCTGGGTTGGCCAGAAATCTGAACCGAGCTGTCAATCTCGAAATTCCCCTTGACAACCACGCGTTCCCCCTCTTTGAGGCCGCCGGAAATTACGTATTTGTTCCCCGCCCTCGGGCCTAAAACCACATCTCTCTGCTCGTACGTCGGCTGCTTCTGATTCGGGACTTCTACATAGACAAGGGATCGCTTTCCGGTAAATAAGACCGCTGTCTCGGGCACTATAAGTGGCAGGACTGGATTCTCGACTCCGGAGTATCCGTATGCTGAAGCCGGTTGCAAGGGCTGTTGAGTTTTGGGGCAGGTGCCGGGGACATCGCTCACTTCTTTGGGGTCAAACGGGCAGATATATTTTCCCACCCATTCCGGCTTTATTACCCTCCCCTGGTCGTCTACTTCCGCTTCAAGCTCGGCATTGACAAACATATGGGGTTTTAATTCGTAATCCGGATTTTCTGCATCAACCCTCACCTTGATAGTCCGAGTCCCCATTTCTAAAACAGGCTCTATGAATATGACCTTGCCCTTGAAGGTTTTTCCGGGAAATGACGGCGTCGTGAATGTGACCTCCTGCCCGTACCTGATCCACGGGAGATCCGGCTCGTACGCATCGAGCTTTACCCATACGTGGGACAAGTCATTGATGACGAACATGTCTTGGCCTTCTTTCACGAATTGGCCCAGGACCGCCTTTTTTTCCATCACAATTCCGTTGATAGGCGCTCTGAGGGTTACGTACAGCTCCGGCTTCTTGCTTTCGCGAATTCGCGTGACCTGGTCCGTTGTCATGCCATACTGCTTGAGCTTTTCCTCGGCTCCACGGATGACACCTTCTTCGTCTTTGCTCCTAATGCTCTCGAACAGCTCCACCTGGCTTTTGATTAGCGTTGGACTCCAGACGGTCACCATGGGGTCGCCTTTGTTCACCTTGACTCCGGTGAAGTCTATGAAGACCTGGTCAAGGCGTCCATCAATGCGCGCAGTGAGCGTGGCCACCCTGGTCTCGGCGTCGAAGACCATTCCGACCATTCTCAGCTTCTTCACGGCCTTCTCTCTCTTTACTGCGGCCGTCTGCACCTTCGCCAGCATCTTGGATTCTTCAGACATGGCATAGCGAACCGGACCTTCGCTTTTGGATTCGACCCGCGCTGGCAAACCGTGGGCATGTCCCCCGGAAACAGGGCTCTTTGTCTGCTGTTCTGCCTGACTTGTTTGAGGGGCTTGAGACTCATCATGGCCTTTCTCGTGTCCTGAGCCTCTCAGAAAGTAGATCGCCAATGTCGCGACAATAATCAGTGATCCTATTAAGACCCACTTCAAAGTCTTCTTTGATATGGTCACAGTGTCATTCATGTTTTCCCCCGGTTTCTGAGCCACGTAGCTTTTCTTCCCTAGAACGTGGCCGAATATACTCGGAGCGACTCACCCACAGAACGTCATTTCCACGATTCAATTTCAGCCACCACGGAGGGGGTGAGTCAGGATACGTGTTACGTTAGTCTTCTGTACCGGGGGAATCAAGAAAGGAAAGAGCAGGTCTGCAAGAGGAGGGACAGAGGTTTCTCCAGATGAGAAAGAAACGGTCGAGTATTGGCCCAAGCCGTTTTCAGAGACTCTCTGGCGTCGATAGTAGCCACAGGTAACGCCAAGGCTTGATATTGCGGGAGCACGGACTCAGTTTCGGTGAGTCTCGCCGGGCTAAGGTCTTGGGGGCATCGAAAGGACACGCACCCATCATGGCACTTATGGTTCGCCGCATTCTTGTGTTTGCATGAGGAATCGTGATGAGCGGCTCGGCAGCTATCGTCTGCACACTCGATCAACTCACGCGTATCCGTCGGACAGCAACAGCCGCTGGACACGCCTAAAGCGGCATTGGCCCAGACAAACAACAACATGATGATGACCGTGATCGGACGATTCATGCAGCACTCTCCATTTTGCTAAAAATGATTCGTATCTTTCCAAAGTCAAGACCTGCTGGGATCTTTGGAGGAGAAACCAGGTAAAAATGGTGTCCCTTGGTTCCCCGACGGCTCCCCTGCCATTTCTGCTTTGTTCACACGTCGTTCCCGCGAAGGCGGGAACCCGGGGAATCCCGCGAGACGCGGGACTGGATTCCTCCCCCTGTTTTGACCGGGGTAAACTTGGGGATCGCAGGAATGACGGAATGCGGCCGTCTCGATAAAAACAAGGAAGATTGCCCCTACATGCCTCTTTGAATTCGTATCAAAGAGCAAACCGATCCCATGCGTACGGCTCGTGCATGACCCGAAGAAAGGACAAAATTCGTTCTCCACAGCCCTCCCTTCTCCTTTTTTCACTCCCCGATTCGGCATAACCTGCAGCACTTGCCAAGTTGAGCCTATGCACCCTATTTTATGTATATCAACGAGAAGTCGTGATCACAATGGCGTGAAATAGGTCAAAACACCGTCTAAAGGGTCACAAGGGGCAAAAGTGAGAATCGGGCATCGGACAGACCCTGGCAAAGACAGATCCAACAATGAGGACAGCTTGTACGTTGACCTGGACCTGGGATTATTCATAGTGGCTGATGGCATGGGCGGTCACAACGCGGGAGAAGTGGCGAGCGCATTAGCGGTGGAAGCGACCGCGAGATCTGTGCGGGAAGGGCTCAAGGCAGGAAAAGAGGCAGAACAGGTCATTCGCGAAGCGATCGCCTGGGCAAACGAGACGATCCTGGCAAAGTCTTTGAACAATCCCGCGTGGGAGGAAATGGGCACGACAGTGCTGATGGCCCTCACTACCGATCATCAAGTGATAATCGGGCATGCCGGGGACAGCCGGGCCTACTTGATCCGACACGGCGAAATACAACAACTCACTGACGACCACACTTTTGTATCCGAATGGTTGAAGGAAGGGCTGATCACTAAAGAACAGGCCCGAACGCATGATCAGCGCCACGGGCTGACAGAGGTATTGGGAGTAACTCACGGTGTGGAAGCGGAGGTTTCCGTCTGGCCCTGGGAGGATAATGCGTGCCTGCTCCTGTGTTCCGACGGCTTGACGGACATCCTCGACGATACGGAAATTCTCACGATTGTAGAAATTGCATCCGAGCCCCAAACAGCCTGCGACAACCTCGTCAGCGAAGCCAACACAAAAGGGGCCCAAGACGATATTACCGTCATACTGGTCTGCAATTGATCACGCGAACCCGGCGAGGGCCTCACATGGGATCTTCGTTGACACTCCTCGCACAGCGGAATCCCACGTCCTCGAAAGCCATGGATGGGTCCTGGGCAATGCCGGGAAAGAGGGTCGACCCGTGCAGCAGGGTTCCTCTCATTCCCCCGAGGACTACGAACTGCGGTTTCCTTTCGGGTGCAAGAACCACCCTTGTACCCCATTCACTTACGTTTCTCATTAGGCCTCTTATACCGTCAGCATTTGGATCAAAATCGCTCACTGGATAGGGGACTAGTGATGCCCCGCCATATTGGTAGGAATCTACCGGTCTTGTCTGCCTGGGCGAATTTGAGCGGCTCTGTTTTCGACCGACATCTCCCGTGGTCTCTTCCCCTTTGTATGCTCCCACCCACGACTCCATTTCCGTCTCAAGATCGTGGGTGCTACGGGCAATCTCAGGACTGCCTTTCTTCAACGGAGCTTCCTGTCGGCCTGCTGCACGGAGCCATTCGGCTTCCCTGGGCAGTCGCTTGCCATAGAATGCTGCATAAGCCGCAGCTCCGAACCCGGTCACCTTCACCACCGGATGTGAGGCGACACCAGCATACTGTAACAAGAACCTGCCATTTCGATACACGATCGGTTCGTAACTGCCATATACGGGCCCCAAGACGAACCAGGGCCGGCCATCGCCTCTGACTATGCCGTCTTCGACGTTGACCTTGGAAAGCACTTGGTTAAGGAATTCCACATACTTGTAGTTGGTGACTTCAGTCTCATCCATATAGAACGCGGGCACTTCAATCAGTTTGCCACCTTCAGTGCCGACATAATCGGGGAGCCTGATCTCGCCTATAGGAACCAGGTGCATTGTAGAGCCGTCTTTGCCTGACAAAGTGGCCACCGACGGCTCGTATTCCCGAGGCGCATTCTCTCCACCCATGGCCTTCTCCGATTCTGTCGGTTCCGTCACCTCCGGGGTGGAAATATGCGAGGGCGCGGGGGCGTCGTGCGTCATGATGAAGTGGTGGTACAGATTCGACAAGCCCACGATAGCCAGCAATACCAGTGCTATGGCAATCAACTGCTTGCGATGGAGGCCTTTGAGTAACGGTCGATCCGCTGTCTCGGCCCTCTCGATCAACCATTCCAGAGGGCCCCGAAGATCCTTTACGGACGGAGTTCTTTTCTGTAAATCCTCGGCCGTGGCTTGTTGGATGATGATATCTAGCCCCTTCAAAAACGGGGTATGGGGGTTTGAGAGGCACACCCCTTTCAAGGGACACGCGGTCTTACTGTCCACCATTTTTCCCTGAACCGCTTCGTAGAGAATCTTCCCCAATGCATATACATCGGCTCGGGCATCAGTTTCCCCAAGGTCCATAAATTGTTCCGGAGCCATATATGTGATGGTACCTTCCACGTGGTGGCTTTTGGTAAGCTGGGCCCACTGAGGTCCTCCCGCAATGCCGAAATCGGTGATCTTAGGCGTAGAGCCGTCCAAGAGAACGTTCTCGGGTTTCATATCGCGATGGACGATTCCAAGTGCGTGAACCGTCTCCAGGCCGTCAAATATGGGCAGAAAGTATGTTCTAATCCAGTGCCTGAGATCTCGTTCGCTGTCATGGTAACCCTGGTAAGGCATCGTGTCCCGGAGCGTGCGTCCGCCGGGTACGTATTCCATGACCACGTATCGAATCACGACTGCTCCATTTTTGAATATCGTGGCAGCATCCTGGTCGTAAACCTGAACCACATAGGGATGGCGGATCTGGGCCATAGCCATGGCTTCCCGATGGAACCGCCCGATCTCGGTTTCCACCTCCTCCTGGTCGTCTCCGAATTCCGCGAGATACTCAACCGAGACAGTCTTCACCACCACTTCTCGGTTCAAGTTAGTTTGCCGGGCTCTGTAGAGTTCTCCCTTGCCGCCAGTGGCGATATGTTCAAGAATCTCCCACTTGTCGTTGAGCACCATTCCCTGTTGCAGTAGAGGACTCTTGTTTCGTGAACTGGTGGAAGTGGTCTTGGAATCCATGTCAAACTACCTTAAGTTAAGGTTGTGCCTCCAACCGAATTAGACAACAGAGAAGCAGACTGTTTAGCCGCCAAGTTTCCCGCTTGTTTGGTCTAGTTTCATCTCAGCGCTTGGGATCTCTTTCAGTTTCTGTACCGCCTGTCGCTTGCCCTTCGACTCGTTGGCTTGTTGGCACACAGTATATTGCAGCGCAGCCCCGGCTGCGCCGAAGGGAACCGAAATCAAAAATGCTATCGCGTCCAGTATTCCGTCTCGCTTCTTCATCATCTTTCTCCTGGGGTATGGAAACCCCTGTGCAGAGAGAACCTGTGGGAAGTCCTCGCGGTCAGCCCAGACCCGCCGGCCTTCGTCAGAGTTGATCTTCAGTTAGTCGTTAAATCCGGCGCGTAGCTAGCGTCCGAGGACGGCATTTTTGTCGTCATGACAAAAGGAGGCCATGCACTGGGAAGGAATTCAAATCAACAGATAAACTGTTTGAAGGCGGGTGATTGGGAATTTCAGTTGGACGTCAACAAGCGAAGCGCTATCATGGCTCACGATTGTTACCGCAAAGGCTAAGAGATGTGGAGGGGCTGCGATACTTGCACCCTGGCCCTTCGGCAATACCTTTGTCGGAGTATTGGCTACGTGAAGATAAGGACCTCGCGCAGAAAGTGCTAGGCAATGACAACAGGGTTGTACAGTCAATATTTGGTCGAGAACGCGGAGATGATCGTGACCGTCTGCGGGAGATGCCAAGGAATTGTGCGTGCAATCATGCGCGATATGGTGCTTTTCGCCCTGGACCCCAACTGCGCCGCAAGAGCAGCTCATAGCCAGACCTGTCGTCACCAGCGTGACATACGCCAACGTTAGAATACACCCGAGGATCTTTCTTATTTTCGACGTGCTCATACCAATATCTCAGTGACCCACTCTGCTTCTGAACTCCCTAAATATCAGGGTAATAGCGGGTGCTTAAGATGTCAAGCGCTTTCTTGATCAATTAAGTAGGTGACGAGCAGTCCGATCCCTACCAGATGGCTAGGGTGTTGCTAGGATTTGGGACCGCGCACATAAGTTCACACGCGGGCTTCCGCGGGGTCCCGAGAGCCTGCCAGCAACATAGATCCAACACAAAAGCATAATAGTCAAGTAGTTATGTCATAATATGAATGTTAAATATCCGAAGATGGCCCAATATAACTCATCCTATTTCTAGAGTTTTGAACTAATACACGATAATTTCATTTTTTTCTTGACATTACAGAAAGCCAATGCCAGTACACCGACAAAAGTTCGGTTCGGGAGGGCGGGTATGTTGAGAAGAACCCAAACGCTATTAGTCTGCCAAATTCTCGTGGTACTCCTTTTCGCATCGGTTTCATACGCCGGGAATCTCACCCAAGCCGGTGCTCAGGGACATCACGACACCACGTTTTCACCTCCTGCCCCAGGGTACACCGTTGGCCCAAAGATCGAATCAAGGGGTATTTTCAAGTGCCGTCCGCAAGGGTACGGGCACTCACTCACCGGGCCATCCCGTGACCACCCCGGCATGCAGGCGTCCGGGCACGAATCAGAATGTGCCCTTCCCGTGCATCCGACGAGGGGATGGGAGTTAGCTGCCGACGCTTCCTTCGCTAGAACAAAAGGCAAGGTGCGCTTTTCCACAGGAATGCTCTGGGGCTCATACGGCCTCGATGACATAGACCTGAATGCCGACATGGGAATGGACGATCACGGGGTGATGGCTTCGTTCATGGCCATGTACAGGTTCAGACCGAAGTGGTCTTTCCGGTATTCGATTATGCCTATGACTATGATGGGTTCAGGACAAGCCGGAAGATCCTTTGTGTTCGGAAACGCTCAGTACACCGCGGGCCAACAGGTTAATATGGAATGGCAGCATCTGGAGCAGCGTTTCGGACTTATCTATGATGTCGTTCACGCCCACGCCTCCAGAATTAGCGTGTTCGGCGACTACGTTCGTGTGGCCGACAGGATAAAGGTCATGCAGATGCAGTTTGGAATGGGCAGCGGCATCATGGACAATGACCTCAACATGGCCATGGCGGGCCTCGAATTCGAGAAGTGTCTGAAAGCGACCCGCACAAAGGCAGCTCTCTCCCTGGGATGCAAGGCCGGCGCGTATTTCCTGGACGATGCCGTCGGCGCGGAAGCGGAAACCGCCTTGAGGTACAGCATACCAATGAACTGCGGGCGATGGGGCTTTGCAAAGGGTGGTTACAGGTATCTCACGTACAAGAAAAAATCCAGTGACGCGAGGATGTTCGATATGGCCATGGAAGGAGGCTTCCTCCAGATGGGCCTTGTTTTCTAAACGGAGACTGTGGCCTGCGATCAACTCCGATAGGCAGCCTGTCAGCCCTTCACTCTTAGCTCGACCGCCTCTTCATCACTCCCAGCTCAGTGGCGGTCGGGCTTTCTTTTCTAAGACGACCACGATTGGACCCGGCAGGACTTTGTCATCAATGGAGATAAGCATTCAACACGTACTGCTGTACCATCCGTTGCGTGTTGAAAAATGAGGCGTTGAAGGCTATGCTGTGCCGCATGATTTCCGTCCATTTGTCCCTGTCCCCGTAATACATGGGAAGAATGACCTTTTCCAGTTTGTCGTAAATCTCTTGCGCCTCCGATGTGTGACCATCCGATTCCACTGACCTTGATCCGACGGACCATCCGGTAACGCCCTCCACATGGCCTTCAATCCACCAGCCGTCGAGCACGCTAAGGCTTGGAATGCCGTTATGGGCCGCTTTCATACCAGAAGTGCCCGACGCCTCCAGGGGCTTTTGAGGTGTGTTAAGCCAGAGATCGACGCCCGCGGTCAGTAGCTTTGCGAGGTCCATGTCGTAATTGACGAGATAGGCAATCTTGATGCCGTCTTTCAACGCTTGGGCGGCTTGGAATACTTTCTTGATCAGTTCCTTTCCCTGCCAATCCTGTGGATGGGCCTTTCCCGCGAATATGAGCTGGATTTTTCCCGCTTGGCTCGCGATGCTCCGGAGCCTCTCCATATCCGAGAATATTAGATCCATTCTCTTGTACGGGGTCGCCCTGCGGGCAAATCCGATAATGAAGGTCTCACAGTCCATCCCGGTGTTGGTCTCCTTGTTCACGTGATCGCAGAGCAATTTCTTGGCAGCCACATGAGCTTCCCAGATCTCTTGTTTGGGAATGCCTAAGCTGTATCTCAGGGTAAACGAGTCTGTAGTCCATCCGGGGATATATTTGTCGAAAAGCAATTTGAAGCTGTCTGACGTCCATGTATACGAATGAACCCCGTTGGTTATGGAATCCACGGGATAGGCGGGGAACATTTCTTTCGATACTTCACCATGTCTCTTCGCCACCCCGTTTACATAGTGGCTCATGTTCAAGGCCAGCAAAGTCATGTTCAGGCGATCTTTGCCGCCGAGCATCTTTATGATATCCGGCGGAAATCCCCCTCCAAGGAATTCCTCGACCATGTTGTAAGAAAAATGATCGTGACCGGCCGGCACTGGGGTATGGGTGGTAAAGACACAAGATTTTCTTACAGCCTCAAAATCCCATTCAGGGGCTTCTTTTCGCCGGCGTTCCCGGAGCAGTTCCATGACCAGCAAGCTGGCGTGGCCCTCATTCATGTGGAATCTTTTGAGTTTGCTGTAACCCAAATTCCCAAGCATTCTGACGCCACCGATACCCAGGATCATTTCCTGGGAAAACCTGCATGCCTCATCGCCCCCGTACAGGCACCGGGTCAGGCTTTGATCATCAGCACTGTTTCCTTCGAGGTTGGTGTCTAAAAAAATGACCGGCACGCAATAGCCGGTCATCCCAATCATGTCGTATTGCCAGGCAGCTACCTTCACGGTCCTGCCGCGTATCCGTATCTCAATGTATTCGGACAAACATCTCAAGTAATCACTAGGATTCCAATCAACCGGCAGTTCGATTTGATTGCCCTGTTCATCCAATTGCTGGCGGAAATAGCCCTTCCCATACAATAAGGTGACCCCGACGACGGGCACCTTCAAGTCTGCGCAGGATCTGAGCGTATCACCCGCGAGAATGCCCAACCCGCCACTGTAAGTGGGAACATTGGGACTAACAGCAATTTCCATCGAGAAGTACGCGATGCTTCGCTCCTGCTCAAGTGTTATGGCGCGGCTTTCAATCACTCTGAGATATTTCTCCGGCACCCTTTCAAACAGGTTCCTGCAAAACTCGGAACAGAAATAGTAAACTTGTCCTTCATAATGGGACCTTAATCGAGTGTCCTCTTGAACCACCATTCCACAAACGGGGTCTCGGGCCATTCAAGATCTCCTTCTTAATATCTCATGAGGGTCACTGCATCATCTTCTGGCTCCCTCAAGTTTTGCTCCGCTGAGATTCGCTCCGTTGAGGTTTGCGCCCAAAAGGTCAGCATCCGTCAGATCAGCTCCCGTCAACACTGCCCCGGACAGATTTGCACCCGAAAGATCTGCACCAGGAAGGTTTGCACCGTTGAGGTTGGCAACACTCAAGTTCACCCCGGCAAGCTCTGCACCCGGAAGATCGGCAAAAGATAAGTCAGTCCTTGACATATTCGCTCCGCTCAGCCTTGCGCCGGACAAAACAGCTCCCGACAGATCGGCTCCGGACAGATCAGCTCCGGAAAGGTCAGCCCTGGAAAAGTCCGTTGCGCCCAAGGCGGCTTTGCTCAGATTCGTGCCCGGTAGGGTAGCTCCGGACAAATCGGCAAATGACAATATTGCTTCACAAAGAGCGGCTCCGGACAACGCCGCTTTACTCAAATCAGCTTGCCCCAGATTTGCTCTGGACAAGTCCGCGCCACACAAGTTGGCTCCACACAGGTTTGCCTTCCAGAGAACTGCCTCTACCAGCTTGGATGCCACCAGTCCGGCCCCGAGCAAGCTGGCTTCCGATAGGTCGGCATTGGACAAATCTGCTCTATCCAACCTCGCCACGGTTAGCCTCGCTTTGGACAAATTTGCTCCGGAAAGCTGTGCGTCCGAAAGGTCGGCCGAATTGAGCCTGGCTCTGGACAGATTCGCAAGAGACAAATCTGCGCCGTGAAGATCCGCGAGAGTTAAGTCAGCGCCAGACGCAGCGGCATACTCGATCAATGCCTTCAGCGAATCGGCTTCGGCAGAGAAGATTAGTTCATGTGTAAAAACAGCCTTCACTTCGATCGTGTTCTGCATATGGCCTCCCTTAGTATTTAATTGGAGTAGGCAGGCTCAAACCGTCTGAATACCTTCCTATCCCTCGTATCGTAGCTCAAGTTGACTGTTTTGGTCAAGAAAAGCCGGTAGGAGTTGGGATCGCTATTTTTGCCCGCCCGTGCATAAGGAACTGAAGCGTTGCGCTCATCTGTTCTTGGCTTCCTGCTGTGCCCGCCAACTTAAAACAAAAGGTAGATCCGGGCCCTCTGGAATTGAGATACAATACGGATAGGGGTTGTTTGAAGGCGAACTCGTATGACGGGATGTGGTCTGAGCAAATCGGACAAAGATTTTTGGTAATGACCGTATGTCTTTTCCAGATCGATAGAAATCTTGATGAAGCTTCTGATCCAGCGCATGACAACTGGTCTCCTAGCGTCTTCGGGTAGGGGTCTTATTACTGTTACAATAAAACCTTGACAAATAGTCGTCGGTCCTTTATGAAGTGGTTGTGGCCCATTAAATCACGTTCGTCGCGGTGAATCCATGGATAGAATGAAGGCCCTGTGCATTAGCATATTACCGGCCTTTCGGAGCCGAAAGGCCATGTCGGCAGGCCCAAGGATTGCGTCCCTCTTAAGACGCTCGGTGAATGTAAAGTTGTTCTGGCAACAAGGCTCGACAGTCTGTTAAGCCTTTTGAGGATCCCATGGACCTGAAAAAGTTTCTGCGAGCGCCTTGGGGCAGGCTTATGGATATCCCGGAAGAGGTCCCCAGGCCAAAGCGTTACAGCATCATCCGCCGAGACATCTCGATCCTCATGCTTGTGATAACGGTCGTGCCGCTCGTACTTATGGCACTGATCAACTATCACCAGTACCAGTCTGCGTTGAAAGATGAGATCGTGGCCCCGTTAAGGCTGTTGGTGAACAAGGCGAAGCATTCCTTTGAGCTGTTTCTTACCAACCGGCTTGCAACCGTACGTTTCATCGCGTCCGCGTACTCCTATGACGAGCTTGCCAACGAGAAGAATCTGAATCGAGTCTTTCGCGAATTGAAGCGCGAGTTCGAGGGATTTGTCGATTTGGGGCTCATCGACTCTAAAGGCATCCAGGTGAGCTACGTGGGGCCGTACGATCTCAAAGGCAAGGACTATTCTTCCCAAGAGTGGTTCGAGCAGGTGAAGGTCAACGGTATGTACATTAGCGACGTATTCATGGGATACCGCAAATTCCCGCATGTAGTCATTGCTGTCCAGCATACGTCTGAATCCGGCAATTCCTGGGTTGTGCGGGCAACCATAGACACGCGGCGCTTCGACGAGATTATTGCTGCAATGGGGCTTGATCCTCAAAGCGACGCTTTTCTGATTAATAGGGACGGTATCTTGCAAACTGTCTCCAAGTTCTATGGGAACGTGCTTAGCGAATGCCGGGATTGCGTGCAGCCGCTCAGCTACGAACCGACGGTTGTTCAGAAGGCCGACTCCAGGGGCCGCGAAGTTCTTATGGCGTATGCGTATTTTAGCCGTCCCGATTTCATCCTTATGGTGGTGAAGCCGCAAGGAGAAGTGCTGAAGGCTTGGTACACGCTCAAGAGCGAGCTTCTCCTCGTTTTCGTGGCCAGCCTGATCATTATCGTGGTGGTGGTGTTGAGACTCGCACGGTTACTGGTAGACCGAATGCAAATGAGCGACGAGAGGCGGGAATTGGCCTTCCGCGAACTACAACACAGCCACAAACTCTCTTCCATAGGGAGGCTCGCAGCCGGCGTGGCCCATGAAATAAACAACCCCATGGCTATCATTAATGAGAAAGCCGGCCTCATGAAGGATTTGATCGAATTCGACCCTCAGTTTCCCAATCGAGGAAAATTCCTGGGGTTGGTTGCAGCGATCGCTCAATCGGTGGATCGATGTAGGACCATAACCCACCGACTCCTCGGGTTCGCCAGGAGGATGGAGGTTGAGATAGAGGTCCTGAACGTCAATGACGTTGTGACGGAAACCGCAGGATTCCTGGAGAAGGAAGCATTGCACCGGAATATCAGGCTGAGGCTGCATCTTGACGAAAAACTACCGCGTATAGCCTCGGATCGCGGCCAGCTCCAGCAGGTTTTTCTGAACATGTTCAACAATGCTTTCGAGGCTGTCCAAGATGGTGGTCTGGTTTCCGTGGCCACATGGGACCGCAACCCCGATACCGTGGGCGTCACTATTCAGGACGATGGGGTCGGGATGTCGGAAGATACTCTGAAACACATTTTTGAGCCGTTCTTCACCACTAAGAAGGGAACAGGGACCGGCCTCGGCCTATCCATCACTTACGGCATAATCAGAAGACTTGGCGGTGACATCGAGGTTCAAAGCAAGGTTGGACAGGGGACGCGGTTCACCGTATTCCTGCCCAAGAAGCCCGGAGAGGGCTCGGGGGTCTAGGATGGAAGACTGGAAGGTTCTACTGGTTGACGATGAACAGGAGTTTGTGTCGACTTTGGCCGAGAGGTTGGCGCTCAGGGGAGTGAAGGCTGATGTGGCGTACGAGGGCGAACAAGCTCTCGAGCGAATCGTGAAAGATCCGCCGAAAGTGGTGGTGCTGGATCTCATGATGCCCGGCATGAGCGGCCTTGCGGTGCTTGAAGCAATCCGATCCGACCATCCGCAAATTGAGGTAATACTCCTGACCGGTATGGGCGGGACAAAAGAAGGGATAGAGGGGATGCGCCGGGGCGCCTTTGACTATCTTACGAAGCCGGTGGATATAGACACATTGATGCGAAAAATCGGTGAGGCAATGAAGAAATCCCACGGAAAGGCTGATTGAATGGAAGCCCGAAAAGCTGCTTTCATGGGTAAGATCACAGCCGGGGTCACCCATGACATGAAAAATGTCCTGGCGATCATCAAGGAATCTGCCGGCTTGATGGAAGATCTGATGGCGTTGGACAAAAATAATGCTCTTCCCCACAAAGAGAAGTTCTCTCGGTCCTTGTCCAGGATCATGGATCAAGTGGCCAGAGGGGTGGATCTGTCTACCAAGCTGAACTCGTTCGCGCATTCTCCGGACGAGCAAGAAACCAATATGGACTTGAACGAGGCCATCGGCCAGACTACTTTTGTTTGCCACAAGGCTGCCAGTCTAAAAGGAATGTCCGTGAAGGCGGTTAGGCATGAGAAGTCCGTTCCGGTGGTGGCGGATCCCCTGGCGCTACAGATGCTTCTCTTCCAGTGTGTTGTTCAACTGATGGACATCGTTGACGCGGGCAGCACCATCGTCCTCCGACCGGTTCCGGACAACGGACGCTGTGTGGTGATCTCCAAGCCGGACGAGCCTGGCGCGGTCGGCACACAGAGAGCGCGGGTTGAAACAGCCGGCCCTCGCTGGCAGGAGCTGCAGCTTATCGCCCGTAGCCTCAAGGCTTCGGTCGAAGCCGATGAGTCGGCTCCAAGGATCTTTGTAAGGTTTCTTGGGGAGTGAACATGATTCTAGTTGGCAATCCAACAAGTGGCATGTCCGGACCCGTACTTACAGTCACGACGCCGCGGTCGTTATTCCATATCGTGTTACAGAAATAACTTGCCATTGACATTTGAAGGTGCTACAAAAAGACCATGGGAAAGAAAACCGGCCCCCTGCAGATGACCGAGGACCAGAGGCAGCAACTGGAAACCTGGGTCCGTGGCAAGACCACTCCCCAGCGTGTGGCGTTTCGGGCTCACATCTGCATCCTGGCCGCGGACGGTCTTCCCGTTACGGATATTGCCCAACGAATGAATACATCGCGGCCGACCGTGCTGGTGTGGAAGAAGCGATTTGAAGAACAGGGCCCGGAAGGACTCGTCAGGGATGCCCCCCGAGGGCCGAGCCCACGCAAGCTCGACGAAGCAACGACCGAGGCGATCATTGAGACAACTCTCAACAGCACACCGCCTGATTCCGAACATTGGACCACCAGAGCGTTGGCTAAGGCCTTGGGCGTGAGTAATGCCACGGTTGCTCGGATTTGGAAGTCCCACGGAATCAAGCCGAAGAAAAAGAAGGGTCGCAGGTCTGCGAAAGACAAACCTGTCAAGGAAACGGGTTCCGAATTGCGTGCCGTTTATTTTGATCCTCCGATTCACGCGCTGATCGTGTCCGCGGGACCATGGCCGATTACCCCAATACGGCGTGAAAAGGGCGTCGGGTTGTCAGGGGAGCATTACCCCGATACCGGGAGCGAGAAGGAGCTTGATTGCACGCTGTGCTTCCATGCGGCGTTGAATCTCCTGAACGGAGGTCTACCGGATCAACGCGGGGACCGTCCGAACCCCGAAGACTTCGGGAAGTTCCTGCGCCGCGTCGAAGAGGAGATTCCCGGCGGTCAGGAGATACACGTTGTGCTCCTTGGCAGCGCGCGGCAATCGTATCCCGATTCGCAGCATGCATTCCAGCATGGCCGCTTCCACGTCCATGCGTACCCCTCGTGGACGCTTACGGAAGAAACACTGGAAGACGTGGTGCTCCGTTCCACAGGGATTCCTCTAATCCAGGGAACGGCCGGCGACGTGCACGATGTAATTTCAGAGATAGACCGTTTCGTCCGAGGTTTAGGGACCAAGCAAGAGCCGTTCGTCTGGGTGAAGAGCACTGACAACATTCCAAGGCAACCGGATGGGTGTAAAGTTATCTTGGAAACAATACGCCGGCTGGGATGGCTCATGATGAATCGCATGCGTTCCACCTGGCGCCATAGCGAGGAGGTCCCCCTCCAGGAGGAGATCCCCATGAAATGGAAAGAGAAATTCGAAAGCTGGTTCGCGGCCGTTGCCTTCGCGGAAGAAGGTGAACACGAGACGGCCCGCCAGATAGCCGGGACACCAATCCCCGAGACCCGTGAGGTGCCAAAGATTCTGCCGTCTCTGACCACCACCTTTGCCGCTGCCGCGTTTGCAGAGGAGAACTGCCACGAAATGGCCCTGGAGATGTTGGCTGGGACTCGCCGCCGCAATTCCTTCTTGGAAGCCGTGGGGCTCAAAGGCGTCCGGGTAAGGTATGTCGTGGCTCCGGCTGAACCCTCTTTCGCGGAAGCAGTGGGGTTGGCCGGAGTGAAGTTCCGGATGGTGGCCTTCCAGTTATGATTACGGGTTGACCCCTCGATGAGACACATACTTTAAGAGATCAACGCGGACCACTATCGAAGCCGGTTGTACCAGGCAGGGCTGGAGGATAAGAATGCAAGAATTCAAAGTGTTGATGGTAGATGATGAGGAAGATTTCGTAAAAACGCTTGCTGAACGCATGGAAATGCGGGACCTTTCGCCGGACGTGGCCCTGAGCGGTGAACAGGCTCTACAGAGGGTTCAGGACGATGTCCCGGACGTCATGGTGCTGGACCTCAAAATGCCCGGTATCGACGGCATGGAAGTCCTCCGGCGGGTAAGGCAAGCATATCCCCAGGTGCAAGTGGTGATCCTCACGGGCCATGGATCGGAAAAAGATGAAATGGAGGCCACGCGGTTGGGGGCTTTCGCCTACCTTCAGAAACCCGTGGACATGGAAAAACTTATCAAGACCCTGAGAGCGGCCTACAAAAAGAAAATGGAAGACACCATGGTCGCGGCGGCTTTCGCTGAAGAGGGTGAGTTCGGTACCGCGAAGGAAATCATGGGAGACAAAGAAAAGAAACGTCCATGAGGAGGCAGAACCATGGCAGTCAAGGTGCTTCTCGTCGATGACGAGCAGGAATTCGTGGACGCACTGGCCGACCGTCTGGAAACCAAGGGATTCATAATAACTAAAGCTTTTAGCGGAGAAGAGGGCCTCGCCAAGTTGCGTGAGAAAGAAGTCGACGTGGTAGTCCTGGATGTCCTCATGCCGGTAAAAGACGGCACGGAAACCCTGCGTGAGATCAAGCAAGCAAATCCTCTCGTGGAAGTGATTATGCTCACAGGGCATGCAACCATTGAGTCCGCGATCGAGGGCCTGAAGTTGGGCGCATATGACTATCTGATGAAGCCTACGGAAACCCCGAACCTGATCGCGAAGATATTAAGGGCATATGCACGCAAATCCGAGCAGGAAGAGAGGATTCGTCGGGCTGAAATCGACAAGATCGTGGCCACCAAGGGGTGGTAGCCCGGAGGCTGGAGACTTGCTTACCGGCGCCGCATCACTTGTTGCTCGGCCGCCGAAGCTGCGAACTGCCGTTGCGCACAAAGGCTTTGTATTTTGTCTCGATTCGTTTCAGTCAGAATAACTAACAGGAGGGTTTTCGCCGGCAGAGCGGTAAGATTATCCGGGGAATGAAGCCGTGAGCCAATATGTGCTCGAGTGGTGTCAAGCGCCTGTTTCCGGGGATTAGCTGAGTGGAAACATGGCCGATTCCACAGAGGCTTCCCCGGCGTATTACCGTCAGCCGATCCTGATTTCTTGGAAAAGTAAGGTCAAGCCGCGGCTGCCATGTTCACCCGAATGTGGGACTTAGGGCCGCTGCGAGGGGACACCATGGTGTCAATAAACACTGGCGCACCCAGTGGATTGACGCCAACAGGATTGGTTTGTCTAAACCGCGGAAATCCTTGGTTTGAACACTACGGCCGGCGCCGAATTTGCGGATTAGGATCAATCCCGGACGAAAGAAGAGGAGAACGAGATGACGAGATTGGGAAGACTAGCCTTGATCGGATGTCTGTCCCTTTTGTGGGTATGCTTGATGTGTCAGCCACTGCTTGCGGAAACCGCAAGTTCCGCGCAACAAGCATCGGCAGACTTTCCCTGGTGGATGTGGCCTCTACTTCTGCTCGTCGTCACATTCGTCATGGGGGTGGCGGCCGTACTAGGAGGCGTTGGCGGGGGTGTTCTGTTCGTCCCTATCATAAGCGGCTTTTTCCCTTTTCATCTGGATTTCGTCAGGGGTGCGGGCCTGCTGGTGGCTTTGGCTGGGGCTCTTGCCGCGGGTCCCGGTCTCTTGAAGATGAATCTGGCCAGCTTGAGGCTTGCGATACCCGTGGCTCTGATCGCGTCGTCATTCTCCATCGTGGGCGCGATGATCGGTTTGGCTCTCCCGACAAAAATCGTGCAGATTGCGCTAGGAGGCACGATCCTTGGGATCTGCATTCTGATGCTCATAGCCAAGAAATCGGAACTCCCGGATGTCCCCCAGGCTGACGCCCTGTCGCAGGCCCTGCGTATTCACGGGGTTTATCAAGAGGCCACAACAGGCCAAGTTATCGACTGGAAGATTCATCGTACCTGGCAAGGACTTGTGTTGTTCATTGCTATTGGGGTCATGGCTGGAATGTTCGGCCTCGGCGCGGGATGGGCCAACGTCCCGGTGTTGAACTTGCTGATGGGCGCTCCGTTGAAGATCAGCGTTGCAACCAGCAAGTTCCTCCTGTCCATCACGGACACGTCTGCGGCCTGGATCTATCTCAACAACGGCTGTGTCATACCCCTGATCGTGATTCCCTCTCTCGTCGGAATCATGTTAGGTTCCTTTGTGGGCGTGAGACTTCTAAGGGTGGCAAGACCCACTGTCGTTCGATGGATCGTGATCGGCATGTTGGGATTTGCGGGGCTGAAAGCTCTCCACAAGGGTCTTTTCGGATAACGTCTTACCGCAAGGGAAACACTCCTTGCACGCTCAGCACATCGCGGAGGTGATTACGTGAATCACGACTCGGAGAAGTCTCTGCAAGCTAGACCGGAACAGTTAATCTATGCGAGTATCCTGGAAAAGGGGATGCTTTTGGGGCTACTGCTGGTGCTGGTGACCTATGCAATCTACGTGCTGGGTCTCATCAAACCGTACGTTCCCACGGACGAGATCACAAAATGCTGGGAAATGAATGTCCACGACTATCTCGATCATTGCCACATCCATGCCGGGTGGGCCTGGGTCTCGTTGCTCGGTTACGGGGATTTTCTGAATTTTGCAGGCATAGTGCTTCTGGCAGGAGTGACCTTAATTTGTTTCATCTCGATTGTTCCGGTGCTCTGGAGGCAAAACGACAAGCTATATGCTGTTCTGGCCCTCGGTGAGGTGATCATCCTTGGCGTCGCTGCCAGCGGAATTCTGGGGGCCGGCGGGCACTAGCCCGGTTAGCCTTTGATCATTGTTACTGTCTAAGAGTCATCGTGTCTGAGAATGATTCCCGGTCTGAGAGAAGGAAACTGTCATGCCCATAGCAAAGAAGGTTAGAGATCTGCTGGTACCACTGACTGAATATGCGACGACCAAGGTGGACAAAAGCCTTCGCGAGGCCATACCCACTCTCCGTAAACTCTATTGCCAGGTGGAGGAGGGCAGGTGCACGCAGGCCGGCCATCGTCACATCCTTGTTCTCGATCACTCAGGGGAGCTGGTTGGAATTCTTAGTTTCAGAAGCATCCTTCACGTCCTGATACCCGAAATCGCGGGCGGCCTGACTGCCAAACTAGAAGCACTGGGAATTTCCATAGCGTTTGCTCAGGCTGGTACCGCGAATCTTGACGAGGCCCGTGCCAGCTTTCGTGCCAGGGTGATCAGAAACGCGGAGACTAAAGTGCAGGATGTCATGCTTAAGGTCCGAGGGACCATAGAGGCTGACGCAGAGCTGATGGACGCTCTCAAATTGATGTATACCAACAAGATTACAGTGATCCCGGTTTACGAAGGGAAGCAGCTCGTCGGTGTTTTGCGAGAATCAGACCTTTTCCTGCACGTCGCGGAAATCCTCACGGAATGATAGTCACTTGGCGACTAGTACCGTTTTGCTTCAGTTTTTATAATGACAAATCTGTCCATTGAAGAACGTTCCTTGTCGCGGCTGACAAAGAATTCATAAGGAAACCGCCTCTTGCTGTGACGGGCAGAGGCGGTTTTTCTTTTACCAAATTGTCTTGAAACTGCGCGGCTCACCATGCACAATTAATAAGGCTGTCCTGAGGAAAGCGTGCACGAGTACCATTCCTACGTTTTCCGGCTCTAATTGATCCTGAAAGGAAACAGAAGTTAATGAATACGAGGGGGCAGGTTTTTCAAGAAAGGGCTCTCCTGATACTCATATTATTCGTCGGACTTCTACTTATCGACCCGCTTATCCCGGCCTCCGTAGCCAATCTCCCCTTTGCCGTAATAGGAGTGGCCGGGGCCTGGCTTCTCACCGAAAAGAAAAGCTTCTCAAGACACCTGATACTCGTCATGGCGCTGGCGGTCCTGGTTTTGTTTTCTTTCGCCAAGCTTTCGCCTCCTCACGTGCTCGAAACGATACGCGTGCCGGTGGGTTTGTTGCTGCTGGCCTCCACTCTGACGCTGTACGCGCTGTGCGCGGGTTTGATTCTCATGGCCATGTTAAAGGCCACCGAAGTCACCCATCATCAGATCATTTCCGCCGTAAATCTCTATCTAATCCTGGGAATGTTTTGGGCGCACTTTTACACCATACTCGATTGGCTTCAGCCCGGAGCGTTCGGATTGCCTTCTCAGGGGGAACACCCGGCTTCACAATTCATTTATTTCAGTTTCGTTACCTTGGCTACGTTGGGTTACGGAGACATTACTCCAAAGACCGAATTTGCGCAGAGACTCGCCATAACAGAGGCGATCGTGGGACAGTTCTATGCATCTGTGGTGGTGGCCTACCTTTTAAGCCTTTTCATTCGCCAGAAGCTTCAAGCCAAAGGTGAGGGTCCCAAGGACGGGACGGGTCCGTCCGATTGACAACAGCCAATAGACTCATCACGTAGCCATGCATTCCGAATAAGGCACAATATGGTCGATTATCCGGTTATCATTTTTGCGGCGTTGCTAATCTTTTTCTACGGCCTGATCTCGCGTCTGTCTGAACAGTCCCCGATCACTGCACCGATGGTATTTGCCGGAATCGGCATTTTGGCCGGTCCACTGGTTTTGGACCTGTTTGAGGTCAAGGTCACAGCTACTATCGTCAGACTAATTGCCGAGATCGCGTTAGTCCTGATCTTGTTCGTGGATGCCTCGACAGTAAATCTGAAAACACTGCGAGGTTATCGTGGCATTCCATTCCGGCTGCTCGGCATCGGGCTTCCATTAACCATGGTATTGGGTTTTGTGGCTGCCGCGATAGTGCTGGGTTACCAAAACCTGTGGGTTGCCGCGCTTGTGGCTCTTATTCTCTCGCCCACGGATGCGGCCCTCGGCCAGGCGGTAGTTACCAGTGAGCGCCTCCCCGAGCGAATCCGTCAGGCCATCAACGTGGAAAGCGGGCTTAATGACGGCATAGCATTGCCTCCGATTCTGATGTGCCTGGCTGCCCTTTCAGGCGGTGAGAGCAATGGGGGTCACTCTGGTTCGTGGCTGTTCTTTCTCCTGCGTCAACTTACGCTCGGCCCACTTGCCGGAATTCTGATCGGCTGGTTTGGGGGCCGCCTGGTGGATGAGGCCTGCCGCCGGGGCTGGATGCAGCCGACATTCCAGCGCCTGGTGGCCGGGTCATTGGCCGTGCTTGCCTACACAGGGGCCGAAGCCCTTCACGGCAACGGGTTTATAGCGGCTTATTGCGCGGGTCTATTCCTTGGCACACAGACGCACGACACACGCGAGCGGATTCAGGAGTTTGGTGAGGCGGAAGGCCAGCAAGTGGCCCTTTTCTTGTTTCTGCTTTTCGGCCTGGTCATGGTTCCCGCGACAATCAGATACTGGGATGCCGAAGCGTTTTTGTACGCGGTTCTGAGCTTGACGGTCATCCGCATGATACCTGTGGTTTTGTCGCTGCGCGGAACAGGCATTGACAGACCTGGCACCTGGTTCATAGCGTGGTTTGGCCCGCGGGGCATTGCTTCGGTCTTATACGTCCTCATCGCAGTCGGCACGATCGGTTTCGCGGGTTATGAAAGGGCTTTTGCCGTGGTCTCCCTGACAATCCTGTTAAGCATCTTTGCTCACGGCCTCTCGGCCCTTCCGCTGACCCTCTGGTATGCACGATACCTGGAAATGCAGGAACTGAAGCACTGAAGCCGGGTAGCTCGACATCCTCCGATGCCGCCGGAGACCACACTACTTTGTAGTCCACTTGTTTAGCCGCCTCTCAACTTCCTCTTGAGTCAATGTACCCTGGGTGTCGGCCAATTCAACGCCCCTACGGACTTTTTCGACCACATATAAATGGTACTGAATATCTTCCAAAGTGCAGTCATCCGGCAGTCTGCGTAGCAGAGATTCGACTTCACTTTTTGCTGTACCCATTTTTGCTCTCCTTTGCGTGCGCCCTGAATGCCTAGCTATGATCATACAGAGTGCGCCACCGGCATTTCAGTACACTTCGTCATGCGTCCCTACCGTCTGCAATAGAATGGCCTCGGAGTCCTTATAATCCACGATTTGAAATACAATCCTCAGATCGTACCCTGCACTGGCAGCCCAAGATCCTGCAAGGTCTCCTTTGAGCTTGTGAGTCTTCAGCTTGGGATGTAGAACATCTTCTGATAACAATTCTAATGCGGTCCTGAGGTCTTCCTCCACATCAGGACGTTTCTTGAGAATGCGCCTAGCCGCGCGGACAAAAGCGCTGGAGCGAATCAGCGTGCGTTTCACGGGATGACTTCCTTCATGAGATCTTCCACTGTAGTCGGATCACACCGACCTTGCGCAAACTCCTCCCGAGCCTCCCGAATATCATTAGCCAACCTTTTTCGGCCCTGCTCCGCTATTCGGCGCCGGACGATGACGAGCAGAGTCTCCTGTTCGTCCAGGGACAACTTTCCCACCGCTTCCAACACTTCTCCAAAGTCTGCTGTATTTTCCATGAGTCCTTTCCTTTGCGGCAGTCCCGGAGCTTTCCGCAGCTCACACTGAGCCTTCGTGCGAAGGCTTGGACATCCCGTCTCAGCCTGGTTCAGCCGAAACCGGCTGATGGGCCTACCGATGTTGCGGTTTCCCGCATCAATGCAGTTCTAAATTTGGACGCTGAGTTCGACGATGTCAAGCAGAAGAATGCCCGCTGACGCCGATTGCTTCTCCGCGTAATCTGACGTGGTCAGCCTCAAGTAAGTACCCGCGCGGCCTTTCCTACAACTCCCCTTGGTCGCTGAAGCCATTTCTGGTCGACAATTATGGATGGTGGCCCTGGGCTTCTCGGAATTCCCGGAAGGAGGCCTCTGTGCCGTTTACTCAGGCTGGTCCAGGCTTTCGCCCTGGATGATTTCCCAGACCTGCCGCCGAAGCACCGGAACTTCATCGGTGGCCGTTGACCACACAATGTCCCATTGCACAGCAAAGTATGCATGGACGGCGATGTTGCGGAACGCCACTATGTCCCGCCATTCTATCTGCGGATGCGTATCACGGAATTCCTGAGGGAGATGGGCAGCCGCCTCTCCAATGACCATGAGCTTTTGGAGTGTGGCAGCCTTGTGGAGTTCGCTGGCTAGGAACGTGGCGGCATCCATCCCTTTGAGAAATGCCTGAATCATGTCGCAGGCCTCAAGGATGTCCTGTAAATAGAGGTGTTCACGCCGCATATAGCACTCGTGCCGTGGCCAGAACATGGTCACGAATAACCGGCTTGAGCCCGTCTTTGGGGACTAAGTCGACCTTGCGGCCCAAAAGTGCTGCCAGTTCGCGCTGCATTCTGGCCAAAGTTGAAAAGGTGACTCTCGCTGCCGGCTGGAAGCTGACTAGCAGATCCATATCACCCTCGGGACATTGGTCCGGGTTTAGCATGGACCCAAACAGCGCAAGCTCCCGGACTTGGTAGCGGCGGCAGATGCCTGCCAGCTCTGCGATTGGAATGTGAAGGGGTACCGATTCGTTCATCATCATTCCTGTCTGAAGACCCTGCCGCGTGTCAGTGCAAATGAACACATTGGCAAGCCCCATCAGGATTACACGTTTCCGATGACTTTGCAAACGCCAACAATCCACTGGGAGTAGAAAGATACCCCGGTCCAAGCGTCGATGTTCTGGGGGCTTTATTTGCCACTCTGTAACAGGTATATGCTCTTTCTGAGCCAATCATTTACGATGCTCTCGACTCCGGCTCCTCTTTGTTCAGCCCTTTTGCGCCTCAGATCGAGAAATAAGGGAAGCGTTCCCAGATTCCAGAGTTTTTACAGACTATATAGTGGACCGGAATGGCCAAGGCAAGTCCCCTTTTTTCGTGATTGTGAACCGCGGCGAGTAGAGGTGCGTGTCCGTTTTTCTCTTCTTATTCTCTGCGCTCTCTGCGTGCTCTGCGGTGAAATGGCTTTCTGCCGGATCTTGTGGCTCCGCGTCGTCCCGGATTGTACCGAGGGCCACATTCTTGTCACGATCCTGCAATGATGCTATCCTAATGGCCAATTATAGAACCAATCACGTCTTCTCATTTCTCCGAAAGGGCACTCGTGCTTGCTCCAAACGCACGAACGCCGACAAAGGAAACCTGGGGAGGTCCTCGTGGACAGCACTATCCGCCGTGGGACAAATAACGGACAATCTCTTCGAGAACGCGCGTTCGACAAGGACGTTGCCAAGAAGGACGCCTTCGAGACCGCGTGGAAAGACTGTGAAGCCCGTTACAGACAAATTGTTGAAGATCAGACAGATCCGGTCGCCAGGTTCTGGCCCGATGGAACGTTAACCTTCGTAAATAGGGCATATATCGGCTTCTTTCAAACGGCCGACGAGGAATTGCTGGGCGCCAGCTTTTTCGACTGCATGACTGACGAACATGCCTTGGAAGTGCAGAGCCGGATCAGATCGCTTGAGCCCGCAAAACCCAATTTTCGATGTGAGCACGAGATCGCGGTACGGCCCGGCGAGTTACGATGGATTAACTGGACCTTCCAAGGAATATTCGATCCAGAGGCGAACCTCGTCGAGATCCAGACAGTGGCACGAGACGTCACGGATCGCAAGCGCGCGGAAATAGCTCTGAAGAAGAGCGAAGCCCGGTACTCTCATCTGATAAACTCCATTCCGGATGGCGTGGTTGCCTATGATCCCCAAGGCAACGCCACTTACGTTAACGACGGTTTTTCTCAGCTTTACGGATGGTCCCAGGAGGAAGTACTGGGCCGCTCTATCGAGTTTGTTCCGCCTGAAGAAAAGCAAAGGACCCTGGCCGCGTGGCAGAAAACCTTTGAAGGTGAACAAGTCCTTCTCGAAACCAAGCGGATTCACAAGAGCGGGAAGGTCCTTGAGATCCAGCTCAGGACTGCGATACTGCGCGACCGTGCGGGCAGCATAAGTGAAAGCATCGTCATTCACCGTGACATCACCGAACGCAAGAGAGCCCAGGAAGCCCTCCAGAAAGCCTACGGCGAACTTGAACTCAGGGTGGAGGAACGTACAGCGGAACTGGCTCAAATAAATGAAAAACTCCTGTCTGAAATTGCTGAACGAAAACACGCTGAAGAAAGACTCAGAGAGAGTGAATCGCGGTACAGAATGCTGGTCGAAAACGCTCCTCTGGGGATTATCTCGTGTGACTTGCAGGGCCGAATAATCCAGGTTAACTCCAATTTATTGACTATATTGGGATCGCCATCGCCGCAGGAAACCAAGGCCGTCAACCTGCTCACGCACCCGCCGCTGGTCGAAGCCGGGATCTCGGAGGAAGTCCGTCGCTGCCTGGAAACCGGCTCTCGTGTATTCGAGTGCTCGTACACCAGCAAATGGGGGAAGTCCGCCTGGCTCAGATTTCACATGGTTCCCACAAAGGATAACCTGGGTCGAGTCAACGGAATTCAGGCCATTGTGGAAGACATAACCGACCGAAAACACGCTCAGGATGCACTATCTGAAAGCGAGGAGCGGTTCAGGGCGGTTTTCGAGACCGCCCAGGACTTGATCTTTCTCAAGGATAGAAACCTGGTGTTCACTCATGTCAACCCGGGATACCTCAGGACATTGGAGTTGGACGAATCGGAAGTCATAGGGAAAACCGGTGAGGAAATTTTCGGGGAACAGGAAGCAAACTACATCATGGACCTGGAAAACCGGGTCCTTGGCGGGCAGGTGGTGGAGGCAACATACAATTTGAGCACCTCCGGCCTGTCCAAAACGTTCCATTGTATCCGAGTGCCGATGCGCAACCGTTGGGGAGAAACGATCGGCATCTGCGGGATTGCCCGTGACGTCACCGAGCGGAGAGCCTTGGAACAACCCTGTCCACGCCCCGTGGCCCGATACAGGTCCTCGCTTATGGAACGCACTTTGGAGCAGGTCCGACTCGCGGCCCAAAGCGAGAGTATAGTGCTGTTGTTGGGAGAGAGCGGCAGTGGAAAGGATTTCCTGGCCAAATATCTCCACGATCATTCGAGGAGAGCGGGCGGGCCGTTTTTTGCGTTAAATTGTGCAGCTCTGACAGCCTCCATTGCCGAGTCGGAACTTTTCGGCCACGAACCCGGGTCTTTCACAGGGTCTCGTGGGAGAAAGCGAGGGCTGCTGGAGATGGCCGAAGGCGGGACCCTCCTTCTCAACGAGGTGGGTGAACTTTCCCAGGAACTTCAAGCCAAGCTCCTCACGTTTCTGGACACCCAATCTTTTACTCGTGTCGGGGGAGAGAAGACCATCCAGGTCAATGCCAGGTTAGTAGGAGCCACCAACCGAGACCTGGAACATGAAGTGGAACTGGGCCGGTTCAGAGAGGATTTGTACTATCGGCTTAATGTTTTCGTAATCCGAGTTCCTTCGTTGAGAGAGAGGAAGGACGATATTCCTTTTCTGGCCCGAGACCTGTTGGAAAACCTCTCCATGAAACTGGGACGCTCTGTGCCTCCTATCCTGGATGCCTCGGCACTGGATGCACTTTCCAGGTACGAGTGGTTCGGCAATGTTCGAGAGCTGAGGAACGTTCTGGAAAGGGCCCTCATTTTGTGCCGTGGCGATGTGATCAAGTCGGACGACATCAGCATTCCGAAAAGAAAGGCCGATGAGGCCGGCGATGACAAGGAGATTCCCGTTTCAGTCGATGTGTCGGGCTCCGGCAGCATGAACCAGGCGCTGGAAACGGCAAGAAGAACAATGATTGTTGAGGCCCTGAAGCGTTGCGACGGGAATGTTTCGGCCGCGGCACGGGCTCTCGGGGTAACTCGAGATGCACTCAGATACCACATGAAGTCGCTCGATTTGGAGCGACGGCAACCCCCCGATGGGGAGCGAGGTCGCTGGGTGTAGAGCTACCACGATAATAAGTTGATTTCACGCAGATAATTCACCAAATACTTCCATGTGGGTGCGTTGCCCCCACATGAACGAAAAATGCGGCCCCTCCCCCCAAATCTCCATCACCGTCCAGTCCTATCCTAATATGTTGATATATCGACTATTAATCGGCATCACCTGTCAGCCCTTGGATTGGCATATCCCTTGCAGCTAGACGGGCACTCCTTTTCTCTGAAAGGAGGAGGTTCTGGTGTCGGCCTTGAGTTTGACGGCCGGGCGATGGGGACTGTCTCGGGCGTCAAAACCGGAAAAAAGACCCAGGGGTTCTAAGTTGCCGACATTATGACTCCTTGCATGGATGAGGTCACCCCGTGGAATCGGGGTGACCATCCCCCACAGAATTCCACGCCAGGGCATTGGCACGAATGAAGCCTGATTAGCCGAGGATCTAGTGCGCTTAACAACCCTTAGAACCAATACCAAATCGCCTGGCAGATTGCACCGGGAATACCTGCGAAAAAAGCGCTTCGCATTTTCCGGTCCCGGCAGAGAGGTCCCTGCTTTGGCGGATTTCTGTGTCGAGCCGCAGCTCTTGGAATTCTGGAAACTCAAGAAATCGTTTGCCAGGACGCGTGCGTCGAATTTCATCATATATTGGGGTGGGATAGAACGCGCGATCAAGACAATCCGACACTCTGCCGTGCGGCCTCTGTCTCCGCGTCAGAGATATGTTTGCTTGACGGTAGTAGCCCTTCTGCTAATTCCTTTACCCAACCCGTTGCAGTCTCTCAGGGAAGATGCCAGGCGTTGGTCTTCAAATCGCTGCGGATACAAATTGCACAGGGTTTTGTTGGTCATAGCCGTTGCACATACTGCAAAACGCAGACATTCTCGCTCCGAGTCGCCTGAAATCCCAGGCCGAACGATCTTCTTCGTCGTTGCCACAGGGCGTTCTCCACCTTCCGTTGTCGCCGTGCCACCCGGGTAGCCTCCCTTGAGGTTGCGGTTGTCACTACCCCGTTAAAACAAGACTTTCCGGAAACAATTGGTGCGGCATTGAGCGGCCCGAGCACTACAGGGGATAGTTTGTGCCGAACAACAGAGCCGCTTGAGCAGGTCAACAGCAATGCAACGCCTCCGACCACAGGCGGCGTTCCAGCTTATCTCGAGATGAGAAAGGAGTGTTGAAGGTGGCACAAACAGATTTCACTCCGGACCGGGATTGGACTGCAATAGCTAACAATCCTAAATTTCAGGAAATCTCTCGAAGGAAGATGTCTTTCCTCATCGGGTGGTGGTTATTTTCCACCATATTCTATTTCGGCCTCCCGATTGCAGCGGGCTATACCACTGAGCAGTCCGACTTCTTTAACAAGCAGATTATCGGGCACATTCCCCTCTTGTACCTGTATGCCCTGGCGCAGTACGGTGTTTGCTTGTTTATCGCCATCTACTACGACTACTGGGCAAACAAGACTGCGGACAGGCTCACCGGCGAATTGCTGGACGAGCTGAAGCTGAAATGAGGAGGAAGAGCCAGATGAAGAAAGTATGCTGTTTGATAATTCTAGCCCTCTGCATGGGCTTACTGATTACCGTCGCGGACCCGGGGACCACCTTTGCCGATCCTGAGACCGCAATTGCCAACGCCGTGGTGGCCCAGGCCCCGGCGGCTCCCGCTTCAGCAAAGGCCAACAAGGCCCTCACTCTGGGGATGTTCATCGTAATTATCGGAATCACCCTTTACATAGTTTATTGGGCGGCCCAGCGAACCAAGACCACTGCGGACTTCTACGCGGCCCGCTCTTCCATCACAGCCTGGCAGAACGGTTGGGCTATCGCGGGCGATTACATGTCCGCTGCCACGTTTCTCGGCATGGCCGGACTCATCTGCTTGAACGGGCTTGACGGGTTCCTGTATCCCACCGGCTGGATGGTGGCTTTCGTGACCGTTCTCCTGGTCATGGCGGAACCTTGCCGTAACTCAGGCAAGTACACCGTGGGAGATGTCCTTTGCTACAGGGCCAACCCCAAACCGGTTCGTGCCTGCGCTGCGATCGCGACCGTTGCCGTATCCACCTTCTACCTGACGGCACAAATGGTGGGCGCAGGCAAGCTGATGAATCTCCTGGTGGGAATCGACTACACATTATCCATTGTGGTAGTGGGCATTTTGATAATCATTTACGTGGTTTTCGGTGGAATGATAGCCACGACGTGGGTTCAGATCATAAAAGCCGCTCTGCTCGTGGGTGGCGGCGTCATAATTTCCATTCTCGTTCTCGCCAAACTGGGCTTCAATCCGGTAAGGCTCTTCAACGAAGTCGCAGCGAGCCCTCAAATTCAAGACTGGGTCAGAATAAAGCACTTGCAGCAAGCGGTGGCTCAACCCGGATTCGATTACGGGCAGAGATTCCTGGAGCCGGGGTTGTTCCTGAAGAACGTGTGGGATCAAGTTTCCCTCGGAATGGCCACCTGTTTGGGCACCGCGGGAATGCCTCACATCCTTATGCGCTTCTTCACGGTGCCGGACGCCAAAGCCGCTCGGAAGTCAGTGGTCGTGTCCATGTTCCTCATAGCTACCTTCTTCATACTGACAACGGTCATGGGCTACGGCGCCGCACTATTTCTGACCCCCCAGGGAATTACCGCGGTAGACCCTTCCGGAAACATGGCCAACCCACTTCTGGCTCGGTACCTGGGTAACTGGTTCCACCCATTATTCGGGGACTTCTTCCAGGCTTTTGTCTGCGCGGTTGCTTTCGCGACCATTCTGGCAGTGGTTTCCGGTCTGGTGCTTGCTTCTTCCGCTGCGATCTCCCACGACATCTACACAAACATAATCAAAGACGGCAAGGCAGAGCAGAAGCAGCAGGTAATAGCCGCCAGGATAGCCGCATTCTGCGTAGGGACCGCTGGACTGCTCATCGCACTTTGGGCAGAAACACAAAACGTGGCTCACCTGGTTGCGCTGGCATTTGCAGTGTCCGCTGCCGGAGTCCTGCCGACTGTTGTGCTCTCTCTATTCTGGAAGAAAATGAGCACAGCGGGAATTTGTGCCGGACTAATGGTGGGAACCTTTGTCGGTATAGGTCTGGTTCTTGTCTCGCCCAACATGCAATATCCGAAGCTAATTGCGGCAGGAGACATGAAGATTGTGCAAACGCTCGAAAAGAAGCAGGCTGAAGGCGCAACTCTGAGCGAGGCAGACAAGGCCAATCTGCAAAAGGCCAAAGCCTCGTACGAGAAGAACAAAGACGGCACCTCCCTCCTCGGGCTGGACGAACCTTGGTTCAAATTGAGAGTCCCCGCCATCGTGTGCATTCCCGCAGGGCTTTTTGCGGCTTGGTTTTTTGCCTGGCTATTTCCAAGTAAACGGGAGCAGGACCAGTTTGACGAACTCTACGTTCGCCAGACCACTGGCATCGGGGCCGCTGGGGCAGTGAGTCACTAGGCTTTCAGGGCCGAATTGAACGGAACGCCGCTTCAGGTTGTGGCCGAGGGGGCATTTTCGAGAGGCCATCTATTTCAGGCTGAGGCGGTTGGTCGAGCGGTTCAACCAAGGGACCTTCAGGCGGGGTCCTGGTTGAACCGCCATTCACTAAGCTGAGAGGAAAAACCCGCAGATAAGTTGTCTGGAGGTCAATATGACATACAAAGAGGCGTTCAAAGAATCCTTGGAAAACCCGGAGGCTTTCTGGGGACGAGCCGCCGAGGAAATTGACTGGGACAAAAAATGGGACCGCGTGCTGGATCAATCTAATACCCCATTTCTTAAATGGTTCCCCGGCGCGGTGATGAACACGTGTTTCAATGCTGTAGATCGCCACGTTCTTCGAGGCAGGGGCAATCAGAACGCGATCATCTACGACAGCCCGGTAACCGACACCATCCGGAAATATACCTATTCCGAACTTCAAGAAAGGGTTTCCAAGCTAGCAGGCGCTCTCAAGAGCCTGGGCGTAAACAAGGGTGACCGAGTTCTCATCTACATGCCGATGATCCCCGAAGCCGTGATGGGCATGCTCGCCTGCGCCCGTTTGGGCGCTGTCCACTCGGTGGTTTTTGGAGGCTTCGCACCGAAAGAGCTGGCGATACGAATCGACGACGCTTCCCCGAAAGTCATTCTGTCCGCGTCATGCGGAATCGAGGGGAAAAAGGTTTTACCGTACAAACCCCTGCTGGATGAGGCTATCCAACTCGCGGGACCAAAGCCGGAAAAATGCATTATTCTTCAAAGGCCCCAGGCCAAGGCTGACCTCAAGCCGGGCAGAGATCTCGACTGGAACGAGATGGAAACCAATGCCACACCCGCGGAATGCGTTCCCGTGGCCTCCACTGATCCATTGTATATTCTCTATACTTCCGGAACGACCGCGGTGCCCAAAGGTGTGGTCAGAGACAATGGCGGACACGCAGTTGCATTGATCTGGAGCATGAAGCACATCTACAACATAGATCCGGGAGACGTATACTGGGCTGCCTCGGACGTTGGCTGGGTGGTGGGCCACTCGTACATCGTGTACGCTCCATTGTTGAAAGGCGCTACGACCATAGTCTATGAGGGTAAACCGGTCGGCACTCCGGACCCGGGACAGTTTTGGCGGGTCATTTCCCAGCACGGTGTCAAAGCTCTCTTCACCGCGCCCACCGCCATCAGAGCCATAAAGAGAGAAGATCCCAACGGAGAATATCTGAAGAATTACGATATCTCCAGGTTTGAAACGCTTTTCCTCGCGGGTGAAAGGCTGGACCCGGACACCTATCATTGGGGCACCCAACTGCTTCAAAAACCGGTCGTCGACCATTGGTGGCAAACCGAAACCGCCTGGGCAATCTGCGGCAACTTCAAAGGTCTGGAGTATTTTCCGCCAAAGCCGGGTTCGGCGACCATGCCTATGCCGGGATACAATTTGAAGGTCCTGGATCCCGTCAGTGCCAAAGAACTCGGCCCCAACGAGATGGGCGCCCTCGTGGTAAAACTCCCGCTCCCACCCGGAAACTTGCCGACTTTGTGGAACAATGACCAGAGATTTGTCGAGTCGTACATGGCGCCATTTCCCGGGTATTACATAACCGGAGACGGTGGGTACATCGACGAGGATGGTTATGTATTTGTCATGGGACGCACTGATGATGTTATCAACGTCGCGGGTCACAGACTCTCCACAGGAGGCATGGAGGAGGTCCTGTCGAATCATCCGGACATTGCCGAGTGCGCGGTGATCGGTGCGGCCGATGATCTCAAGGGTCAGCTTCCCCTTGGGTTTGTAGTCCTCAAGGCAGGAGTCAATCGATCAAAAGACGAGATCGTTGCCGAGCTGGTCCAAATGGTACGCAAGGATATTGGAGCTGTCGCCGCCTTCAAGAAGGCCGTCGTAGTCGGCAGGCTGCCGAAAACTAGGTCAGGCAAAGTGTTGCGCGGCACCATGCGAAAGATAGCCGACTCGGAGCCCTACAGTGTCCCTGCCACGATAGATGACCCGACGAGTCTGAATGAAATCGAAGAGGCTTTGAAACAAATCGGTTATGCCCAGAAGGCCGCCGGCTGACGGGGTTTAAGGCCTATTTAATACCAGTTCGCAATAAATAACCTGACTTTGGGTGGACAGGTGGCATGTCTCTGGAGCGAAGTCAGGTCCGCCGTTCGCAGCGGAAGGGACATGCCGCCTGTCTTATAGGGAAAATGGCGAACTGGTATAAGGCAGGGAATAAATCATAGGACCGGCAACAATCCCGTCCGATGGCGCCAGAGGGCTTTTGACCCATTCCCCTCTGGCGTCTAATTTGATTGATGGTAACAGTTCACCGGGCTTCCACCGCGAGGAGGCGTGGAAGCCCGGTGAACTGTTACGATTGATAGCCGACGCCGCCGGTCATGGCGGCTTTAGATCCATGTAAAAACGAGATCAGGAGGATTTGATGGAAGCGGAGAAAGGGAAGCAGGTCAAGATCTTCGATATTACTCTCAGAGACGGCTCCCAGAGCAAGGTTGCCACACGCATCAAGCTTGATGATCTTCTGAAGGTTGCGACAAAACTGGCGGACACCGGAATTTACGGCGCTGAAACATGGGGCGGAGCCACGTTCGACGTGTGTGTCCGTTTCCTGAGAGAAGATCCGTGGGAACGAGCCCGCGCTCTAAAACAGGCCATGCCCAATGTGAAAAGCATGATGCTCATTCGCGGGCAGAATATAGTGGCTTATTCGAATTTTCCGGACGACGTTGTCGTAAAGTTCGTTGAGGCCGCTGCCCGCAACGGAATAGATGTGTTTCGCATCTTTGACGCGCTGGACGACATAAGAAACCATGAGGCTGTGGTCAAGGCCGTCAGGGCCGTTGATAAGACCGCGGAGGGAGCGGTTTGTTATACCATAAGCCCTGTGCACACAATCGAGAAGTTCGTGTCCAAGGCCAGGAAATTGGAGGACATGGGTGTTCATCAAATTGCAATTAAAGATATGGCAGGTCTGATAGATCCTCAGACGACCTATGAGCTTGTTTCAAGCCTGAAGAAAGCAGTGGATGTTCCCATACACCTTCACACCCACGACAATTGCGGAATGGGCATGATGTCCGTCCTCAAGGCCGTAGAGGCCGGATGCGACATGATCGATTCGGTGCTCAGCCCATTCTCGGGTGGTACCGGGCATCCGTGTACGGAATCTCTCGTCTACTCTCTGCACCGTTTCGGTTACCAAACGGGCTGCGACCTGGAGAAACTTACCAAAGCCGCGGAAGAAGCCAAAATCATCAGGACTTATTACAACGAGTTCGAAGCTCCGTACAGCGGTGTGGATTGCAAGATGCTGGTGACTCAGATCCCGGGAGGGGTTATGTCCAATCTCAGCAGCCAGCTAAGGCTTCAGAACGCTCTGGACAGGCTGAACGAGATCGTGGACGAGATCCCAAGAGTGCGGGAAGACCTTGGGTGGATACCTCTGGTCACGCCGACATCGCAGATAGTGGTTTCGCAGGCAACATTCAATGTCCTTCTCGGACGATACAAGATCATAGCCAACCACACGGCAAACCTTCTGAAAGGCCTTTACGGAGAGACACCCGCGCCCGTGAACAAGGAGCTGCAAGATAGAGTGCTCAAGGGCGAGAAGCCTGTGACCCTGCGTCCGGCAGAGCTGATGCCTCCCATGTGGCCCGCGCTGGAAAAAAAGTTTCCCGGCCTCTCTGCAGAAGAAATCCTCATTCACGCCATTTTCCCTCATGAGGCGTCGGGGTATTTCGAAGAAAAGACCAAGGATGCCGCGTAAATCGTAGGCTCTTTTCCGTTTTTCGTGAAAGACCGACTAGGCAGCCGGCACTTTTCGTCAAGGCTGCGGCAGGTCGCAGCGACAGTTTTTGTCGAGCAATACGCATAGCTCCAGGTTGTTACACCAATGCGCCGTCAAAGAAGCGATCTAGGAGGGATCTGAGTTATGGTTGGCCGTTAGAATCCCCCCTGTCCCCCCTTTATAAAGGGGGGGAAGTCATTGCATTACCCCCCTTTGCTAAAGGGGGGCTGGGGGGATTTTGCAAGACTGACTGGTTCCGGAAGTTACCTCTTTTATTGCGCATTCGTATCATTAGGAGGAAACATGATTGAAATAAGATTCCACGGCAGAGGCGGTCAAGGGGCCGTGACTTCGGCCGAACTTGTTGCCCAAGCAGCTATCGACGCGGGCAAGTACGCCACGGCGTTCCCGAGTTTCGGCCCTGAAAGAAGGGGCGCTCCTGTCGTGGCTTTTGCCAGGGTGGACGATCAGCCTGTTCGGTTAAGATCAAAGATCTACCGTCCCGACGTGGTAGTGGTTTTGGATCCTTCACTGCTGGAGATCGCCAATCCCGCGGAAGGTATCCGCGATGGAGGAATCCTTATCATCAATTCTTCCGGTGACCCCGCGTCAATCCGAAAAAAGCTCGGGTACGAGGGGAAAATGGCCTTAGTGGACGCGAGTAGCATAGCCAAAGAGGTAATAGGACTTCCCATCACCAACACCACCATGGTGGGCGCGCTCATAAAGGGGACGAATCTGCTGTCTGTGGATTGGCTCAAAGAGCCATTCAAACGCCGGTTCGGCAAAATCGCGCCGAGAAACATTGAAGCAATGGAAAAGGCATTTACGGAAACCGCAATCGCGGAGTGACGCGCAACGGACTGCATAGTCCTCGAGCTACAAAGCTCGATGCATTACCAAACATAGAGGACCAGATGACCAAACCAATGGAGAAAATCACGTGGCAAGAGATAGCCACCGGCGGAGTCATTACCGAGCCCGGCAACGCCTCGTGTTACCACACGGGGACCTGGCGGTCGCAGAGACCGGTCTATCTCGAAGAGAAATGTATCCGGTGTTGGAGATGTTACATTATGTGTCCGGATGCGGCCATATCTGCGGATTATCCCAACAACTGCATGGTCTGGAATTTCGACTATTGCAAGGGTTGCGGCATCTGCGCTTACGAATGCCCGGTGGATGCCATTGAGATGGTGGAGGAGATGGTGTGATGGGGCGAAAAGTAGGAATTGAGGTTTCAATAGCTGCGGCCGAAGGTGTCGGACTCTGCGACGTGGATGTTGTGGCGGCTTATCCCATTACGCCCCAAACACATGTGGTGGAACATCTGTCTGAACTTGTGGCTGCCGGACACCTTGACGCCGAGTTTGTGCCGGTGGAATCGGAGCACTCGGCCATGAGTGTTTGCTGCGGCTCTGCAGCGGCGGGCGCCCGCACCTTCACGGCCACGGCTTCTCAAGGACTGGCCCTGATGGCGGAGATCGTCTACATAGCGGCATCAATGAGATTGCCGATTGTGATGTTCCTCTCCAATCGTGCCCTGAGTGGTCCGTTGTCCATCTGGAACGACCATTCGGACACCATGATGGTGAGGGACGCCGGCTGGATACAGGTTTTCTGCAAGAACGGCCAAGAGACGTACGACGCTATTTTTCATGCATTCAGGGTCGCTGAAGATCAGGCGGTGTCTTTGCCGGTGATGATAAATGTGGATGGCTTCATCCTGACTCACGTAATCGAGCCGATAGAATTCTGGACTAAAGAAATGGTCGGGAAATACCTCCCGCCGTTCAAGCCCTTGAACCGCCTTCACCCGGACAAAGTGGTCAGCATGGGAGCGTTCGGGATGCCGGAAATCTACCTGGAACAGAAGATGGCTCACAATGTTGCTCTAATCAACTCAAAACCTGTCGTAACAAAAGCCTGGGACGAAATGGCCGAACTGACGGGAAGAAAGTATTCTCCTGTCGAACTCTACAGAGCCGAAGACGCTGAAACCCTGATCGTGGGCATGGGAACTATTTGCGAGACGGCTTCGTTGGCCGTGGATCAATTCAGGGACGCGGGCAAAAAAGTAGGCCTGGTGGAGCTTAGGCTCTGGCGGCCTCTCCCTTCTGACGAGATACGTAAAGCGCTTGCAGGGGCCAAGCACGTCGTGGTGCTGGACCGGGCGATCTCTTTGGGCGGGGCCAATGCTCCTGTAACCTCTGAGATCAGGGCACTTCTCTACGACGAGCCTAAAAAGCCGAAAGTTCATTGCATGATAGCAGGAATAGGCCAAAGAGACGTTACTCCGGAAGACGTGGTCAAAATGGTAGAAATGGCGCTTTCCGGAAACTTTGACTATCACATCTACGGAGTCCGTGGGTGATCAGAACTACGATATGGAGAATATCTATGGCCGAGGAAGCCGATAAGAAAAAGGTGTTGAAACCGCTCAAGAATTTTCCCACAGAAGAATACCTCAATTCAGGTCATCGTGCATGCCAGGGATGCGCGGAAGTTCTGGCCGTCCGGCATGTGCTCAAGGCGATCGGGCCGGACATGGTATTGGCGATGGCCACCGGGTGCATGGAGATTATTTCGTCACCATATCCTCTAACCTCGTGGAACGTTCCCTGGATACACGTGGCTTTTGAGAATGCCGCGGCGGTGGCGTCAGGGGTGGAATCGGGCCTCAAGGCGTTGAGGCGCAAGGGCCGCATACCCGACCGGGATTTGACCGTAGTGGCTATGGGAGGGGACGGCGGCACCTCCGATATAGGATTCCAAGCCCTCTCCGGAATGATGGAGCGCGGCCACAAGGTGATTTACGTGTGTGTGGACAACGAAGCCTATATGAATACCGGAGTGCAGCGGTCTTCGTCCACGCCCTTCGGTGCCACCACGACTACGTCTCCTGCCGGAAAGGTCACTCCCTCAGGCCAAACCACATGGAAGAAGGACATGACAGCGATTGCAGCCGCGCACGGGATACCCTATGCTGCAACGGCTTGTCCGACTTTTTATACGGACCTGATCAAGAAGATCCAGAAGGCCAAGGCGGTGAATGGGCCGAGTTATATTCATGTGCTGTCTGTCTGCCCCACGGGCTGGAGGATTCCCCCTGAAAAGGCCATTGAATACGGCAAGCTGGCGGTGGATTCGGGAATTTTTCCACTCTATGAAGTGGAAGCCGGCCAGTGGAAGCTAAACCGAAAGCCCAAGCAGCTCATGCCTGTGGCGGAGTATTTCAAGGGACAGGGCCGGTATCGCCACTTGGAGGAAAAGCTGACGACCTACATACAGGGCAGGATAACCGAGAGGTGGGAGCAACTCGTTCAGCGTTGCGGGGCCGACGGGGACAAATGAGGCTGCTGTTTTTGCAGGAACGAGGAATTGGTCCAGGCGAAAGCTAGTACTACAGGAATGCTTCCCACTTCAAAGTGCTTTGTCCCGATCTGCGATCCAAGGCGGACCATGAAAACGAGAAAGCACGGACCTGCGTTAGCAGGTCCGTGGCACCCAAACCCGGCAAAAGGGTAAACCGATTGGGTGATACGGGAAACGAGGCCGGGAAAGCGGACCGACGATTCGCTCGCTCGCTTTTTCGGCAATTCAAAAGTCTTGACACACCAGGTACCCTAAATTATAAAATATCTTTATATGTTACTTGACTTTGCCTCCCGGCCATTCAGGACCACGGGCGTGAAGCAAGAATCAAGATTGTAGGACAGCAACGCTCGTGTCTCGGCGCCTTCCTCTTAGTTCCCAACTTCCCACCGGGAAGAAGCAATTGCACGTACAACAACCGGCTCTTGTAGAATTAACACGGGTACTTCTTCGCTAAGGAGCAGAAAAGTGGCTTCTATCAACATTTATGTCGGAAACCTGGCCTTCACCACCACCGATGATCAGCTCAAAGAACTGTTTGAGAACTATGGACAGGTTGAATCGGCCACCATAGTTTCCGACAAGTTCACGGGCCGGCCGAGAGGTTTCGGCTTTGTCAAGATGCTGGAACGTGAAGAAGGTCTGCGCGCAATCCAAGAATTGGACGCGAAAGACTCTATGGGCCGCAGTCTGAAAGTCAACGAGGCTCGCCCCCGCACTGATCGTCCCGATCGGCAAGGCGGCGGTGGGAAAGGCTCTCGCTGGCGATAAGCCTTCACCTTTCGAACTGATGAATTGAGGCTTACAGTGCGACTCGCGCGCGAGGCCCTTGCTGCTCCCGGGCGAACCTTGTATCGCTGATGGTTGGCTCTGCTTTGAGCAATCAACCATCGCACACCCTAATTGCCATCCCCTCCCGATGCCTCGACCTTGCACCCGACCCTTTCCATTTTCGGCCCAAACAGCCTCCTTATACCGATGCGCCATAAAAAATACGACATTCCCGACGGTTGTCATTGCGAGGGCGTCAAGCCCGAAGCAATCTCAGCGGTGAGAGATTGCTTCGTCGCTTCGCTTCTCGCAATGACAGCTCACAAACGTATTTTACGAAAATAGTAGCGCATTGGCATTAAGCACTCAAGATGTTGACTTGGCGTGCCGCACGACGCATAGTGCACATAATTACGCTATGAGGGCTCTCGAATTGGAACTTGGGGAGGCGGGGAACTATGGGCACCGAACCGGGCATTTTTGTGGGCAAGGGCGACTCCCGGATTATTTTGACTCTTAGTTTTGCAAATCGCCACGGGCTTATAGCAGGCGCCACCGGCACCGGGAAGACCGTTACGCTGCAAGTTCTTGCAGAAGGATTCTCGAAGAGCGGAGTCCCCGTATTCATGGCGGATGTGAAAGGCGACCTTTCCGGCATAAGCACGGCCGGCGACGCAAAACCGAAGCTTGCTCAGAGAGCCAAGAAGCTCGGCATGAAGGATTATTGTCCCGAGGGTTTTCCGGTAGTGTTCTGGGACATTTTCGGGGAACAGGGGCATCCTATTCGCGCGACCGTTTCCGATATGGGGCCACTTCTCCTGGCACGTCTCCTGGAATTGAACGAGGTTCAAGAGGGCGTCCTCAATGTGGCCTTCAAGGTAGCCGATGACAACGGCCTGCTGCTACTGGACCTCAAGGATCTGCGCGCTCTTCTTAATCTTCTTTCTGAAAATGCGAAGGATCTTATGCAGAGGTACGGCAACGTGAGCAAGACCTCCGTTGCGGCTATTTTGCGTGGAATTCTGGTGCTCGAACAGCAAGGGGGCGAAAAGCTGTTCGGGGAGCCGGCTCTGAACCTTAAAGATATCATGCGAACCGACCCCAAGGGATACGGCCAGGCAAATGTGTTGGCAGCGGACAAGCTTATGGAACATCCAAGGCTCTACGCCACTTTCATGCTCTGGCTCATGTCGGAGCTTTTCGAGGAACTCCCCGAGGTCGGAGACCTTGAGAAACCTTTGCTCGTCTTCTTCTTCGACGAGGCTCACCTGCTTTTCGACGAAGCGCCGAAAGCATTAATGGAGAAGATAGAGAAGGTCGTTCGACTCGTCAGGTCCAAAGGTATCGGAATCTACTTTATTTCGCAGAACCCCCTCGACATTCCGGAAACCGTTCTTGGACAGCTCGGCAACCGTGTCCAACATGCTCTGCGAGCATTCACTCCTAAGGACGAAAAGGCGGTTCGGACAGCCGCGCAGACGTTCAGGCCAAACCCTAAGCTCGACACTGTTCGGGCGATCACTGAACTTGAGGTCGGTGAAGCTCTGGTTTCCACCTTGGAAGCGTCAGGAGCGCCAAGCGTGGTTCAGCGTGCTCTCATTGCTCCTCCCTCATCGAGGATAGGTCCCATCAGCGTGGACGAGCGCATGACGATCATTAATTCAAGCCCATTGTTTGGCAAGTACGAGGATTTGATTGATCGAGAATCCGCCTACGAGCAGCTTAAGTCCCGGGGCGCGCGTATAAGCCCTGGGCCTGCGCCCGACGCAGAGGCCGGCAGTCAAACCCAAATGCCGAATGAGAAGGGCTGGGGGTTACCAGACATCCTGACCGGTGCCGGCAGAAAAGACAGTGTCCTCGAAGCTATGGCGAAAAGCGCTGCCAGGAGCATCGGGAGTTCTATCGGCAGACAGATAGTGCGGGGGATTCTGGGATCCATTCTCAAGGGAAAATGACCAGGAAGACCGCTCTTAATGGCAATGGAGGCGAGAGTCTCCTGCCATGCGAGGTGAACCTGAAAGGAAGATCTTGTCTGTCGAAATAATGCTTGCCATCATTCTCGGAGCACTGCTCCATGCGACTTGGAATGCTCTGGTCCGTTCGGCAGCTGACAAATTGTTGGATAGTGTTCTCGTTATCGGAGTTGCGGGCGTTTTAGCCGGAGGTTTGTTGCCGTTCATGCCCCTTCCCGCGGTGGCGAGCTGGCCGTATTTGATGGCGTCCGTCGTGGTGCATTTAGCTTATTTCCTATTCGTAGGACTGGCCTATCGCGATGCTGAACTCGGCTTCGCGTATCCGATCATGCGAGGAACTGCCCCGGCGCTCTCAGCAATTGGTGCGACCTTGGTGTTGAACGAGTCGCCGCTTCTGCTGGGATGGGTGGGGGTTTTCCTGATTTCTTTCGGAGTTTTGGTTCTTTCGTTCGATTCGTGGCGAACGGGATCATTGAAGACTTCTTCGTTGGTGTTTGCGCTCTCGAATGCGATTGTGATCGTAATCTATACTCTGGTTGACGGACAGGGGGTTCGGCTGTCGAACAACGCGATCAGCTACATCGGATGGATGTTTTTCTTGATCGCTGTCTTTATTGTTCTTGCGTCCATCGTGATGCATCGAGGTATGGTGGCAAGCCTTTTGCGACCGAATCTGGTAAGAAGCGCGGTGGGTGGCGCCTGTGTTCTGGGATCATACGGGATTGCGCTCTGGGCAATGACGCGAGCACCTATTGCGCTTGTGGCTGCCCTGCGGGAAACGTCCGTCATATTTGCAGTGATCATTGGAGCCTATTTCTTGGGTGAGCGCATCACTGGCCTACGCGTCCTGTCGGTCCTAATGGTTACTGCAGGGGCCGTCGCCATAAAAATTTCATGAATGGTGTCTCGCTCTGCCCTACAGTCATCTCTGTTTGTTCGATTGCGAATTCGTTTGAAATGTCAAGGTCCGGCCGTATTGTTTCCCCGGTTTCCCCAGGAGCCGTAGCGCATGGAATAAACCTTGGTCACCTCGGCCCCGAAATAGAATGCCTGTGCCGAATAATAAACCCAGACCAGTAATAGAAAAAGCGACCCCGCAGCCCCGTAAACGGATTTCAACACCGAAGAAGAAAGATACAATCCGAAAAGGTATTTTCCCGTCAAGAACAGGAACGAAGTAACGAAAGAACCCACTAGAACAGCTTTCCATTCCATATGCCGATCCGGAATCAGCTTGTAAATCAGGACAAGCAGTATGGGAATCATTCCAAACTGAGTAATCAAGCGTAACTGGCCCAGGATGTCCACTGGAATAACAAAGGCTTTGGCAAAAAAAGAACTTACCGCTGACAATACGGTGTTTGTGATTACCGCGGCCAACAGAAGAATTCCTATTCCCACTACGCAAACAAATGAAACTATCCTTGAACGTAATAGCCTTAACAAACCGCTCTTCTCTCCCGGATCCACGCCGCAGATTGCATTAAGCGATGACTGCAATTCGACAAAAACCGCTGTGCCTGCTATTACCGCGCCGATTACGGCAATTATGGACAAGTGCCTGCCGGTTAGTTCGGAGCTAAGGATCTTCAACAGGGATAGGACGTATTCCGCGGATTCAGGATTTATCAGATATTCGAATCTGGCAATCAGCTCCGATTCAGCCCTAGAGTTGCCAATCACCAGGCCCGCGATGCTCAGAGCCATAAGAAAAGCGGGAACAATGGAAAACATCGTGTAAAATGCTAGAGCCGCGGCCTTTCTAATGGCGTTATCATCCACGAACGCCCTGATCGTCTGCGCAACAAATCCAAAAACCTCTCTTATCCAGTGCGGGCAAATCTCCATCAGAAATTCTTGCACAGTGCTGTTCCCCTCTAACGTGGAGATGTGTGTCGAGACCTGCGGTGTCAGACTTGTGGCACGGAAGTCAACTGCAGGTATTGAATCCCCATTCGTTATTATCAGAAAGTCTGCGCTTTGACCTCAAATTTCGGGGTGCTGCCAGGTCCCTCCAAACTGACTACAAGTACCGAAAGGGATTGAAAAGGATTGTTAGCGATCGAAACCTTTCATAGTTCGTTCAGGGGGAGTGATCATGTTGTACCGATAATGATCTTTACTTCTCGATGTTATCCCGCATTTTTCCTCTTGCCAGGGACGCAAAAACTCCCAAAATGCAGAGCACTGCACATATTGTGAAAACCGCATCCACGCTTTCCAAGAATGCCGGATAGAGGCTGGGAGTTATCTGGGCCCGCCCCATGGTGAGTGAAAATACCAAGGTGGCGATGCCCATGCTGAGCATTTGTCCGAGCAAACGCATCGAGCCTACCACGCCGGATGCTACGCCGTAGGATTGCCTTTCCACAGAACCCATAATCGCGTTCATATTGGGAGAAGAGAATAGGGCAAAGCCGAATCCTATGACGAGCAAATCCGAAACGATAAAAGTCACGCTTGTTCCAAAGCCCAAGAAGGCCAATCCCAATAAGCCCACGGCAGTTATGCCCATTCCTGCCGAAGCGAGTTTCTGAGGTTCTATTCTATCTGAAAGCTTTCCCGCGATTGGTGAAAATGCGGCCATGGTCAAGGGCTGAGCAACGAGCACAAGTCCGGCGGTTCTGGGGTCGTATCCTTTGATGTACTGTAGATACAGGCTCAGGACAAAGGCTATAGCAAACGTTGCACTGTAATTTATAAGTGCCGCGAGGCTTGAAAAGGCAAAGACACGGTTCATGGTAAACAGCCTGATACTAATAACGGGGAACCGGGCCCTCAGTTCCCACAGAAAAAATATAACCATGGTTGCGATGCCGGCAGACAAGAGGCCCAAACTCATCGCTGAAGGCAGGCCGGAAAGCCCGATCATAATTGCCGTAATTGCAATGGCATACAACAAAGATCCTACCAGATCTATTTTTTCACTTTTCGCATCCGCCCAGTCCGCTGTCAATTTGGTGGCAGCCGTATAAGTTGTGAGCATTCCCAGCGGCACCATTACCCCAAAAATGCTTCTCCATCCGTAAGAATGCGTCAGGATTCCTCCCAAGAAGGGTCCCGCAGACAGACCGATGTAAACAGCGGCCACAGTCCACCCGATCGCTTTGCCCCTTTCGGAAGGCGGGAAAACTGAAGTCAAAATGGCCATGCCTGTGGCCAGGACCATGGAGATGCCCATTCCCTGAAGAATTCGGAAGCAAATTAGCATTTGAACATTAACGGACAACGTGCATAGAAAAGAGGAAAGCGTAAATACCGCCATACCCGTGACATATACCTTTTTGCGCCCGATGATGTCGCTTGCTTTGCCAAAAGGTACCAGAAACACGGATGCAGAAAGAAGATAGGCCGTTGAAATCCATGTTAGAAGCACAGCGTCGAGCTGGAATTCCTTCTGTATCTCGGGAAGCGCTACGGTCACTGCCGAGAGCATCAGAGGGGTCAATAGGGAGCTTGTTATAGCGACAAAAAGAACCGCTCGCCTCAGGGCATGATCACCCATGAGAGTTGTTCCTCTTATTCCTGTTCACCGAAACCATCGGCTTTGCGTATCGGAACTAATCCGCCGCGGACCTTGGCGTTGTGAACTGAATTGAAGTGCAGGCTGGAGGTGACGGATTTCGACCTTTAAAGCTGCCTGCGACGGGACATCGGAAATCCCCTTAACAGTTCTACCAGACGAACGCAGTTTAGGATAGGCCTCAAATCTTGGATGCCGTAATCCGGAAGGCCAAAAGCTGTGACTGTGCTACAACTGGCGGTAAAACCTCGATGGGACAAGACGATGTTGTGTTATTTTGTAGGGGCGGTTCGTGAACCGCCCTAATTCAGGGCGCTTCTCGGAGGCCGTCTCAAAAGTACCCTACGGCCTCCAATGGTGGCACGATGGCCTGTAGGGGCGGGGTTTATCCCCGCCCGTCTTGTGAGGCCCGGTATAGCGGGCGGGGATAAACCCCGCCCCTACACTGGCTTTCTGCGTCGACGGGCAGTACGCCACGAGGTCCGTTCCCTGCTGCGCCGCGTGCAGGCAATTACAATCGTGCCACGATTCCATACAACGTTCGACTTTTGAGACAGCCTCCTCGAAGCGCCCCTACCACACCAGAACGGCCTACGGAGGTTTTGCAACCAGTTGTAGGCAAAGAATAATGTCGGATTGAAAAGAGCGCCTGTGTATTTGGCGGCCACCGGCCTCCGTGCCGGTGGACAGTGCGCACACAAATCGACCAAGCCGTGGGCGAGGTCCGGCAGGGACCCCGGATCGCGGTCCGGGGCAGGCTCCGGACCCTACCAATTCTTTGGAATCAGGCTTTGCGACAAGGTCAGCGGTTTAAGTAACCGCCATATGCGGTGCATGTGCCGGCTGCATCCGATGCAAGGAGTTCCGGCACATCAGGTGGCCTGGCCCTCTACTTTATAAAGCTTTGCTGCGTTTCCGCCGAAAATCATGGTCTTGGTCTCTCCGTCCGCAGGACCGAGGGCCTGGAACCCGAATTTCTTCTGAAGATCTTCAGGGATCTCGAGCCTCCTAAATGCCTCGATCTGCCATTGTGGTGAACCATACCAAACTGAATCCGTGCCCCATAGGATATGGTCCCTCCCCAGGCCCTTGATCAGAGTGCCCAGGATCCCCGCGCAGTAATTGGGAGCGCTTACCGAAGTGATACCGAACGTGGAACCAAGGTCCGCGTAAACGTTGTTAACGTTGTTGTTTTCAGGGATGCGCGCCAGATCGGTTACCCAGGGAATGTACCCGGATTTTTCAAATTCGCCGATATCCGCGGCCGATGGTTCCCCGCCGTCGCGCAAAGCCGCATGATAAATGATGAAATTCAGTTGCGGCCAGTCTTTTGCTGCTTTCCCCAGATCGTCGACCTTGCCGTACTGCCAAGTTGTCGGCATTATGACCTGGTATTGGGACGGCAGCAATCCCTTATGAATGCACACGTTTATGATCCCGGCCTTGGCCATTTTATCGTAAGCCGGATACATGAGCTTCTCGTCGTCCAATCGCCACGGGTATTTGGAGGCTTCGAACGGAATGCCGGTGGTGTACCCTTTCCACGCGTCGGGTTTGAATTCACTGATGGCTTGATCCAGGTCTTCCATCCACCGGGGATGGCCGGGAGTCACCAGCGCATGAGAGTACAACACCTTCCGGCCGGCCTTCTGATTCACAAGGTCTCTTGCCTTAGCCATTTCATCATTGCGCAGGAACCACTTCTTGGGATCATCGTTCGGCGCGCTCGAAAGCATCGCGAGCTTGGTGTCACTCAACTCGTACACTTCTCGATAGAAATTATCGAATCTCAATTTCTCCAAGTCCAGCTTTTCAGCTTTCAGGTCCGGGTTCCACTTCTTTGCCCCTTCCCGCAAGGCCAGCATTCTTTCTTCGGCGTACGCGGGGCTCACAAAATGAGTCTGCACATCAAAGATGAACTGCCCGGCAAGAGCTTGCTTTCGCTCTGCAGCCATTGCGAGATCTGCCGCCTCGGCTTGGTCAACTGCAAAGAACTGCCCGAATACGCAGTTCATGGCCATAAAAGAGACTGCCATGCCGCAGCCGGTAGACAGAAATTCCCGTCGGTTCATGCCCAGTTTCTTGCTGAACTTTTCGGTAAACTCTTTCGCGAGCTGCTCGGCTTTACGCTGGTGTTGACTCTGGTGAGGTCTTGCCGATTCGTCTGCCGGGATGGTTTTCATTGGAACTGGAAATGCAAATTCATCTATACGATTCATAATCAATTCCCCCTAATCAGTAATTGCGAGACCAGAGCATGCCCGGTTTTTTAAGCCCGCCGACAGCTCACTGATCCTCCGGTATTGTTTGGCCATAGAGTACTACAAAACGCGTCTCATGAATTATCAAGCTTACCGGGACCGATTTCACAACCGTTTCCACAATTGTTCCGAAACCGGCCCTTCACGGAGCGGTCTGCGGACTCAAATCGGGCTGAGGAAGCCCGAGAACGAGCGCAGAAAGAACATGGCATTCCGGCAATCTCGGGAGTATCCCGAAAGAATGCCTGTCACAATAACCAAAGAAAATGCGTTGCTGCTTCTCAGGAGGACAAGTTTGCCAAGAAATCCTTCCAAGGCGTTGCCGGCAGAGTCTCGGTTTCGCTTTTCCCGTACGCACGGATGATCATCGCGGCCCTTGCCACCTGCTTGGGATCGTCAGATTCGACAACGTCCACGACGTCGAAGCGCCCGAAGGTTGCGAAACTCTCTTTCCACTTTACGCCCGGGCATTCTTTCTTGATCTTCTCACTCACGGTCTTGGCTAATTGATTAAAGTCCTTGGGGTCTCCAAAGGCCGTGGGAGATATGCGGCTTAAAATTACGAATGTTGCCATTTCGACCTCCTGTGAAATTTGGTTGATGGTTATTAATTGTGATGTTAACCAACTACGCCAGAGGCCATTCTGCTTCACGTTTCAGGTTTCTGCATTCAGCTCGATTTGTCAACCACTTGGTGTCGGCTAAACCGATTGACTATGCCATGGCTGTCATAGATAATTCCGGCAACTATCACACCTATTGGGGGAACCCCATGGAAAGGCTGGGCTACTGGCTCAAAGAGATTAGGGCCCCATTTCTATCGCTGCCGGTGGTTCTGGTCTTCCTGGGAACATCTGTTGCAGCGGCCGATGGATCGTTCCACTTCGGTCGAGCGCTTTTGGCCATGGTAGGCCTGACATTGCTCCACATAAGTGTAAACGTGTTAAACGAGTATTCCGATTACCATACAGGAATTGACTTCCACACCTCTCCCACGCCTTTCAGCGGGGGCAGCGGAATGCTGACATCCGGCTTGATCGCCCCTTCTGCTGCTTATGTGGTAGGTATTGCCTGCCTGCTGGTGAATGTCCTTATAGGACTATTTTTCATATGGCTCACAAATTGGTGGCTTCTTCCTTTGCTGCTGGTAGGCGCCTTCTGCGTCTTTTCTTACACAACCCTCCTGGCCAAGCATTCTGTGGGAGAGCTGTTCGCTGGAATGGGACTGGGCCTTTTGCCGATTATGGGCTCTTATTTTGTTCAGACCGGGCATTACTCATACCCCGCGTTTGCGGCTGCAATTCCCGCGGGAATACTTACGTTCAACCTTCTGTTGCTAAATGAGTTCCCGGATTTGGAAGCGGACATCAAGGGAGGCCGCAGGAATCTACTTATAACATTCGGAGCCGAAAGAGCGGGAAAGATCTACACCGTGTTGCTGGCGTTAATGTATGTATGGATCGCCGTATCAGTAGCCGGAGGCCTCATCCCGGTCTGGGGATTGGCAGCCATGTTGACCCTTCTAGTGGCTTGGAAACCAATGAAGTGGGCTTGGAGCGACATTCACAATAAAAACGCTATGGTCCCGGCCATGGCCGCGAATGTAATGACCAACCTTGCCACACAGGCCTTGCTTGGGGCAGGATTCTTGGCCTCTATTTATCTCTGAATCGCCGGCTTCTGACCAGGTCGCTCGCGCGCATTGCAAAGTCGTTGGCACATAAAGCGCAAAGTGAACAGCCCGCGGACCGGTCGGTTTTCCTCTGTGAGTAGGATATGGTGACCAGCGGGAACGGCAGTAGTTCCTTTTTTGCACGAGTGATGCGGTTCACTGCGCTCACCGCATCCTACCTTGGCTGCGCGGTGGCAAACGGAAAGCCGCTACTTCACATTGTAAGGTCACGCGGCAAAGATCTTCAGGCGACAGCCCTTTTCTCCTCATTTTGGATGATAATCTTAAGGGAGGGGTTAAAGGGCGGAACGGGTAAACCCTGCTGTTCAAGAAGGGCAATGTGCTCCCTCATTCCCCATTTTGCTTTATAGATACAGTCCTCCACTGAGTGTCCGATGCCTGAAAAACCTTGCAAGTCAGGGGAATAGAAGCCGAAATAATCAGGTTCTTCGGTGGCCTCGATAATAAGTGTGTACGGCAGATCGATCATCCCCTCATTCTCCATCCTCATCGCCAATGCCCGAAGCCTTCAAGCCTCAAGCAATATCCTCACCTGCCAATCGTCGCTTCAAAATCCGCAAAGGATGTGCAAGGGGATCTTTCTTCATAGGGGTTTGGCCTCTTTGAGGATTCGGCGGCGCAGCAACCAGTAGAGCCCGTTCTCACTGACAACATCGACTCTGCGGCCCAGAAGCTCCCGGAGATCCGTGAGCAAGGCGCCAACGTCCAGGAGACTTCGGTCAGGCTCCATGTCCACGAGGAAGTCCACGTCGCTCGTGGCATCCGCCTCTCCTCGGACCACGGAGCCAAAGACCCGGACATTGCGAGCGCCATGGATGGCTGCAATCCGAAGGATTTCCTCCCGCTTTTCTTTGAGAAGGTCCTGAATGGTCATAGGCAGACTTCCCTCGTTAGCCATGACACAACGCTTCGGACGAAAGGCTTCGCCGAGGCCGTACGTGGTCTCGCCAAGGTAGCGTTCGGTGCTGTCCTCGTCGGGGCTTCATGCTCTGTTGCAGGGGGGGTCCCACTTTTCGAGCAGGTCCGACTCTTCCCCCCACCGAGCATCCCGGCCCTCAGGTGTAGCGTGAACGTGGACATGGGTGCCACCCAACCGGACCACGCGGGAAAGCCGGTCATGCGCCAAGAGCCTGTCCCTCAGATTTTCGGCCTCCCCAATGAACAAGGGGGCCCATCGCCCGGGGGCCGTCTCCTTCGCGAAGACGTAATTGCCTGGCTCCTCCCTGAATGGCGCACCTATGGGAAAGATAGAGTACTTGTACACTTTTCCGGACGCCCCCTGCCACATATAAATAAGTTCGGCCATGGCTACCTCCTTTCTGCTTCAGGCCTTTATGCCTACCCAAGAAGTCTAGCAAGTAACCGGTCGGGATGTCTATCTAATTTGTGGAGCCGGGGATGGGAGTCGAACCCACGACCTGCTGATTACGTAGGAAAAGAGGCCGGAGCCGCCGAGCCCCCCCAATCTGTTCCGCCCTCCGACATTGACGAACAAATCCGGGCCGTGGCGCGGGAAGTGTTCCAAGAGATGATTCACGACATGGAGATTGAAAGACGCGTAAGCATCGAGATCGACGATGTACCGCCGGAGCCAGAAGTAATCAAGGGGGAAGGGAAGGGCAGGAGAGAGAACCGAGATTACGTCAAAGTATCTGTCACTGTGGACAAGGTGCTATGGGAGAAATTCACGAAAGAGCGGAACCGCATGAAGGTTTCAAGTGGACGGCTCATGGACATTATCCTGTGGCGTGCCTTTGGACGACCGCGTCTCTCTTATCAGCCCCAAAAAGCCTCAAAGGAATAATTCCTCGATGACTGGAGCATCCCGTTCGGCAGAGTCGTTCCTGTTCAACCATCATCCACAGATGCCTCGCGCCAGTGTGCGAAATCCTCTTCACTAAATGAAAACCATCCCCTATCTTCCGTCCACAACCTGTAGGGAGGCCGCAGAGACGCATTATATTGATCCCATTGCACAGAGAGATAGAGATGACCCACACGCTTCTGCCAGTAACTTACCTCGCTGAAAGATGGCGTCTGTTCTTTCGTGCTAACTGTACTAGAGATACACGGGACGAAGGACCTCGCGAAGTCCTGTAGATCTGTAGGCTCGCTTACATAGCGCGACTGGTGATAGAGTTCCGCTAATGGGTGAATGCGATTGGCAGTTGGCAATGGCGTTTGAACAGAGAGCACATCACGTGCATTGCCAACATAGTCGACAAGGACCATATTGACTCCAAACCTGGAATATTCGGCATACTGAGCGAGAGGTATTTGGGGCTGAACAGGGGGGGCGGGAGACAGGATGACCGTCCCATCACGAACATCCAGACAACTCATTAGAAGCGCGACAGAATTCATGATCCAATCAAGTTGCGGTCTCCGTCCGCCCTCTCCCTCCCAAGCAAGCAAATCCAAGTCTGGCCCGACCCTCCACCCCTGCTGATCTTCGAGGAGAAAACTCTGCTTATCCGTATGGCATATGGACATTTCTCCTAGATCGCGAACTAGGCTCCATCGGGTTTGGCAACCATTCTTTGTACAGGAGACAGAAAGTATTTCCCAGAGCGTACCGCAGGGAATCCATCCAACTGGGACGCCGTGAACAGTAGTAAGCTTCCAAAAGGTCTCAGGAGTTAGCCCCCGTCTTATGCAATCTGCTAGCTGTGCCCAAAGTAATCCGAGCCCTTGATCGAATGCGTCGGAAAGGCGCATCCATCCAGGAGGTAAATCCGTACCACCCAAATGGTATGCAGGAACCCTCCCAGGGGTGATCTCGGGCTTAAGACTTCCGCGTGCGTCTATCAAGGCCGGAGAATGAGAGTGGATGCGTGAATTGGAACTGCCTAACCGCAAGCGAAGTTCCATACCATAGGAAGGGCGACCAGGAGGACCTGAGACAAGGATTCCATCCATGCACACTGGCACGCTGTTCCATTCCCTGAAATCACTTTCAAGCTCGCTGTTTGTTGGCAATAGATATAGTCCCCATTCTTTGCTTCCTCCCTCTATTTTTCCGCGCCACTCTGCCTCGGTGTTAGCTAGACAGGGTACGCCGACATCATCAATCAGAACGGATTCCCGGACGAACCCCCCCAAGAAAGCTGATACTTGGGATAGATCTTGGTGAAAAGATTCACGGTTCCCCACCCGGGCCTTTTCTAGTGTGGTCGGAATTATCTCCGGCTTGGCAGGAATGCTCACCTGCTCCTTAAGTTCTGGAACATCGCATATTCCAACAATAGGGAACTCAGTGGCCAACGCATATCCTTTGAGTACAGGGCATAGCTCAACTTTGTCAGTCCAACGATCGAGGAACGACGGCTTCTGACGCGATATTATGGATACCGTAGTCCCGATAGATTGTTCAGGGGCACCCTCACGAACAACTAGTAGCCCACTCAGTCCGCGGACCTCCACCACAAGTGGAGCCCCCCATTGCCGGCCATGTCCGTAGTCCCGCCGGGTTTTAATTGTGATTCTGTCACCCAACATAAAACAGGACATGAAGCCGATACCAAATTGCGAGCAGGGGTCAAAGTCATTTCCAGAAGCCTTCAGGCGGGTCCTCTCGCGCTCAAAAAATGGCGAGCGATAGAAGCTCCTTCCTACCTTAACAAAGTGGTTCTTTATAATCTCTTCATCCATCCCGGCTCCGTTGTCGGAGCATTCCAGCACTTCGTAGCCATCTTCATCAACATAATGCCTAAGCTCCACTGTTCCATCGTTCCACTGGACGCCCGCATCTGAAAAAAGTGCCTTGCGATAGCGTAAGGCATCGAGAGAGTTCTGAAGCAACTCACGAATGCATAGGTGCGTTTGTCCGTAGAGCTTGTCAGTCATGACCAGGCGCACCACTTCGTCAGTCGAAAGGGTGAATTCAAGGTCGTGGAAGCGATAAGCATCATTAAGTGGCTCGATTCTGGAGCGATCAACGTGCGTTGGAAGCTTCAATTCGTACCCTTCGATTTCCCGTGGTTGCAGGCGGAAGATTTCTTTGCTAGCTGCCAGTTCGTTGTCGATCCAGTCCATATACCTCCGCGCTGCAGCCTCATATGCGGGATGTTCGCATTTGATGCTGAACCGAATACGATCCTGGGATATTTGCCACCCCTCGACCGAGCGGTGCTTTTCCCATTCAAGCAAACTGACAGGGGAAGTGAAGTGAATACTTTTCAGAAGAACCTCAGGCGTGCGGTCGCGGTCAAAATCGAGAATGTCTGAAAGTCTCAGTACTGTTGCGAGAAAGGGCAAATTCACAATAAACGTGCCAATCTGTTCGTCGTAACGAAATCCTGTCCGGGAAATCAGTCCATCGGAGGGGAGTACGTGCGATTCACACAGCGACGCTAAAAAAGGTGCAAGATTGACGCTTTGCATTTCCAGGCGCTTGTCATTTCCATAGACTGATCGGATGAATTCACCAGTGCGGTTCCCATGAGTCTCGCGAATGTAGTCTGTCAACATGGCAGTGTCCAGTTCCGTCAGTTGCCCAGCAAGCTGAGCTTTACGAGCGTCTGCGCAGAGAGGGGAGTTCAATTGCGCTGCCGTTTCACGATAGTTGGGGTGCTCTATTCGCCAATTGTCACGGAAAAGCTGAAAATCCGTGTCACCCTCCAAGGACGAGAACTCCTGCTCAGACAGGACCATGCCTTGGTCGTGAAAGAATGCGGAGAGAATCAGGAGAGCCAGCTCAATGATGTTGAGACGCTCGGCTTCGGAGCCTAACACGAGCCCCATCAATTCAGTAGTCCTTAGTAAATGCCGGTCGTCGTGCAGAGTGTATTGGGATGCGTAACGATACATGGCCTTCATACGATCAACAGCCTCTTCACAGAGACGCGGGATACTAGCCGATAAGAATTTAGCGTCTTGGCCGTCGCTTTCAGAAAGAATTTTCCACAGGCGTGTTTCTTGTACCGTAGTCACCTGTACAATGCGTGTCATCTTCTGTTCCTGCCAAATGCGTCTGAATACGGATTCGCTAGTGCTCCCACAGTATGTAGCTTTACCACACCCCCCGGAGAAAATGAACGTTCCTATATCAATGGTAGCGTGCTTGCCATACCTGTGTGAATCATTATCGCCGAGAAAGGTCGCTGTTTGCCCTAACCGAAAACTCTGAATTCCGCACTCAGGTTATCCCTGGGTTATCCCTCCAAAAAAAATAGGCCCGCCTCGACCGGCTAACCTCTTGTAATTTCTGGAGCCGGGGATGGGAGTCGAACCCACGACCTGCTGATTACGAATCAGCTGCTCTGGCCACTGAGCTACCCCGGCTTAATGCGGTGGAGAAACAACAACAGGGCACAAAATAGAACAAACAGGCTGTTTGTGTCAACATTTTGACTTTGTGTCAAAGCAAACTTCAAGGGTAAGGGCACGACAGGCCGCGCCCTCACTGCCGATCACGAAAGCCCCTTATTCGATGTAGGAAACCGGCACCGGTATGAAAGTCATGATGAACAGAATCACCGCTATCCATCCCACCAAACGGCGTTTTCCGTCCAGAGGCATGTCCGGATACAGCGGTGGGGGATGCTTCAGGCCTAGTATCAATACCAGCACCGCGAACATGAACCAACCGGGCCATAACAAAATTCCAAGGGGGATAAGCGCGGCAAAGATGGCGAAACTAGTGATACGTGCGCCTCTCGGGCCGAAAAGAGCATACATGACATGGCCGCCGTCAAGCTGGCCAATGGGCAGCAGGTTCATTGAAGTCACGAAGAGCCCGAACCAGGCCGCAAGCGCGGTAGGATGCAATAAGATCGTTGCATTGAAAGAGAATTCCCCAAATCTTAGCAAACAGAGCAACTCCAGAATAATCGACGAGCCAAACGCAAAGCCCGTGCCGCCAGTGACCTGAGGCTGGATTTCCGAAGCGACAAGGCCCAGAGCCAGCAGAGGTATGGCAACCACAGCCCCTGAAATCGGCCCCATCGCGCCCACTTCCATAAGGACGTTTCGGTCGGGAATCGGGGATTGGATCTTGATGAACGCGCCGAACGTGCCCAGCGGAGGTATTGCGGGAATAAAATACGGAAGAGTCACCTGTAGATGCCGCCGTCTCCCCGTAAGGTAGTGTCCCATTTCATGCACCAGTAGAATAGACATGAGCGGCACGGAAAATACCCAGCCACTCAAGAAAAACTCCAGCCAGGAATCCGTCTTCTGATTGGCATACAGACCGCCGACGGCTGTGGTAGTGCATGCTGTGAGGACAAAAAGCGCTAAATGAACCGTCCAATGTCTTCGCTTAATCGTACCCTCCTAATTTTCACGGGCATCCTTCCAATTGAGCAATGAAATTTCTCAGCAGAGAGCCTTGCTCTCCTTCAGGTGCCTTTGGCAAAGGCCCTGTTAATTTAGGGCTCACAATCAACCAATTTCGGCAGATTCGCCTTCCGACAAATGCGCGATGGTTCTTCGGAGATGAATGGGCTCGTTGAATTGCGGATCAGGCGTAGTGACTCGTAAAACCTCTTCCACCGTGGTGACCCCATTGAGCATTTTTCTTATGGCGTTCTCCCACAAGGTACTAAACTTTTTCTTTTTTGCCATCTCTTTCAATGCGATCATATCCGGCTTTTCGACAACAAGCTTACTTATGTCATCATCAACAGCGACAATTTCGTATATGCTTTCTCTCTTGAAATACCCGGTGTCCCGGCACTGGTGGCAGCCTCTTCCTCGCTTTAGCACTATCTTTTCAGGGCCCTCGAAATTGAACCCTCGTTTGTTGAGGTCCTTGAGGGTCACGGAGTGTTCGGTCACACAAAAGGGACATATCCTTCGGATCAACCGCTGCGCCAGGAGGCCGATGACGGTTGTGGACAACAGATATGCGGGAATCTTCAGGTCCAGCATCCGGCCTATGGCTGTCAGAGCATCGTTGGTGTGCAGGGTGGAAAACACCAGGTGGCCGGTCAACGCTGCCTGAACGGCCAATGATGCCGTTTCTTCATCCCTGATTTCCCCTATCATTATTATATCCGGGTCCTGGCGCATCACGTGGCGAAGTATCGGTCCGAAGGTCATTCGCTCCTCAGGGTTGTGCAGCATGCTGATCGCGGGGTTTACGGAAATCTGATTGAATTGCTCGAACACCATTTCAACGGGATCTTCAATGGTGGTTATGTTCCTGTCCGCGGTGGCGAGGACCTGCAGGCCCGAGTACAGAGTGGTGGTCTTACCGGACCCTGTGGGTCCCGTAACAAGAACGATCCCGAATGGACGAGTCAAAAGCCCCTGGAATATGGCCAAGTCGTAGGGGGTAAAGCCCAGCGCTTCCAGATCCATAAAAAGCAAGTCAGGGTCTTGAATCCTGCATACGGTTTTTTCGCCGAACGCAGTGGGCACCGTGGAGACGCGTACTTCAACCTCCTTGGAGCGCGTGTTGAGCTTGATTCTTCCGTCCTGAGGCCGCCTTTTTTCTGCGATATCGATGGAGGCCATGCCCTTGATGCAAGAGGTGAACGCCTGATGAAGCGGGCCCGGAATCCAGTCGATGTCGTGAAGCATGCCGTCAATGCGCATCCTCAGTAGGCTCTTGTTGCGTTTGGGCTCGATATGAATGTCGCTGGCTCTCTGGGAAATAGCTCTGCGGAACATGGCATCGACCGCGGTGCGAATGTTCTTGTCTGTATGGGAGATTTCCTCCAGGCTCTTGATATCGGCCAGCCTCTCCAGATCGGCCAGTTCTTTGAAATACTTGACATGCTTTTCCGCCGCGGCCTTGATGGAGCCTTTGAATCCATGAAACTCCAGGATGATCTTCATGATATCGGATTTGGGCGCTATGACTATCTCGATGTCCTTGCCCGTTACCCGGGAAACGTCTTCGAGGACCTCGCGCTGGGAAGGATCGTACATAGCGACCCTCAATTTTCCGTTGATCTCCTGGATCGGAATCAAAAGGAAACGGTCGGCAAACTTCTGTGGCAAGAGGCGAGTGACAAAATCGGGGTCCAATTCGAGGGCGTCGAGCCTCATAAAGGAGTGTCCAAGGTGCTTGGCGATGGCCTGGGTGATAGCGGCCTCATCCACTACGCCATGTGGTCCTGAAAGCTTCATACCGGCTATTATTTCAGCCGCGGTGGTCTGGTGCGCATGGGGCACCGAGCCCTTGACCTGTTTGGCGTGTTCCTGCGCGAGACGGTCCTTGATGTAGTTGTCCGCTCCCTGAAGCTTCAAAAGCGCATTATCGTCAAGGAGTCCGCTGGAGTAGAGAATCTCTCCTATCTGAATGGCGTCGTTATATATTTCCACTGAGGTCACCCAAAGCACTCAAAGGCATTGTTATCTGAGAATACCGGATGAATATGAGGTCTCACAGCTCTTGGAGTGAAAAACGCGTTCTTGCAGGCGTGTGTCCCACGGATTTGCTTTCGAGCCGGCCATCGGCAGCGAACTCCACCGTTCACCTGATTCGCGCAATCAAACGAAAGAGGAAATCCCCCGCAATTTCCCAGATCGAACGCCACTCGAAATTGGACACGCCGCTCGCAAGCGCGGTTCTCGCGCCTCCAGCGATCATAATAATTGTTGCTGTGCTGAGAATCAATAGGTAGTTGATGCTGGAGGTAAGCGCTCACCAACCTGAAGTTGCTGCGTGAGGTGCGGTGAACGCTTACCGTCGGAGGACCTGGACTACTGTTTGCTACTGGTCGTCGGCTTTTTCTCTGAGTTCTTTTCCGGTCTTGAAGAAAGGGAGCCTTTTCTCATCTACCGCTATCTTGTCGCCAGTTTTGGGATTTCTACCGGTGTAGCCCTTGTATTCTTTGACCATGAACGACCCGAACCCCCGGATCTCGATTCGATCACCGCTGATCAGGGCATCGGACATAGTGTCAAAGACCAGATTGACAATTTCCTCGGACTTCCGTAGGGGAAGATCAGCATCCTTGGCCAGGGCCACAATGAGATCTGACTTGTTCATGGCAGATTCCTATCTCTACGGGTTATTTCGCTTTCTTTGCAACTTCCTTGAGTGCCCTGGATGCGGAAAACCGAGGAGCCTTGCCGGCCGGGATCTTGATTTTTTGGCGTGTCTGAGGATTGACGCCTGTACGGGCCTTTTTCTTGATTACCTTGAAGGTCCCTAAATCAGCGATGCGGATCTTCCCGTCTTTTTTCTTGAGGGAATCGTGGATCGCTCCCACAAGGGCATTAAGAGCCGCGGAAGCAGACTTCTTCGTGATCCCAGCTTGTTCTGCCATACGATTGACGAGTTCAGCTTTGGTCATGACAACAACCTCCTAAAAAAGTAAGAAGCTTCAAGGATTTGAAACTACACCGAACGATTGCACCATGTTATCTATAGGAATTTGAATTGTCAAGAGAAATTGCAGGACGTTGAAAAATTCCCCAAAAAAAGTCTACCATTCAAGGATAATTCACTCCGGACCGTTTTCTCTTGACAATCATTCCAGGCGCTATTAATCGGTCTTTCGAGGTCGTACTTATGAATGAAACATCTCTCCTCGAACATCTCGAAGAAGTTGCTACCAGACTCGGAGTGGAACTGAGGTATGAAAACCTTGCAGTGGTCGGCATCAGGAGCGACGGCGGGTTCTGTAAAGTGGGGGGCAAACCCATGATCCTCATTAACCGAAAAGATTCCAGGCGCCGACAAATTCAGATTCTCGCCCGTTCATTGAACAGACTTAACCTCGATGGAATTTTTATACCGCCGGCCGTCCGAAAAGTGATTGAGGCGTATGACAATTGATGCCCACAGGTAACTAGTCTGCGGGCGCGCTCCTACGATTTTCCGGAGAAGGGCCTGGGGAGAGCCACGTTGCACTGAAGGGGATTGTGCACTTGGCAAAGAAGAGACTGCTTAGCTTGTCATCATCCGGATATGCATCTCTGTTCCCGTAGGGGCGCATGGCGTGCGCCCGCATGGGGGCGGTCCCGCGTTCTGCGCGGGATCGCCCCTACAGGAGCAGAAGACGACAACGAAAGCGGATACCATGTGGTCGCCGCTATGATTTCCGAGGAAGCGGACCATTCTTGGTAAAGTGAACAATTCCGTTACTGAAAAAGTCCTCCCCGAGAACAGAGTCTGTAAAGTGGCCTACAACCTAATTCTCGATCTGCCTTGCAGCGAACGTTTGGGCGATTTTGAGGCCCTCAAACAAAAGAAACTTGAAGCCGAAAAGCTGCTCGCCGCCTGGGCGTGGAAATCGGGTCTAAGTGGCTCTTTCCCACTCATAACCTGTTTAATGGGCGGGACAGGAACGGGCAAGAGCACCCTCTTCAACTCCTTGGCCGGCCGGAAGATCAGCGCGGTGGGCATGAGGCGACCTTGCACGGTCAAGGCCGTGATCCTCGCCCCCGGCGGATCGGGAAAAGAGATTCAGGAATGTCCTTTCTTACGTCTCGACCCTGAAGGCAACGCGGACCTCGTTATCGAAGAGGAACCTGAGACCGCCAAAATCATCCTCGTGGATACGCCCGATTTTGACAGCATCGAACTCTCGAACCGTGTGATAGCGGAGAACTTTTTCATAATAAGTGACGTGCTGGTGTTCATAACCTCCCAAGAGAAATACGCGGACCTGACAGGCCATCAGATGGCCGAGCGAGCCAAACAATGGGGGAAGAACACCGTTTTTGTTATGAATAAAGTCAGTTCAGATGCAGCCTTCAACGATTTTCGCCGTGCCCTCGAATTGCGAGGCCACTTATCGGAGCCAATAAGGATCGAACGTGTACCAGGGTCGCCTGAACTGATCGAAGGTCTGCGCACAAGGCCGGGGATTTCCGGATTGGTATCGGCCGAACCCGAGCGCGGAGGTTCAGAAAGACTTCGATCGAAAGAACTGGAAAGGCTGAATCTGCATACCGCAGCGGCCCTTGTGGATCTCGAAGGGGCCCTCCGTGGCCAAACGCAAAGAATATCCGCGGTCAACCGAAAGGTCGAAGACATCTTTGAGGCCACGTCCGATGAGATGGAACACCAGCTTGACGCCATTGTTTCCGATGATATCGAAGTTCGAAGCCGGGAGCGTTTGCAGGAGTTGCTCAGGAAGTACGACATCCTGTTCGTTCCTAGAATGATGATTCGCAATGCGCTGAAGTCAATCTTCCGGTCGGTGGCTGAATTGATTACCGGCCAATGGGGAGGAACGCGGGCCCAGGAAGATGAGAAACAGATCAGGAGCGAGGATTTCGAGGGCACCAGGGCGGCGGTCAGGCTTAAGCCTTTGGAATCTGCGGTGGCTCGGCTTAACCTCAGAATTGCCGAACTGTTGTCGTCGGACCCGACGTTGCAGGATATTCGTGAGGTGGCCCGCGAAGATGTCGCCCGATGGGGTTCGCCAAAGATTCAAGAACTCTACGATCAGGCTTTTCCCGGTGTGGAACATCTCTTGGATGCCGAGTTCAATCGCTTGCGAGAAGGACTCTCATCCGCAGATGAGATCAAGCTTTATGGGTCCTACACGCTTTGGGCTCTGTTGCTTATTACGGCTGAAATAGTAGTCGGTGGCGGCTTTACCCTGCTGGATGCATTGCTGAACACCGTAATCGTGCCCTTCATTCCTAAATGGCTCTTGAAGCTCAAGGTGTTGGACGTGCTGCGCGATATAGGCCGCCGCGTGGACGAAGAACATAGGACGGCCTTGCGAGGAATCCTGAAAAAACAAGCCAATCTGTATACAGAGCGATTCTCAGTGCTTCTGCCCGACGCAGAAGCACTGGAACGGCTTCGCCTCCGTAGGATCGACGTCCAAAGCCAACGAGCGAGGTGACTTTTTACGGGAGTTCGATGCTTGTCGGACCTCAGTTGGTACCGCGTCGCCGTGGCAGCTTGACTCAATCAGGCTAGCCCGTGGCCGCAATTGCCCACGCGATACCGCATGGCGCTGCACCCGGGAATCGATCCGACGAAGGCCTGCTTGAGGAATAGTGCAAAGTTTCTTGGCCCTACTTTACTCCGCCGGCGGTTTGTCATACAAGTCGGTGGGTCTCATACCGATTCGCGGTTAAAAAAGTGACTCGGGTGTCCATGTTGTCCGGCACGGACCTGGAAACCAGGTCAGTGGAACCCAATATTTTCAACTTCGAACGGGTGTTGGGTGCCACGGACCTGCCCAAGCAGGTCCGTGCTTCTTCTATGCGGCGTTCCGGGGTTGCTCGCAAATCAGTCTCAGAGCTATATCCCCGGGGAACGGTCGCGTTCCGCAGCAAGAAACTTTTCAGCTAAAGGGCTGTCTAGCTAACCGAACACATGTTCGCGTCGCAGGGCACAGCGTTAGCAATGAATGTTTACGACCGCCTTGCCGGTGTAGTGGCTAGTGCATAAATGTTTAGTAGTTTCCTAAAAGGGAGAGCATAATGATCCTGGTTTTCAACTTCGCATCTGTTATTCGATGGATGCTGGCAGCAATGGTGGTGTGCATGTTGATTCCTACAAAGTCCGATGCCATGGAGAATAGGTTAAAGCATTTTACTTTGCCAAACGGCCTTCAGGTCTTCGTGAATGAAGACCACGCGCGCAAAGTTGCAACCATCCAGTTATGGGTGAATGTCGGGAGCGCGGATGAAGTTGGCCCCGAACTCGGGATCAGTCATCTTATCGAGCACATGGCCTTCAAGGGCACCAAGCGCAGAGGCGTGGGCAAGATCGCGTCCGAGATAGAAGCGCTCGGTGGAGAGACTAATGCGTACACAAGTTGGGATGAAACCGTTTTTCACGTTACAGTGCCTTCCAGCGAAGTCTCGGCCGGTATGGACATACTTACCGACGCTGTGCTGTATCCGTCGATTGATCCAGGGGAGCTTGATAAAGAAAAGCAGGTGGTAATAGAAGAGATCCTGGAAGGAGAGGAGCGGCCGGAACGGAAGATTTCCAAGCTAATTTTCAAAACCTCTTATGTAAAGAGCCCTTACCAGTACCCTATCATAGGATTTAAAGACCTCGTTGAGAAGATGACTCGTGAAGACATTCTTACGTTTCGGAAGAAATGGTACGTGCCCGAAAACATGTTCCTCCTGGTGGTCGGGGACGTGGATCCCTCCAAAGTTCGCGACGAGGCGGCACGGCTGACCGCGGACCTGAAGCCCACCGGTTTTTTCAGGCCTCCGAAGCCCGATGAACCGGTCCAGGAGAAAATCAGAACCGCGATCGTGCGAGATGTCAATACGCGGGAGACTCGCCTCAGCATGGCTTTTCATATCCCCTCCATGCAGGGAAACGACGTGAATGCCCTGGATCTGGTGGGTGACATACTCGGCGCGCGCGAGAGTTCCAGGTTGATCAGGGTCCTAAAGAAGGAGAAGGGGCTCGTAAACTCTATTTCCGCTCATGCACTGACGCCAAAGAGCCCCGGAATCATGGCCGTGTCTGCCGGCCTTGACTCAAAAAACCTGGAATCGGCAACCAAGGCGATAATGGAGGAATTGGCGCTTCTGGGCAAGCAGCCTCCTTCACCCGAAGAATTGGAAAGAGCCAAGGTTCATATTGAGTCCCAGCACATTTACGCCAGGGAGACGGTACAGGGAATGGCAAGGAGTATCGGCAGCTTTCAGGCCGACCTTGGCGACGCGTATTATGAAGAAAAGTATCTCACTTTAAATAGAGCGGTCACCCCGGACCAGATTTCGGCCGCGGTGAAGAAGTATCTAGTGCCGCCCAACCTGTCGATTGCCGTCCTCCTGCCGGAAAAGGACCTGCCTGACCTCAAGGACGAAACCCTTGAGCAAATCGTGACTCCGTTTCGTCCCGGCGTCGCGGAGGCCACGGCAACCACGGCAACTGCAGAAGGCGTGGTGACACGAACCCTCGGAAACGGGATTCGCGCGGTCTTGGCGCGGGATGACTCCAATCCGGTTGTGGCTTTCAGAATTGCATTTCTCGGTGGCAAGCGCTTCGAGAACAAAGAAAATGAAGGCATCATGAATTTCATCGCCCAAATGCTGAACAAAGGCACAGGGAAGATGACCGAAGTTGATATAGCCCGAAAAGTCGAGGACATGGGCGGAAGGCTGTCAGGGTTTTCCGGGTACGATTCCTTTGGCTTCGCGGGAAGTTTTTTCAGCAGATACGTGGACGACGGGCTCAAATTGCTGGCAGAACTCGTCATGTATCCGACCTTCCCGGAAGATAAGCTGGAACGCGAGAGAAACCTGATCATCAATCGTATCAGGACAGAGCCGGATCGCCCGGTGCAATATGCGATCAACGTGCTCAACGAGGAGGTATTTCCGCACCACCCGTACGGATTCGTAAAAGAGGGGACGTTGACTACTGTCGCCGGATTCACGGCACAGGACCTCAAACAAACTTACGAACGGTATGCGGTCCCGGCCAACATGGTCATAACTGCGGTAGGAGACATAAATGTCCAAGAGATGATGGGCCGAATTGAAGCTGCGTTCGGCGCAATTCCGCCGAGGAAATTCGATGCGCCGGAAGTGCCTGCCGAACAGCCGCTGACCAAAGAACGGAATAAGGTGGTTCGTATTCCAAGAGCCAAAGCCCACCTCGCTGTCGGATTTCGTGGCACTACTCTTGCCGATCAGGATCGTTATGCGCTGGAAGTCCTCAACAATATTCTCGCAGGACAGGGAGGGCGGCTCTTCCTGCAACTTAGGGACAAAGAGTCTTTAGCGTACGTGGTCACCTCGTTTGTCCGGCCTGGGATCGATCCGGGAGTGTTCGCGTTCTACATGGCTTGTGACGATAGCAAACTCGATCAGGCTGTTAAGGGGATGTTCGGCCAGGTGGAGCGAATACGCAAAGAGCGTGTGAGCGATGAGGAACTCAAGAGAGGCATCACCAATCTGGTTGGAAATCACTTGATTGCATTGCAGAGTTCCTGGTCCCGGGCTGAAAATACGGCCTTGAACACATTGTATGGTCTGGGATATGATTATGAGAAAGAGTACGTCGCCAAGATATCCGCTGTCACGGTCGACGATGTCCTCAAAGCGGCAAAAAAATATCTCGACCCTGCAAAATGCGCGGTTGTCAAAATCGTGCCCGAAGAAAACGAAAGCAGGAAGGAATAGCCTGACAAAAGAACCGATTCAAAGACGAGTAGAATTCAAACGCCCGGACGGGGGTCACGATTGAGCGCGGTTACCGGTTCCATTCGTAGTTTGAAGCCGTCCCAGCGGACCCGAATAGAAAGGCTGGCCCTAAGAAGGGTCCCGGCAAACCGGGTTGTAACACAGGAGATTTCGCGGCAATTGACGGAACTGGCCTCAGAAATCGGCCGTCAGATAGGTATCCTGGTCGATCGAAAAGGCAACGTTCGCAAAGTCATTGTCGGCGATGCGCGCTCCATTTTTATACCCAAACTCGATGGTTGGCGTGTAGGCGCGGGCCGGCTAAGGGGCCTGCGCCTTATTCACGTACACCTAAGAGATGAACCTCTAAGCCGGGAAGACTTGACCGACCTGGCCCTTCTGCGACTGGATTTGATCGCATCCATAGGCGTAGACAGCCAGGGATTGCCCACAGCGGTGCGCATAGCTCACCTTTTGCCCGAAAATCCCAAAGGTGACGTCTGGCAATTGCTGGAACCGATCCAGGCGTCACGTCTGGACCTGGACTTCACTGCGTTCATCAAATCCCTGGAAGACGAGATCTCGCGTTCGGTAAAAGCCCGTTCCGTCAAGGGCGACAAGGAACGTGTGTACCTTGTGGGCCGAACCACAGGCAGCGAGTGGGACATTGAAGAGTCCTTGAAGGAACTGACTGAACTGGCCGCCTCCAGTGGAGTTGAAGTAGTGGGATCCATGATTCAGCGCAGAGAATCGGTTGATCCGCATTTCGTAGTCGGCAAGGGAAAACTGAAGGAGATAGTAATTGATGCGCTTCACAAGGGCGCGGATCTGCTCGTGTTCGATGCCGAACTTAGTCCGGCTCAGGTAAAGCACATTGCCGATTTTACCGAACTAAGAGTAATCGACCGAGCGCAACTTATTCTGGACATTTTTGCTCAGAGAGCCAGGTCCATGGAGGGCAAGATACAGGTAGAACTGGCCCAGTTGAAATACGCTCTGCCGAGGCTGGCGCAAAAGGACGACGCTCTGTCAAGGTTGACCGGTGGTATCGGGGCCAGGGGACCTGGTGAAACCCGGCTGGAAGTAGACCGCCGACGAATTCGCAGTAGAATCGACTTCCTGGAAAAACAGAAGGAACAGCTCGGCAAGAATCGAGCTTTGCGTCGTGAACTGCGCAACAGAAGACAAGTGCCGGTTATTTCTATAGTGGGGTACACAAACGCCGGAAAATCAACACTCTTGAACAACCTCACCAAGTCGGATATATTTGTTGAAGACAAGCTGTTCGCGACTCTCGACCCTACAAGCCGCAGGCTTAGGTTTCCGAGAGAAACGGAGGTGATCATTACCGACACGGTCGGGTTCATTCAGGATCTTCCGGAGGCCCTTGTAGCTGCCTTTTCGGCCACGTTGGATGAGTTGGCGGACGCTGATCTCCTCTTGCACGTGATCGACTGCTCCAATCCGTCGTTCGAGACCCAAATGAACGCTGTGGAAAAGCTGATTGAAAGGCTTCACCTCATTGATATACCCATGATAAGGGTGTTCAATAAGAAGGACATGGTCGATTCCGAGACTGTCGAGCATATTTGCGCCCGATACGATGGGATAGGTATTTCGGCTATAAATTCCAAAACGTTCCCACCGCTTGTAAACAGGATGGAAGATGAAATCCTCCGGAACCTGTCAGCGGAAAGGGACTTGAACTACGAATCCCAACTGCAACCGCGCCAGGGAGTCTCCTAGTGGAACCGTGCAGCCCTGAAGAAAAAAAACGTCTTATTATTTCCCTGGCCGTTCTAGGTGGAATGACCCTAGTGCTGCTGGTGCTGGCCGCGACAGGTAAATTGGCGCCCCTCGTGCAAACCTTGTTGGAAACTTTCCAAGGCAGGGAACAACTGCGGAAATATGTGGAAAGCTGGGGTACGGCCGCACCGGCCGCTTTTGTATTCGTGCAGGCCCTCCAAGTGGTGCTCGCCCCCATCCCGGGGGAATTTACCGGCGCAGTCGGCGGCTTTATTTTCGGGGTTGCGCCAAACGTGCTGTACTCGACAATCGGCCTGGGTGTGGGGTCTGCCATAGCTTTTCTTGCGTCGAGAACCGTGGGTCTTCCCTTGGTCAAGCTTGTAGTTCCATGCCACTGCCTGGAGAAATTTCATTTCCTGGTCAATCGTCGCGGAACATTCATAGCGCTGATTCTCTTCACCTTACCGGGTTTTCCGAAAGACATCCTTTGTTTCATCCTCGGCCTGAGCCCCATGGGATTCCTGACTTTTCTCTGGGTTTGCACTTTGGGCCGAATACCCGGAACCATGATGCTGAGTTTCAGCGGTTCCGCGTTTTACAATCAAGATTGGTATTTGCTGGGTCTAGTAGCCGTGGTTTGCCTTGCATTTATTGGAGCCTTTCTTCTTGCAAGGGACAGGATTGAAGTCTGGTTGAAGAAAAAGAGCGGAGCAGCCTTCTGACCAACCGGATTCGGTCAATCAACATTGACCTAAGCGATCACGGGTTGTTCCTCATCGGGAGATACCATGGAAATTGGCGCCGTTAGCCCTTGCGGAGAAGAAACCGAAGAGGCATATAACGGCTGCTTCCTGGAATTTATCAAACGTCTGGTGCTCATCAACAAGAACGAAAAGCTCTTCCCCAAACAATGCCGAACTTGTGGGACATCTTTCCCCTCCCTTGCTGATTACCTCTGTGCTACCGTCCCCAAAGCCCACTCGTGGCAGGATTGTGAAGAGGTTATGGGCAAGCCGTTTACCATGTTGTATCGGCATTGCACCTGCGGAAACACGCTTGTCCTGACCCTTACGGAAGAGACTTTTCCCATGCTTCGTGAGCTGTGGTCCATGCTCCGAAATGAGGCGGAAAAGAACGGGAGGCCCCTGGATCAAGTGGTGGGGGAGTTTTCCGAACAATGCGATAATTACATGTTCAACCACATTTTCGACTGCGAGTCCCAGCTTCCTTGCGGCCATTCGCAAGACCTCCAACACAACAAGTAAAACCAAGTGGTTTTCAAAAGGCCCAGACGCGGGAGGAACCGTAGACCAGCCGCCACGGAAGAAACATGTCCTCTCACAAAGAGCTTCTCATCGTCTATCATTCGCAGTCCGGCAACACGGAACGCCTAGCAGAAGCAGTGGAGCAAGGCGCTCTGAAAGTGGAAGGCGTCGGAGTGCGCCGAATCAAAGCCGCCGCGGTGACCGCCGAGCAGTTGTTGGACTGTCGGGCTCTGGTCGTATGCAGCCCGGAGTATTTCGGTTATATGGCGGGTGCGATTAAGGACTTCTTTGACAGGACCTATGAACAAACACGTGAGCAGGTAGTCGGCAAATCCTACGCAGTGGTTATTTCCGCAGGCAATGACGGGGCAGGCGCGCTGAACAGTATCGAACGCATTATTCTGGGCTATCGCTTGCGAAGAGTTCAGGAACCGGTCATTTGTAGGGGACCGATAACCGAAGATATGCTTGAAAATTGCCGCAACCTGGGCCAAACTCTCGCGGCCGGAATTGCGCTGGGAATCTTTTGAAGGAGAGGAAAATGTGGGGAGGCCCTTTTTGTAAAAAGGGCCTCCCCGCACCCCTCCCCAAAAACTTTCATATACTGGCCGGTTGGCAGCTTCCGCTGCCAACCGGCCAGGTAATACCAAGTCGCGTTCACATAGCGAATGGTCTGTCATACCGGTCGCTATTATTTTCGGAACAGAAGTAACGAGATCTGTCGTTGCGAGGAGCGCAGCGACGAAGCAATCTCAGCGCTGAGAATGCTTCGGGCTCGACGCCCTCTCGCACGGATCTGCAAAGCTCAGGTCCGCGGCGCTCTGCGGGCAAAGTTAATTGGCTGTTGGGTGCCACTGCTGGCTTGTCCAGCAGTGTTTTCAAAGCATGCACTGCTGGACAAGCCAGCAGTGGCACACTACACTCAACAGCCGCTCTTGAGGAGTTCGGAAATGCCCCAGTCCAATGACGACAAGCTGCCGCTCCGCAACGCCATGCAGGCGTCTTTGGAACAAACCATAGGTAAGTCAGATCTTTCCAAGCTTGCACGAGACCTCGACGAAGTAGCTTTAGACTCCCTTTTGGAGCCTGGCACCCTGCGAGACATCCCGATTCTAGGCACGTTTGCAAAAGGCGCCAATGTAGTGCTCAGCGTGAGGGACTTCTTTTTTCTTAGGAAGTTGTCCAAGGTACTGCTTTGTCTTGACAGCGTACCGTTGGAGACTCGAAATGAATTTTCCAACAGACTCAAATCGGATCCCAACTTTCGACAAAAGTTAATGGACAGTGTAATTCTGCTGATCGACCGGCTTGACGATATGGAAAAGGCGGAATTTTTCGGCAAGATTTTTTCAGCATATGTAAGCTCTCAGATTGGTTATGACGATTTTCGGATGTTGAGCTATGCACTAGATCGACTTTACCTAACAGATCTTCATACGTTGAAGGAGTTCTACAGTGGTCCAACCCCCACACAAGCTTTTCAGAAAACCAATTACGACTCTTTGTGGCGGTTGACCATGTGCGGCCTTGTGTGCATAGCTGATACGGCCGCGGTGAGAGCACGCGGCGAATTCGGCCTTAACGGGCTCGGCAAGCAATTTACAAGAATTGCCTTAAGGTAAGCTTCATGACTCGCGATATACTTTTTGATCTGGGAAATGTCCTTGTGCCTGTGAACTGGGAGAGGGCATTTCAGCGCCTTGGGCCGCACCTGCCCCTGGAAATGGCCGGGCTCCTGAAAGACGACAGGTCCGCCTTTGTGGCACTGTTTCGCAAACCTGCCATCGCGCTGGAGAGCGGCAAGATGGGCTTCACCGAATTTCACGGTGTCATGTCCGGCATTCTTGGGATCGACATGAATGAAGAGGATTTTCATTTTCTATGGTGTGACGTTTTCACCATGGATAAGGCAATGGTAGCGCTCGGGGAATCGCTGTCAAACGAATATGGTACGTGGCTTATGTCCAACACCAGCGAGGCCCACTACGATTGGATAATCAAAAAGTTTCCCCGTGTGGCCTTTTTCAAGGACGCTGCGTTATCGTTCGAGTTAGGGGTCATGAAGCCGGCCACCAGGTACTACAAGGAAGCGATTAGTAAGTTCGGGATCGATCCCTCAACCGCAGTGTTTATCGATGATTTGGAGGAAAATGTGGACGGCGCAATACGCGCGGGAATTAACGGCATCCTCTTCCAGGGGCTGACGCCGCTGCTTCAGGATTTGCGTAAGCTGGGAGTGAATCTGCCTGATTGAAGGAGTAGAGGACTTTGAACCAAGGTGAGAAACCTATCGACGGATTTAGGTTCAGCGCGGTGGCTGCAGGTATTAAGAAAGCCGGCACCACAAGGCTTGATTTAGCGCTAATCGTGTCAGAAGAGCCGACCACGGTTGCGGCGGTTACCACAACTAACCTTGTTTTTGCCGCGCCCGTGGCAATAACTCGCGACCGAGTGGCGAAAGGCGTTTCTCGCGGGGTGTTGATAAACTCCGGCAATGCAAACGCCTACACCGGGGAAAGAGGCTTGCAGGATGCTCTGGACTTGACGCGCGGAGTCGCCGAAGCCCTCGCAATTGACGCGGACCTCATTAGCCCGATGTCAACAGGGGTGATTGGCAATCCTCTACCTCTCGATCGGATGCGAGAGGCCATTCCCGCATTGGTCGCCGGCTTGGACCCGTACCGGTACATGGACGTGGCCCACGCCATGATGACCACTGATACAAGGCCCAAGACGCTTCTGCTGGAGGGTTCGGCATCAACCGGACCGTTCAGAATCCTTGGGATGTGCAAGGGTTCGGGAATGATTGCTCCCAATATGGCCACAATGCTTGCGGTCATTCTGACCGACATTAGGGTTGAGGCGTCGTTTTTACGGGACTGCTTGATCGATGCCAACGAAGCGAGCTTCAACTCTGTTACGGTAGATGGGGACACAAGCACAAATGACACCTTGATAGTCCTGTCAGGCGGAAGAGGAGATGCCATTGAACTCTCGCCCGGCCGATCGGACAGGGAAGCCTTCCGGTCATTACTGCAGCAGGCCTGTTCGGATCTTGCCCGTCAGATCGCCCTGGATGGCGAAGGAACCACGAAGGTGGTGGAGGTGCGAATCACCGGCGCTCCCAGCAATGCCGCGGCTGCAAAGATAGCGCGGACCATTGCCGAATCACCGCTGGTAAAGACCGCTTTTCACGGAGAGGACCCCAACTGGGGCCGTATAATCTGTGCGGCAGGGCGAGCGGGAGTCTCTTTTGATCCGGACAGGATTGATCTTTATATCGGTGATGTTCCGATAGTCAAAGACGGCCTCTTGGTTGAGGGTGATTGGGAATCGGCCGCGCACAAAACCATGTGTGCGAAAGAATTTGCGGTGCTTCTAGACCTTAAATCGGGAAGCTCCGAGGCTCGAATCCTCACTACCGATCTCTCAGAGGAATACGTCACCATAAACGCGGACTATAGATCATAGAACAGTTTAGGTCCGCAAAGTGGCTCAAAGCACGGACATGTCATTCGCGTCGGATAACCAATGGCCTAACAATGAGAGTGCCACTGCCGGCTTGCCCAGCAGTGCCTGCCCCAAAGGAACACTGCTGGACAAGCCGGCAGTGGCACCCGGCACATATGGAATCGAGATGATTAAGTTTTCACAGGCTTAAGGAGTCGCATATGACCAAAGACACGCGCAGATGGCTTACCGGAATTATTGAAGAGTTTGTCGAAACCTCTCCCGAAAATTCCCTCAAGATGGAACCGGACGAAAAGGCGTGGGATGAAGTTCTCGTAAGTTTTTCTTCCGGGGCTGATCCGCTTTTTGAGGATTACAAGCATCTGGTTGGCGATTTCCACTGGAAGCCCGTTGAGATCTTTTCACTTGCTTTTCCCGACACCGTGGTCAGGCCCGAGGACCTCACCGTTATCAGTTGGGTCCTACCGCAGCGGGAAGCGACAAAAGCGGACAATCGCAAAGAGACTTTGTATCCGGCTAGGCGGTGGGTTCATGCCCGCTTTCCGGGCGAAGAATTCAACAATCATCTCCGGCGCCACGTGGTCGAAGAACTGAAGAGCGTTGGTATCAAGGCTGTGGCTCCAGTCCTCTTTTCTCAGTGGAGCATGGAGCGGTCGCAGGTTTACGGATTTGCCTCAAAGTGGTCGGAGCGACATGCGGCTTATGCAGCGGGCCTGGGCACCTTTGGCCTGTGTGACGGGCTCATCACTCCAAAGGGAAAAGCTCACCGGGTCGGCTCCGTGGTGGCCAATCTGGCCGTTCCCATTGAAGCCAGACCCTACGACGATCATCACGCTTACTGCCTGTTCTTCTACGACGGTTCCTGTACTGGTTGCCGCGAACGGTGTCCTGTTGGAGCCATAACCGAAGAGGGACATAACAAGGAAATATGCTGGAACCATGCGGGAGTGACTTGTGCGCAGTATGCGAAGGAGAACTACGGTTTTGACGGCTATGGTTGCGGGCTCTGCCAGACTCGCGTGCCGTGCGAATCCGGAATTCCGAAGAGGATTCTTAAAGACATGAATATATAATGCTTCCGAACCTCGGGTCATAGCAGTTCGCGTTCAAACAGTGAAAAGTCTGTTAGGTCCGGCGCAGACCTGGGCAAGCTGTGGACCGTGGCTCTCCAGGGCGGCTCTCGATTGGCTGTTGGGTGCCACTGACCTGGGCACCAGGTCAGTGCTGAGGACTTGTGGTGATTGCCAAAACTGATGTTCGTTGGCCCCCGACGGCCCTCCTGCCATTTCTGCTTTGCTCACCCCGTCGTTCCCGCGAAGGCGGGAACCCAGGGAATGCAGGGAAACGCTGGACTGGATTCCTGCTTCCGCAGGAATGACGGAATGGAGTTCCCCCGAAACGGACAAAAATTTGACAACTGCCATAAGGCATCTTCACCGTTTGAAAGCGAACTCAAATCAGGAGATTCGCAGGCTGTCACCGTGAGGCGGAAACAGGGAACAGGGGTTGGAGTCCGGGGAAGACCCTTCCAGAAAAAGGGCCTCCCCGGTCAAGCGCTCACCGACTACTTGCCGGCCGCGAGTTTGAAGAATTTCTTCGGGTCGTCGGTGACAATGTAGATCACTCTCACATCGTCCGCGTTGATGGCCTGAGCTTTGGGAAAAGTCTTTTTCAGCTCTTCAACCCTCTTCTTGGCCGCGTCGAGGATTTTGTCCCGCTCCCCGAATACCATAGTGCCTGTAGGACAGGATTTCACGCATGCAGGTATCATATCGTTGGTGATCCTGTCGAAGCACATGGTGCACTTGGACATGAGCTTTGTTTTCGGGTCCTGACGGGGAATGTTGTACGGGCACCCTTCAAGGGTAGCCTTGAAGTCAAGTTCCTTGGTTTTGGGGGTATAGAGGACCGCGCCGGTTTTCTCGTCCACTACGATCTCATCTTTTTCCGCCGCAGCCATGCACCCCGGTGAAAGACAGTGCCGGCACTGCTCGGTGAAGAAGTACCAGTATTGCTTACCGTCGCCGTTGGTACCCTCGGAGTACCGCACTATCTTGTAAGTGTCGAATGAGAGATCCAAGGGATTCTCATGTGTCCCGACCTGTTTGGTTTGCGTTCCGGGCAATTGATTCCATTGCTTGCACGCAACCTGACACCCTCGGCACGCCGTGCACTTGGAGGTGTCAACTAATATGGAATAACCTTCAGCCATTTTGCACCTCCTATGCCTTTATCACGTTTACCATGAAGGCCTTGGACTCAGGGATCATGGTGTTGGGGTCTCCCACGTTGGGCGTGAGCAGGTTGGCGCTTTCGCCGCCTTCTTTCGGGACCATCCACCCGAAACACCACGGCATACCGACTTGATGAACCGTAAGTTGTCCAAGCTTGAAGGGCTTGAAGCGGGTTGTGACTATCGCGAAGCATTCTACTTCACCGCGCACCGACGAGACTTTGACTTTCTCGCCGTTCTTGATCCCGCGCAGCTTGGCGAGTTCTTCGCTCATTTCCACGAACATTTGAGGTTCGGCCTCTACCAGCCACGGCTGCCAGCGGGTCATGATCCCTGTCTGCCAGTGTTCCGTGACTCGGTAAGTTGTGGCCACAAATGGGAAGCGAGGATCGCAGGTGAGGTGCTTGTCCAGCTCGCCCTTGAAGATCTTGATGGTCGGGTTGACGAACTGGCTGGAAAAGGCGTTCTTTGGAACCGGACACTCCAGCGGCTCGTAATGTTCCGGGAACGGCCCGTCATTGAGCCCCGGTCCGAAGATACGTCCGAAGCCTTCCGCTGTCATGATGAACGGGTATTTACCGGCCTTTTCATCGCTCAGCGGCGGCGCGGGCCCGTCGGGCACATCGCCGACCCACTTGCCGTCCTGCCACTTCAGCAGAGGACGCTTGGGGTCCCAGGGTTGGCCGTTCAGGTCAACCGACGCCCTATTGTAGATTATCCTCCTGTTAACGGGCCATGCCCATGCCCACTGTGGAAAAAGTCCGAGTCCAGTAGGATCGTCTTTTTTCCTCCGAGCCATGTTGTTGCCGTCGGCATTATAGCTCTGGCTGTAAATCCAGTTGCCGCAGGATGTGCTCCCATCAGCCTGGAGCATCGGGAAGGCGGGAACGGGATCGCCCTTCTTGAACTCTTTGTCCGCCACTTTTGTGTCTTTCAAGAAGAAGCCGTTGATCTCCTTAGCCACTTTGTGGGGATCAAAGTGGCCCTTCGTGTCAACATAGTCCCACTTCAGGTTGAGTACCGGCTCAGGCGCTTTGCCGCCCTTTTTGTACATCTCACGGATCTTGTCCATAAGAAGGACCATGATGTCGCCGTCAGGCTTTGCGTCGCCGGGGGCATCTACGGCCTTGTAACGCCACTGGGCCCATCTTCCGCTATTGCTGATACTTCCTTCTTTCTCCACCGAGGCTGCGCACGGGAGCATGAATACCTCGGTCTTGACGCTCTTTGGATCCATTCCCGGGCCCTTCCAGAAGGAGCCGGTCTCGTTATCGAATATGTTTACGTTCACCAGCCAGTCCAACTTGGCCAAGGCTTGTCTGACTTTGTAGGCATTCGCGCCGCTGCAAGCCGGATTCTGGCCCCAGGCGAAAAATCCCTTGATGCCGCCCGAATACATAACATCAAATAGATTCAGCCAGGAGCAGTTCTGACCGGGCTCCAGCTTGGGCAGCCATGCGTAACCAAAATCGTTTTCCTTGGTGGCCTTGTCACCCCAGAAGGATTTCAAGAGGCTTGTCGCGTACTTAGGGAAATTGGACCACCAGTTTACCGACCGAGGATCTTTAGTGGCGGGAACAGGCTTGAAGTACTCCTCCAAAGTCTGCTGGGTGGCCAACGGCATCCTCAAGTAACCGGGGAGGATGTGAAACAGGAGGGCCTGGTCAGTGCTTCCCTGAACGTTGGATTCGCCGCGCAGAGCGTTTACGCCGCCTCCGGCGATGCCCATGTTGCCCAGCAGTAGCTGAATGATGGACATGGCCCGAATGTTCTGGACGCCGACCGTATGTTGGGTCCAGCCCATGGCGTACATAATGGTGCCCGCTTTGTCCTTGACGCCGGTGGTTGAGTACAGCTCATAGACCGCAAGCAGGTCTTTCACCGGTGTTCCTGTAACTTCGGAAACTTTCTCGGGCGTGTAACGGGAGTAATGGGTTTTGAGAAGCTGAAAGACCGACCTCGGATTCTCGAGCTTCATGTCCCTTACAGGAATGCCATTGTCATCCTTCTTGAGCGCCCACAGGGACTTGTCGTACGACCGGGCCTTTTCGTTGTACCCGGCGAAAAGCCCATCCTTGAAATCAAACTTGTCGTCAACGATGAGCGAAGCATTGGTATAGTTTATTACGTACTCGGGGAAGTACTTCTTGTTGTCGATGATGTACTTGATCATGCCTCCCAGGAACGCTATGTCCGTCCCGGAACGCAGGGGAGCGTACAGATCGGCTTTCGATGAGGTTTGGGTAAAACGGGGGTCGACCGAAATCAGTTTGCCGCCCTTATCTTTGGCCCTTTGCACCCATTTCATGGATATGGGATGGTTGGCGGCAGCGTTGCTGCCCATTATGAGGATAACATCACTGTTCTTGAGGTCGATCCAGTGATTGGTCATTGCGCCGCGCCCGAACGACTCTGCCAGAGCCGCAACAGTGGCGCTGTGTCATATCCGGGCCTGGTGCTCGATGTAAACAAGCCCCAGCGCCCTCATCATTGCTTGAAGCGGCCAGCATTCCTCGTTGTCCAGGGCCGCGCTCCCGACGTGGGCTATGGCTTCGAGACGATTAACCACCTGGCCTTTGTCGTTCTTCTCGATGAAATAGGCGTCTCTGGTGGCCTTAACTCTCTTTGCGATTTCAGTCAGAGCCCAATCCCAGGACTTTTCCTGCCACTTGTCGCTGTTCGGCGCCCTGTAAAGCACCTTCTTGAAGCGGTTGGGGTTGTCTGCGGTGGTTTGAAAAACCGACGCGCCTTTGGCGCACAATGAGCCTTCATTGGTCGGGTGGTCCGGATCGCCTTCGATGTTTATGATCTTCTTGGCTTTTGTGTCGGTGCTACAGAGTAGTCCGCAGCCGACAGCGCAGTACGGGCAGATCGACGTAGTTTGCTTGGCGGTCTTCATCTTATCCATCTTCAGTTCCGCGGCATAGGCCTTTACTGGTCCCATGTCGATTCCCAGAGATGAAAGCGCCAAGCCCGCTCCGACGGCGCCAGAGATCACAAGGAACTCTCGGCGTGTCACACTCATGGCGTGCTCTCCTTTCTAGTAAAATGGGAAGTCATTTCTGAACCGGGCAAGAAACCTCGAGTCTATATATGAAGTGGGTTGACCCCAGACTTTGAGAAACACCAATACATTGCTCCCGGAGAAGGGCTCCGCAAGGACCTCTCCCCAAGGGCGAACATCAGGCGGCTATGTAGTTGTGATGGGAAACGGAAACTGCACCTATTACACTCTGCAAGGGACATATTAATTTAAGGGATAATATAGCGTCAATGCTGAATTCTCAGGTAGGAATTGTAACATGCTGATTAAATAAGGGATGATCTATCGAGGCGGCTCTCTGAGGTCATGTCAAACGAGACGTAACCACCTTTTTTCGGTCATGGTTTTGGTAGGAATTCAGCGCGAAACGGATTCCCCGCGCGGCGCGGGTAAATCAACCGCTTTATTATAGCACTTCTCGAAAGTTATGGCAGATTGAACGGTGGGTGCCACTGCTGGCTTGTCCAGCAGTGCGATTCTATTCGGAAAAAACTTTTGAGAATCGCTGTACCCGTTGTCAACGCCTCATTCCTCGCCCTTGAAGACAACCAGCAGCATTTTGAAGCGCTTCGCAGCGTGCAGCGCATGGGGCACATTTGCAGGCATGGCCACGACCTCGCCCGAGCCGACCACCATTTCCGTGCCGCCGATGTTTATCAACGCCTCTCCGTCCAGCACCTGCACGAATGCATCCCCTGCGGCTGTGTGAGTGCTAAGACCTTCTCCTTCAGCGAAAGCGAAAAGGGTCAGGCTGAACGTCTTGGCTTGAGCAAATGTGCGGCTTACAACACGGCCTTCCTGGTAATCGACCATGTCCACCAGAACTTGCGGCGCGGCAAATTCGATATTCTTGATGAAACGGCCTTGATGCATCTCCTTCACCTTCCTTCAACAAATTGGACGAATCCGGTCTAGGAAAAATCGTTCTCACAAGGTTTCTTATATCGCGATGCCAAAAATAATGTCCCATTTTCTACGAAAGACCCCGCGTCTGTCGGTAATGTGCCACGGTTGGGAGAATTTCTCTTCATCGGGTGCCACTGCTGGCTTGCCCAGCAGTGTTTTCTGTCGACGCACTGCTGGGCAAGCCAGCAGTGGCACCCAAGCAATAATGTCACGCCTAGCATGCTGAACGAAAAAGGACGAAATTTTCGACAATAGGTATAATCATCGCGACAAACAGGCGCAATGGCGCTTGATGTGATATTATCTCGTAAGCCTTATTGATAAGGATTTCGACCCAATTTGGAAAACACCTTCCGACGAAACGGAGAACGACCCGATGGTAAGAGCCAAAGTCTGGTTCAGGTGCGCTGCCATGCACGACCCTGTGATGCCGATACTGGTTAGCCCCGCCGTGATCGGATGGAAGGGACGCAACAGAGTGATCGACCTGACGATCGAGCGTGAATTCACCGGAGCGGAACTGGTGAAGCGGATGAAAGGATGGATCACAATAGATCCGAAGCGGGCCATCAGCTTATTTGAAACCTACGGCCGCCTGAAATGCTTTGACAATGGGGAACTGGTGGTCGAAGTCGAGGACGAAGAAGCTCTGGAAGCCCTGAAAAAAGACCTGGCCGCGAATTTCGGCGATCAATGCGATGTGGAACGCATCGGATAACGGATGGCTTTTAATGAATGAAATCGGGGTGGTTTCTGCAAAGATGGGGTCACTGAGCCGCTCCGTCCAAGGTGATCTCTATAGATGAGTCAATGGCAGACGTGACCCCTTTTAAAGTTGGAGGCCTGTAGTAGTTGCCGGGGACTTTGACCTTGTTGCGAGCACCGTTTCCAAGGGATTGGTAGGGTCCAGAGCCTGCCCCGGACCGCGATCCGGGGTCCCTGCCGGACCGAACTGATTGATTTATCTTCGCATGGTCCACCGGCACGGAGGCCGGTGGCTACCAAATGCAAAAGGACTCCGCGGATTCGCGTTGAGGGGTCACGTCTGCTCTTGGCTCATGCTGAGCTGTCGCTCGATGGCTTTCACTCGTCCTTTCAGCCTCTTGTCGGCCTTCATCGCATTCTCGACGCGAGAAACTACGCTGCTCACGCTACTATAGTTGCGCAGCCTAAAGGCTTTCCCTATGATCGCCAAGGTCTCGCCGGTAAGACGTCGGGCAAGATAGATGGCTACGTTTCTGGCTTGGTTGTTCACCCCCCTACGACTCGACAACAGCCGGCTGGGCCGTACTTCATAGTTCGCACATACGGCCTTTTTTATGGCGTCCAAACCTGGAGCCAGCCACCGCGACTCTGGGGTCTCCTGAGGATCTCTAAGGTTGTGAAACTTCGCCTTCACCCAGTCAATAAAGCCCTCTGATCCCAGGATGGATGGAAGATTTTTTCGAGAAAACAGACCCGTGAGTTTATCCGATTCCGCTTCTGCCATGAACTCCCGGTACGCCGCGGCCTGCTTGGCCTTGTCCTCACAAAGCATGGGGAGGACAAACTCACGGTGCAGCCAATCCCACTTGCGTGAGCCAAAGAGATAAGCCTTGTGGCTACTCCAGGCGTATCTGTCCAGCCTGCTTACCAGGTCCGCGCGCAATGGGTTGCGATGGATGTATCGGAGCAATGGCAATAAATAGCTGTCCGCTTCCACCAGGATGGCCTTGTACCGTCCTCGGAACAGAGGGCCGTCGCATTTGTGGGACCGATTGAACCGCTGAGTGTGCACTCCATCCACATGTCTCATGAACCGCGAAAGACCGGCGCCAGGGGTCTGGACCAACAGGTGGTAATGGCTCGGCATCAGGCAGAACCCCGCAATCCGAACATTCCACATCGCGGAGCCCTGCCGCAGAAGTTCCACGAAGCGCAGATAATCCTCCTGATCGCAGAAGATCTCTTCGTGGCGTCTGCCTCTGTTCATGATATGGTACCACGCGTCCGGGTACTCAATGCGTAAAGGTCGTGACATAGCCGAACCATATCATCAGCCGGCAAATGAGTCAAGGGCAGACTTGACCCCATTTGATTGTATGTCCCTGCTTTGGAGGGTCAGAAAATATGCTGAGCGGCCTCATGAGTCCGCAGGTTTTGATCGCTCCTGGGGTGGCAGCGAAGGACAGTACCTCTCATCTATTTCTATCAGTCCGCGGCATTTGGCACGTAGCCAAAGACTAAAAGCAAGCGTGAAAGGAACGCAGGTGATAAGAGCCATGAGAGCTGGCAACCATCGGCTGCCCGTCGTAAGCCAAGTGTATTTGGCAACCGAAAAGGCAGTAAAAGCCATCACAGGTATCCCTAGTCTCAGCCAAAGCGACATCCCCCTACGTATCCTTGCATACTCTTTGGCTGACGGGACAATGTATCCGCGGTGACTGGAGTCCCAGAAACTCTTCCAAGGAAAGAACAACTTTCGACCTTCTTCAGAAGCATATAATTGCCCGTCGATAGCGCGATCGATGTAATCCTTGCCCGTGGTCCTTTTCGATTTACAGGCTGCGCATTCGCAATCGACATTCCAGGACATTTTGACTTGCGATTCCGGCAATCTCATTTCCGATATAATTCTTTTGACCAGTCCTGGGTCCTCGAGAATGCACTTGTCCGCTTGCACTCTGTAAATACCCTCTTGAGTGCTGAAGACTACCCGCCCTCGTGGAAAGTGGTAAGCATTGTATTTCTTAAGCTGAGGGAAGCATGGGAGCAGACCTTCCTCCCAATACTCAGGATATTCTTTGTCATAGATTTTGACATACTCCGACCTATCGGCTCGTGCTGTGGGGACGCCTTCCCAGTATAATTGCCCGGCCACAAAGTAGAATAAACCCACACAAGGGCCGGATTTTTTGGACTGATTCAATTCCCGAGACTCACCTGGAGGCGAGGGGGTGCCATTATGGTCCTCACTCTTCATCACGGGTTCCTCCGGAGCTTTTTCTAGATCCAGATTTAACACAACAGCGCCCACCTCTTTTCCTGCTCCCATCACTGCGCTCCGCACGACTTCAAGTATTCAAGCACTTCGGCTTGACCGTCCATTTCGGCTAGCCTTAGAGCTGTCACGCCAAACATGACCGTTATGTTGCATTCGGCGCCATTTTCGACAAGCGCCTTGATGACTTCGAGATGGCCTCCCCCGCCAATGGCGCCTACCAAAGCCGTAGCGCCATCTTTTCTCTTGGCGTTCACATCTGCCCCCTTTTCGAGGAGCAGTCGCGTCTCCTCCAGGTAACCGCTATTGGCTGCCAACATCAGGGCCGTGACACCCTCTTCGTTGGCCGCGTTGATGTCTGCGCCTTTTTCGATCAGAAGCTCAAGTACCTGCCTCCTACCCATTCCAGCAGCAGCCATTAAGCTTGTCACGCCGGCCTTGTTCCTGGCATTGAGGTCGGCACCTTTCTCCGTTAGCAACTTCACGATATCCAGGCTGCCCTTCTCAGCAGCGTACATTAGAGGAGTCTCACCATTCTTTCCCCTGACGTTAACATCGACCCCTCTTTTCAGGAGAGATCTGATCAGCAAGAGGTCCTCATTCGCCGCTGCGGTCAAGAGTTGCTCGTTCCCGACAGGCCCCGTGTCCCTTGAGCACCCAAGCCACGGCACCAGCGCCAAGACCAAAACCACAGCCAACCACAGCTTTGTGATCAAGGGAATGCGTCGAGTTTTCATAAAAATCTCCGGTTCATGCTGCAAGAGCGTTGGAATTTACCGCGGAGAGCGCGGAGGACGCTGAGACAAAGAAGAAAAAATGAATTTATCTGTGATCTCTGTGGTCTCTGCGGTGAACAGGCTTTTCCCCCGCTCTGTTCCCGATCCTGGTATGCTCTGAAAAATCCTCGTATCCCATAACGATAACAACTCCTCCCGAAGTAGTGCCGACCCCAAATAGCAGTGCTAAATCAGTTAAGATTACGCAGTAATTATTAGGAAAGCCGCTGTGACCGCTGGCTCCCCGGTCCCCCGGCAAAGTCATGGGATAAAAGAAAGAGGTTGCCTTAGAGGCGCCTCATGGAGATCTGCATCCATTATGCAAAATACCGCCCGCGTCTCAAGAAAAAACACACTTCGAGATTAAGCTCTTGGTTAAGGGCTGGGGAAAAATCAAGGAAGGCCGGGAAAACAGACCTGGCCCATGACCCAAAACGTCATACCGATTTGCAATGAGACTCGGAACACGCTGCGAAGAGGCACGGACCTGCTCGGGCCGGTCCGTGGCATCCAACGCCGGCGTGAAGTTGAAATATTGGGTGCCACTGACCTGGAAACCAGGTCAGTGCCGGCCGAGTTGGAGGCCTATAGCAATTGCCAAAGATTTTGACCTTATTGCAAGCACCGTTTCCAAGGGATTGGTAGGGTCCAGAGCCTGCCCCGGACCGCGATCCGGGGTCCCTGGCGGACCGACCTGATTGATTTATCTGTGCATTGTCCACCGGCACGGAGGCCGGAGGCCACAGAATGCAAAGGCACTCCGCGGATTCGGACATTATTTTTGGCAACAGGTATATAGAGGTTCTCGAGAGTAATCACGGATTGAAATGCGGGTGCCACTGCCCGCTTCATCTTGACTCGCCCCGTAATTTGCGGCGGCCATAGGCCGCCCTACGTTTGCAGTCCCAGGCTTGGTGTCCTCTCCCGTAGGGCGGCCTATTGGCCGCCGTTGACCCAGACGCCACTGTGGGTTCATTCCGCGAAAACTTTTGAGAATCAGTATAAGTCGCTTCTTTGAAGGCGAAGCGGTATCAGAACGAAAAAACGGAGCCAAAAGGTCAGCTCCGTTTCATGAGATAATTCTCATTGTGGCAACAGGGTTTTTTGCTGTTGCCTGTTTTGTCTCAGGATTATGTAAACTCGTTAACTCCTTGCCCCATAATGCTCCTTTCGTTTGGGCCGACAAATCAGCCGTTAGAAGCAGCATTCGACGCGTCGAGATAATCTCTGCCATCATGGTTGCAGAAAGAACCAACGGAGTCAATGGAAATTTATAAGTGAGCGTATCTATTCATTTATGATGGGAATCTTATGGGCGCCGGTCATTGCGAGAAGTGAAACGACGAAGCAATCTCATTTTCGGTGGGACGGGCATCTTGCCCGTCATTGCAGGAGACAGGCGAGACGCCTGTCCCACCAATGGAGATTGCTTCGCTCCGCTCGCAATGACAAAATTTTCCCGCCCGCAGGGCATGAATAGCAGTGAGCCGCGGTCGCGTTCGACGCACCTCTACCGCCGCCAGGTAATCTTGGCCTCATTTCTCAAGGGTAGCCTGTGATATTGGTATTTCGGATAGCCAACCATCATCGCGCCGAAGGATTGATGGCCCTTGGGAAGTGCAAGGGTCTCCTGCATCGGCGGATAGAAGGTGGCCGCCGCATTGAAATATCCCGCCCAGCAGGCCCCCAGCCCCAGAGAGAACGCGGCCAGCTCCAAATATGAAAGAGCTATGACGCATGCCGATTGAGTAGGCGGAACCGCCTCACCATGAGCCACGATCAAATGCGGCGCGCCTCGGAGCACCCTGTCTACTCCGCCTTCCCAGATCTTAACCACTCGGTCGAAATGCATCGGCTCAGCCACTTCAGGGTGGTCCTTGATCATTATTCGCATCCAGTCCACCACAATACCTGCCAGCCTTTGTACTTCGTCTGCGTTGTCGATGACCAGCCAGTTCACGGGTTGCCAATTGTGGCCCGAAGGCGCATATCTAGCCATCTCGATCAACTGGCTTAGGGTCGCCTGATCCACGGGGTCTTTCTTGTACGTACGAATTGAACGTCGCGCTCGGAAGAAATGCTCGGTTTGTTCCGCGGTCGGCAGAAGGTCTTTGCGCACGGGAGGGCAATTCTCCGTCTTCATGGTGTTCAGAGACATCGCACTGTGCGGGCAAACCGCGACGCAGTGGCCGCAATTGATGCAGAGTTCCGCACCGCCGTCAATCAGGGCGGGAAAAGACTCTTTGGTCTTCATTTCAATAATCCGCGCAGGGCACTCCGCCACACAGTGTCCGTCACGCTTGCACTTTTCCTGGTCGACCGTAAACAAACTCATAGTCATTCCTTTCCGTTCCAGGTGGTTCTGCGGAGTTATTTCTATGCCCCGAGGAAGTCGGCCCCGCAGGTTCCGTCTCTGACCCAATCCAGTATAAGGAAGATCTGGTATGGAGGCAATACACCTTGCCTCAGCTCTTTGTCCGGGATTTCCCGGAGGTCTTTATCCTCTCACTGCTACTTTCTTGTTACAACGAGCGGGATAAGGGATTTCCCTCGGGCCGACGCGAGTTGCATCATGTAGTCCTTTCCCGTGGCCGGCGGCTCTTTGCGCTCGGATTCGGGCTTTGCTTGCAGCGAGAGTGCTTCGCTGGGACACGTGGTAACGCACAACCCGCAGCCGATGCACCGGTCACGGTCCACTACCGCCACCTCATTGTCTCCCACTTTGATGGCTTCCATTTGGCAGCGGTCTACGCAGGTCTCGCAAGCCGAGCAGGCATCCGGATCGACTGCCGCGTAGTAATTCGCCAAAACCCTTTCCGCAGGTTTGGGGTCCATTTTGATTGAACGAAGAATCCCGCAGCAGTCCCCGCAACAGTTACACATACCGCCCGCGTCTTGAGAAATGAACGGCTGCGGCACGAGGCCGGCTTCGTCGCACTTGTCGATTATGCCAAGAGCCTCCTCTTGTGTGATAAAGCGGGCCATGCCTTTATCAACGTAATACTGAGCGTGGCTTCCAAACTGAAGGCAGACCTCCAGCGGTTTGTCGCATCCCTTGTCCAAAAGGCCCTGCTGCATCCTGCATATGCAGTTTGCCGCCGCGATCTTGGCCTTGGTTTCAATAATTTTCTTCACGTCTTCGTACGGCGCCACGGGCCACAAATGGTCAATTGACTTGTTGACCGGTATAGTGCGCAAGGGCGGCATCTGGCCTAGCCCCTTTTTGCCAAGGGCCTCCACGAAATACTGCTCGCACAGTTCTGCCAGCCCCCTGTCCAGGTCTTTTGCTTGATACTCCCAAGAGCCGACGACAAAAGGCGCGGCCCCGTATTTGGAGCTGTCCTCCTTCTTGACCCTGAAAATGAGGCCCTTGTCTACCATGCGTTCCAGCATGGCAGCCACCGCGGCCGGCTCCTTGCCACTTCGTTGAGCTATGGCTTCGGGTGGTTCCAGCATCATGCTGAGATGCAGAAACAGCTCGGCTTCTTCTTCCGAAAACAGCTTCTCCAGGATTTTCAGTTCGACTCCGGATTCGGTTGAAGGAAATCCCATTGAATACTGGTCCAACTGTTCACGCAAATCGTAGTATACTTTCGCGGTCATCTTGTCCTCCCGGATGATGAGTTGCCAGCTCTGGAGCTAGCAGGCCTAGGTTTTTGGCAACGAGGAATTGAACGGGAATCCACGTTTCCACATGTCACACCGCTGTTACCCGGCACGGAACGAATCGGTGGAGCGGCGTCGCTGCTACAGGGTCCCTGTTGGTATTCTTCGTCAGCCGATTCACGTTGGCGCCGTGTTTTCGGCCTGTGTGTATTAGCCCGAACCCGTGAGGCATGATGACCTGACCCCGTCGGGCCGCGTCCGTAACTTCCAAGTCGATATCCTCCGACCCTGCTTCGGTCGTTACTCTCACGGTCAGGCCGTCTGCAAGACCAAGGGCGACGGCATCGTCAGGGTGCATCATCAGCGTGCAGGGTCTGCTCTTTCCCTTGTTCCAGGCCGGGTCCCTCATGATCGTGTTCGCGTTGTAATCCATGTGGCGACCCGCCGCGAGTAGGAGCGGGTAGTCCGGATTCATGCGCAGGCCTACCTCTTCACTCTGAACGTCTATACCCTTGATGGCTTCCGCGAGTTCGGGAATCAAAACGTTTATTCGCTTATCCTCGGTTCGGAGTTCATCCAGAGGATTTGAAGCATCGCATTTGCCGATCCAAATCCCTTCGGGGTGATCGATAATGGCCTTAAAAATCTCTTCCCCCATAGTGGGTCCGGGATTGAATCCCGCGCGGGCGGCGTTCTCCCGGGAGGATTTGGGCGCGACCTGCAACATGCCCCATAGTGCGGAAAGATTTACAGACCCAAGCGCCTTCCCGAGCGTCTTACCGAGAATGAAAGGCATGAATTTCATCGCACGGGGCTCACTTTGAGCGAAAGCCATAAGCTGCATGCCGAAATTCATGCGGTCTCCGAAGGCTGCGTCGTGCAGCGTTTGAGGAATTTCCGGGAGTAGACCAAGCCGGTCCGCGAGTCGTGTGAGGATCTCTCCCTCCTCCAGGCATTCTCCCTCAGCTTCAACTACCGGGCGCCGCATCTGGAAGAATATTTCGGGGAAGTTCCAAGTGAAAAACGTTCCATCCCATTTTTCGTACGCAGATTTGGCTGGCAGCACGTAATGGGCAAGACTGGCCGTCTCGGTGAAGGCCACGTCTACCGCCACCAGGAGGTCGAGGGCCTTGAAAGCCTGTTCATAGGCCGTGGTATCCGCATACGATCGCAACGGATTGGAGGCGCTCACAAATACCGCACGCAGCCGATCCGGCCGATCTGCCAGTATCTCTTCAGGCATGACGTTTGGCGGAAAATAGCCCATGATTGCAGGAAAATCCGTGGCCGTGGTACGCCAGGTCTTGGGGTCACGTTCGTCGGAATGAGAGCCGATAGGCATTATGGAGCCCGGTATGAAGTTCCCTCCGGGGGCCCCTATGCGTCCGCAAATGGCTAGAAGGATCAATTCCAGGTAGGACGTGACGGTACTGTGGCGCCCCATAAGGATGCCCAAATCCGAGTGACATGACCATTTCCGAGTGGAGAGGAGCCGGCAGAGGTCGAAAACCTGATCATAGTCCAGTTGGCAAAGGGCTATGGCAGGACGGGGGTCGAAGTCAAGGAACCATGGCTGAATCTCGTCGAAGCCGCTCACGTGGTCTGCAATATAGTCGGTCTTTTGCCAACCCTCCCGAAGAATAATACTGATCATGGATCGAAAGAGCAGGGCGTCCGTACCCGGGCGAATCGCCAGGTGAATGTCCGCTTTCTGTGCGGTCTCCGAACGTCTGGGATCGATCACCACGAGCAACTTGTCAGGGTCTTCGGAAATTCTCTTCAGATGCCGCCGCGCTTGCGGCATTTGGTGGCTCATCCAGCCGTTCCAGCCGACCGCTAGCAGCATGTCGGTTTCTTTGTGGTCAGGGTGGGTCCCCAAGTACTGACGCCCCAACCCTCGTCCGTTTACCCAGAAGTAGCCTGTCAGCTCCTGAGCAAGCGGGCTGTAGTGATAGTGCGACCCCAATCCTCGCAGAAGGCGCACCCCGAACGCGGCCTCAAAGTGGCACCCCTGGCCGCCTCCGCCCATGTAGGCGAGGGAGCGAGGCCCGTAGGTTTCGACGGTTGATTTGAGCTTTTCCGCAATCTCGTCCAGTGCCTGGTCCCATGATACCTCTTTGAATTCTCCATTTACCCGTTTGAGAGGCATTTTCAGACGATCTTCGTGGTGTTGATAATGAGCTATTTTCAGCCCCTTGCGACAACAGTACCCCTCGCTGCGAGGGTTTTGGTTGTCAGCGCGAACCTTGGTTATCCTGTTCCCCTCGACCATCACTTCGAGGCCACAGTTTTGACCGCAACACGCACAGCTCGTTTTTTGCCACGATGACATTTCGCCCTCCCATCACTTTTGACCTGCACGTTTCACTGAGAGTTGATTGTCAGGCCATTAGTTTGTCTGCTAACTATTCTGCCAAAAAAAACTAGTCCCTCAGGTCTTTCAAGAGTCTTTTCAGAAGGACTTTCTCTTCAAAGGACAGATTCCGCAGAATTTCTTCATTGGCCTTGTCCCGTTCTTCCATCAGCTTCGGCGCCAGCGTTTTACCCCGGTCCGTGAGATATAGCTGCAGGAACCGCTTGTCTCCTGGATCGGTTTCCTTGACGAGCCACCCCGCTTCGGCCATCCGGTCCAGGATCCCGGAAAGAGTAGCCGGATCCAGTACTAGCTTTTTTCCTAAATCCCCCGCTGATATTCCCTCGCTTTGACATAACGCGCCAAGGACGAGGTGCTGGATTGGAGTCAGACCATAGGTGGCCATGCGATGCTTGGCGACGGCATGTGCGCGTTGATAGGCTTTGGCCAACAGGTAGACTATACAGTCCTGATAGGGCATCCTGAACATCCTTTCGTATACAAACTACCGGCAGCCGAGTTCTCTGTCAAGAAAAAATAGTGAATAGGTTCCACCTTCCGTGCAGACAACGTTCCTTGCTCGGCTCATGTGGCACAATTCACCACAAATTGGTATTTTTAGGAATGAGGTCAGGAAGTGAACAGAAAAAGCTAGTCTTCGATTTGCCTTTCCGATTGATTCCATAGGAGTAACCTTGCAGCAGGACCGCGAAAGGTGGGATAAGCGCCACCTGGAGGAGAGAAGCACTGCTCCGACACCAGATCCTTGGCTGGTGGAACACGCCGGCATGCTCGAATCAGGGCAATGCCTCGATCTGGCCTGCGGCCGGGGTGGGAATGCGCTTTTTGTGGCGGAGAGAAGGTACACGGTCCATGCCGTTGATATAAGTCTCACTGCCCTGTCCGACCTGCAAACCGAGGCAAATCGGCGCAATCTTGACGTGCAATGCATCGTTATGGATCTGGATTACTGCTCACTCCCGGCAGGTCCTTACGACCTTGTCCTGGTGTTTTACTTTTTCGAACCGCGACTTATGGGCGCGATCAAGGACTGCCTCAAACCGGGCGGTTTGATCATCTACGCCACCTACAATCACAGGCACACGAGTGTGAAGCCCGGATTCAACGTCGCGTATCTTGTGCCGCCCACAGGACTCGTCCCTTACTTCCCCCACTTTGAAATACTTCTCAACGAACCATACGCGGGGGAAAACGGAAACATAACCCGTATGATCGGCCGAAAAGAACCTTGTAAACAATAGGCCGGTCTGTCATATTCTCGGACCGCGAGCGTCAGCGCAGGAGTGGAAATGGTTTCAAAACCTGCGAGTTCCTGGAAGAGTTTTCGGGGAGGCCCTTTTTGTTCGGCCTCCCCGGACCCCTCCCCAAAAACTCCCATGATTTTGCACCATTGTCGCCGCCGGCGACAATGGTGTAGTGTGGCCAACAACGATGTCGGCTCCATGCTAAAGGGTTTTGAAACCGCTTGTGCTATAGAGTGCCGCAAATAGCATGCATAATGATGGCCGCTTTCATAGCGTGTTAGATCTCCGGAGGTATTGCAAGCTATTTGAGGGACAGGACACTAGAAAGGAAATAGAAGCTGTTTCAAAGAGCTGGGACGAGCGGGGCAAATGTTTGCAGGCCCGGAGCCATCTCAGGAACCCTCGTAGGGTTTGAAACAGCTTCTAACAACCTATACCCATGAACCAGGACCTGTCTTTTTCGTTCGGCCGCAACTGGCGGAATTTCCTCAAGAGCTTTGATCGAGAAAGGCTGCGGATAGCTGAAGCCTCACTCAGGGAGTTCCTCAATCTGCCTGACCTGAAAGGCCGGAGCTTCGTGGACATCGGTTGCGGGAGCGGTTTATTCTCGTACGCTGCGTTCAACCTGGGCGCGGAGAGAATAGTCAGCTTTGACGTAGACCCCGAGAGCGTACAATGCTGTAAATACCTCCACGACTTGGCCGGGAAGCCGTCCAACTGGGAGATTCACGAAGGCTCCATCCTGGACAGGGGTTTTGTTTTAGGGCTCGGGACCTTTGACCTGGTTTATTCGTGGGGAGTGCTTCATCACACGGGAAAAATGTGGGAGGCCATTGACGCCGCCGCCGGCCTGGTCAATCCGGGCGGGCTCTACTACATAGCCCTTTACAACAAAATCCTGGCCAGAGACGGCGGCGCGGCATGGGTTCACTCATTCTGGCTGGCAGTGAAGAGAACTTACAATTCTTGGCCGAGGCTGAGCGTTTATCTGCTCGAATACCCGGCCCTGGCCGCATACTTGGCTATGGTGGCCGCAAAAGGGCAGAATCCGTTCACGCATGTGAAGAACTACAGGTCCCACCGGGGAATGAGCTGGCGAACCGATGCAACAGACTGGTTAGGCGGATATCCGTACGAGTTTGCTACGGTGGAAGAAGTGTTCAGGTTCATCAAAGAAAAATTCCCCGACTTCAACCTCGTCAACATTAAGGTCACGAGCGGCCGGGGATTGAATTGGTTTCTTTTTGAAAATACCGTGAAAAGATGAGACCGGTTCACTTACGCGCTCCCTCTCCAGGCGGCAGCGGGAGAAGGGTTGCCGGACCTTCCGTCCACTTTAGCCGTTTGGAACTCGGTTCATCAGCTATTTCACGGCGCTGATTTGGCCCCACCTACTGAGCCGCCACTGCCTTCAATATGTCCACTACTTCGGCGTTTCCTGCGGATGAAGCCCACATGAGCGCGGTCCAGCCGTTTCTGTCCCGAGCATGTGGGTCAGCCCCTGCTTTCAGCAGTGCGTTCACCACATCGGGGTAGCCCTCGGAAGCGGCGACAATCAATGCCGTAGCGCCGTACTGATCTCGAGCCTCCGTCTTTGCCCCGGCATCCAGCAGTTGGTTAACCACGCCCGCATAGCCCCGCCGCGACGCCCTCATGAGCGCGGTCCAGCCGTAATCGTCCTCGGCGTTAACCCTGACGCCTTTGTCCAGGAGAAGTGCGACCACGTCTTGAAACCCGCGGCGACAGGCCTTCATTAAGGCGGTAGCCCCGTATTGATCACGTGCTTCCAGGTCCGCGCCTTTCTCCAGCACAAGCTTCATTATTTCCGAATTGCCGTTGGCAGCTGCCCACATCAACGGCGTCCAGCCGTTTTTGTCCTTCACATGAATGTCAGCGCCGTTTCCCAGAAGGATCTTAACTACGGCTGTGTGACCTTCTCGGCAGGCCAAGATCAACGCGGACCAGCTTTCCGCATCCCTCGCGTTGACATCCGCGCCGCTTTGCAGCAGTTCGTTCACACTTGCCAAATTACCCATGCCTGACGCATGTATGAGCTTGTTTTGCATTGGCGCGCCGCAATGGGGACATGCGTCGGCCAAGGTGGAGACCCTGTCTCCGCATTCGTAACATGTGCTTAGTGCCATTGCATCTTACCTCCGTCGATATCTTTTGGGAGGGCTCCAGCCGGGCCTTCAGTCCCTCATGATAGGCCGGAGAGCCTTCCGTGCGTGGGCCGTGCCATCGCCGGTTTCTCCGCGGCGGGTTTGGCTCCATGTAATCCGAACCAGCTGTCATGCCGCCACGTAGGTATCCAGGCTTTCGACTATGTCTTGATGGCGCATTGACGCAGCCCACATTGCGGCGGTCCAGCCGTTTTTGTCCCGTGCACGCAGGTCGGGCTTCCAGTGCAGCAAGAGCCTTACCACGTCGACGTGTCCCTCAGACGCGGCAAGAATCAAGGCGGTTCGGGCGTCGCTGTCCCTGGCATTCACATCCGCACCGCTTTCCAGAAGTAACTTCACGGCCTTAACGTACCCGCCTCGACAGCCTCTCATCAACGCCGTGAAACCATCGCTGTCCGCCGCATTCACGTCAGCTCCACCGGCAACCAGTCTTCCCGCCACATTGGCGTAACCACGCCTACAGGCCTTCATCAAAGCGGTCGCGCCGTACTGGTCGCTCGCGTTAACAGCAGCGCCGGCATCCAGAAGCATATCCACCACATCGCTATGGCCTAGGGACGCGGCCCAAATTAACGGTGTCCAGTGGTGCTCGTCTCTTACTTCGATGTTGGCCCCGGCTTTCAGCAACAAGCTGACGACCTGCACGAGTCCCTCACGGCAGGCCAGAGTCAGAGCCGACCAGCCCTGATCGTCCTTGGCTTCAACATCCGCACCTTTTTCAATAAGCAATCTGACCGTGTCGGGATGGTCGTTCAGTGCCCCTCGCATCAGCGCGGTCACGCCGGAGCCAGGACGCAGTGCGTTTACGTCCGCGCCGTAGTCAAACAGGCGTTTAAGCACTTCCGGATGGCCGTAGGCTGCTGCCCATCTGACCGCTTTGGGGTCGGGATAAGCGCTCTGCTGCAACAAAAGTTCCACCACGTCGGCGTGCCCGGCTCGTGCAGCCTTTAGCAGAGGTGTTTCATCCTTATCGTCCCTCGCCTCCATGTCCGCACCGTTGTCCAGGAGAACCCTTGCGACTTCCACGTGCCCTCGGGCGCAGGCTTCCATTAAAGGTGTCAGGCCATGGTCCGATTTGTCATTCGCGTCTGCTCCCGAGGCTATTAGAATTCGGGCTACCTCCGGGTCTCCTTGAGCCGATGCCCATAGAAGCGTCCCCGGGTCTACTTTGGTCCCTGCGTCAAGGAGCATCCTTATGATCGGAAGGTTCGAACTTGCCACACCCCACATGAGAGCCGTAGCCCCAGCCTGGTCTGTCGCGCCATAATCGGCCTTATAATCCAGCAGAAGCTTTACAACTTCTTCATGCCCCATCTCGGCCGCTTTAATTAAGGGCGTCGAACCCTTTTTGTCCTTGGCGTTTACATCGGCTCCTCTAGCCACAAGCTCCTGCAAGCCCTCCACGTTTCCAAACTCAGCCACGTGGACCAGCTTGTTCTCCATAGGTGCGCCGCAGTGAGGGCAGGCATTGGCTAAGCTGGAAACCTTCCCGTCACATTCGTAGCAAGCCATTAAAGCCATTGTTTTGCACCTCCACTGAATCGCTCGAAGAGATCCGCTGGGTCTATGTACCCATGGGCGGGAAAAGCGTCTCTCAATCATTCTGAAAAACAAATGAGCAATCGCCGTGCCAATCGGCCTTTATTAATCGCCGAGACTAAGGGTTGGTAATTTAAGAAGAAACCTGCGGTTGCTTGTTCTGCCGGCAGCGACGGTGCTAGGAGCATGTTATAATTCTTTACACCATGTAAAAAGACGGTTGCTTTTGTGGAGGTAGGTAAGCCAGGACAGACTTATTGTTCTCCCATGCTCTGAGCGCATGGGCCATAAGCCGATATGCGAAGATCTAAGGATTACGCTTTCGCCTAGTATTCGGCTCCGTGCGCTTTCAAGAGTTTCACCGCTTCCGCGTGGCCGGCAGAGAAAGCCCATAGCCATGCCGTCCAACCATTCTTATCCTTTGCGTGGATATCCGCTCCCGCGACCAGAAGTTCCCGGATCGTTTCCAGGTGCCCTTCAGACGCGCTGATAATCAATGAGGTGGCTCCATATTCGTCCTTGGCCTCCGTATCGGCTCCACTGTCCAGGAGGATTTTTGCAATATCGGCGTAGCCGCGCCGCGCGGCTCTCATTAGAGCGGTGCGACCCAATTTGTCTTTAGCGTTCACATTGGCGCCATCGATTACAAGGAGTCTCACCACTTCCGGGTAGCGCCGCCGCGCGGCCTTCATTAAAGCTGTTGCGCCATACTGATCGGTGACCTCAGTATCCGCACCTTTGTCCAAAAGGATCTTGGCTTCCTCCGCTTGTCCCACGGAGGATGCCCACAGTAGAGCCGTCCATCCGTAATTGTCCCGAGCATGAATATCAGCGCCTTTATCTACGAGAAGCCGGACCACTTCCGGATGGCCTTTGAGACAAGCCTTCATTAAAGCTGTCAGCCCGTCTTGGTCCTTGGCATTGGGGTCGACTCCTTGAGCCAGCAGGTGTTCGACTTCAGTTACGTTGCCTGATTCGGCTGCCGCGAGCAATTGGGCTTGCATTGCATGGACCTCCTTTGAAAGGCCTTCGAAAAGAAAGCGGCTGGATAGGCCTTATTTGGACGGCTAAGAATCCCTCCCGGTGACAGAAGGAAACGCAATCCACTTAAGTTTTAAGCAAACGTCGTGCCAAAAACTGGGGGACATCCGGCGTCCCTGAGGGCTCGCGTCGTTCCGGTTCCCGGGCTCTGCCTTGAAACCAGAAAACTGTCTTGAGGAGTTCTCTGCACAGGCAGTCCCTGTACAAGCCCTGGCAGCCGATCCCGATCCGGTATCTTCTATTTGGTTGTTCGATTGACCATTTCCGCAAGCCATTCGTGTACGGGTGAGAGATCTTTAAATCTTTTGAAACAGTAGTCGAGGATTTCGTCGGAATAGAATTCTGACGGGATCTCAGCCTCTGTCATTGCGTAAAAACCGTTGTGGAGCAGTAGTTCAGCATTTTCGTGGGCCGCGTCGTATCCCCTGGGAATCTTTTTATAATACTTTCCGCCTACCGTGTTGTTCGGTTTTTTCACAACTTGCTTGACTGCCTTCACCAACTCCTTGCCGTATTTCGGGTCAACCACAGAATCGCGATAAGTTTCCAATATGGGCTTGGGGAATAAGTGCATTCCCGCTGCGAGGAACAAAGTGGGGGGCTCAAGATGAAAGTAATATCCGGGGCACTCCATCTTACGCCGGTTACCTTCCCAGAAGAAGATCCCGAGGTGCGTTTTGTACGGGGATTTATCCTTGCTGAAACGCGTATCTCGATATGGGCGAAAGATGGACTTGTCCAATCGAGGATCGGCTATGATCTTGGGTGATAGTTTTTTAAGAAGCTTTCCCATCTCGAATACGAAATCCTGAGCAGGGTCCAACACATATTTATTGAACTCGTCCTTGTGCTCGCTGAACCACGTTCTGCTGTTGTTCCGAACAAGGTCCGAGTAAAACTGAACGCACTCGCGTGGAAACCCATTGAAGTTCGATTTACCGGCCATATTCATGCCTCCTTTTCGAGGATCTATTGGGCTGCAACCTGGAAAAGAGAATCCCCCTCCCTTTTATAATACGCCTAAGGTTTCAACTTCTACTGATTCTAGTCCCTTATTGAACATAAGACACGAGGGGGAAGAGTTCCAAGGTCTTTTTGACTACGCTGAATCCCGATGGTGAATCCGGCGCCTGTTTATGGATACTGCAAAGGAGTGCCGAGCGACGAGCTGCTTACCGTCAGGCCGGCGCGGCATTGCAGGTAACTCACGCTCAGTCTGTTTGCACGCACTCGCAGGAACGCGGACGATTCAGTGTTTCCTCCGGAACTTATTCATCTCCTTCCTGGCTCGCTCGAATGCGCTCCCATACTTCTTCTGGATTTTGCCGATAATCTGATCGCGTTTCCCGGCAATTACGTCCAGTTTCCGGTCGGTAAGCTTGCCCCATCCTTCCCTGATTTTGCCTTTGAATTGTTTCCAGTTGCCTTCGATCCGAGTCCAGTTCATTTCTTTTCTCCTTCCCGCCTGCACCCGAAGGTCGAGTTGCTCATTCAATTGACCCCTGCAAGTAAGTTTAGTAACTAAAAAATTGACCGGCGTGTTTGGCATCCACTGCAAGGTGATGGAATGATTAGAACGGGCGCCGAGACACGCTAGGAGGGCTACGAGACACGCGATCTATTGGTAACAGGTACGCCAGAGAAGTCGAGAGGTATACCGAATGAGCAATACAAAACCGCTAACCGAAACGGAAGTGCGCGAATTGATTGAACTGTGGGGCCGACTTCAAAACGAACATGCTCCGATCGTAGATCTTCTCCCCATAATAGCCGAGGAGGGATTTGAAATTCGCTTCCGCGACAAGGTCTGGCGAGGCCTTCGGGGATTCGAAGATCATCAAGAAGTGAAGCGGCAATTCTTTGACGAGGAACACGTTTACGAATCATTCGATGTTACGGTATTACCTGATCGGGCTGAAGCTCGGACCGTCATGCGCTGGGAAGCGTCACATCGAGAGGCGCCGGCCCCCCGAAGCAAGCGACTAAAGGCAGTTTTTTATCACTCTTGGGTGATCAAGAGATCTGCTGCCAGCGGCATGCCCGTAATTGTGAAGCATTTCGTGGATTCATGTGAGTTTCAGCCGGGTTTTGCACCGTCTCCGGAGGCCCCGCCGGACCCGCATCTGAGAGAAACGGACTGACGCCTGTGCGCGGTCAATTGAGTGACATGGCTGGACCGGGGGTCCGGCAGGTCTCCGTAGAGGGGTCAACCATAGCGTAGGCTTCGCGTTCGTATTCAGTGAGACAACCTGCCGCGCTCGCCGCATCCGTTGCCGAGAGGCCATGACGAATTAACCGCGTCCAGGCACTGTTTTACGCCATAACGCGGTCCGGGAGTCGTCCCTCTTCCGGACGGTCGCAGTTGTCGGACACGCCGCATGGTCGTGAGCGATTTTCTGACACGGCCAAAAATCATAATTGCCTGATTGTATTAGTTGGTGCTGAATAAATTGTCTGATTGCCGCGCATTTCTATAATGCAAGAAAATGGATGACCTTCTCGCTCCGGGGGACTCGGCTTAGCATGAACAGTTCGTTATTACACAATGTTATGTTAACCGGCCAACCCTCCGAGCGTGTTTGGCATGAATCATGCTTAACCTATCAGCAAGTCAAAACACCATCTTAAGGGAGGGTTGTCTTTCAGAGTCGGTTGCAAAATCTTAGTAATTGCTAATGGTCACGGCACGGAATTTTAATTGATAGCTCCCGGATTTGATGCGGGCAAGAAACAGGGTCCCCGCGAATTGTTTTTGTTTAATGATGTTGATCGGGTCGGGCCCAATTGATCATAAATCGTCCGTGCTGCGTTATTGTTGGGGGTAAAGGTTTTGCGATCGACTTTGAATGATAACCGTCAATTGGTATGAAGGCGAGGTGATTCCACTTAAATTGATTTGTCGAAGTGGACGACAATAGTACTCGAAAAAATTTGCCCCTTTGATCGAGACCGAATTGCGGATTCTCGAACCCCACTTCGACCGACTCGCCCTCCGGAACCTGCCGACAGTAATGGCATGACCAGCACTGTCGGCTTTTATTTTTGCTTCATATGACTTACGACTTTTGATATGGGGGCAAGGTATGCCGGTCCGAGTCGGCAGAGCAGCTAAACAGACCTATCCCTTTGCAGCCCTACGTTCCATACATACAGCCACGGGACAGCCAGGCTGCAAAGTTCGTCGCGGGACCTGCCGCCGACCTTCGGAGCCTACAACAAGAAGAGGTGGTGTGCACGCGCAGGAGCGGTGACCCCGTACCCCCCGGTACTACCAGGCGTGCGAGGTCATCTCCTGCGGGTGCAATAGACGAAGGATTAAACGCAACCGGTGGGCTTGGGAAGCCCGGCCACTTTACAGGCCCCCTTGGCAGGCCCTGACGGGAACAACTCGTAAATCTTCTTCAACTTGAAGCCCGTGTCCTTGCACACCTTGCGGATCATCGGAGCTATGTTGAACTCCAAATAATAATTCCTGAGGTAGTGGACCACTTTCCAGTGTTCATCCGTCATTTCCTGAATACCTTCAGTCTTGGCAAAGAGACGAGCAACTTCTTCGTTCCACAGATCAGGATCCTGAAGAAACCCGTCCTCATCAACGTCAAAAGTTCTACCTTCGATTTCCAGCGTAGGCATACGCAAGCCCTCCTTTATCTCAAGTTTGCCGGATTATAACCGGGCAAATCGTGTAATTTTATCGATGTTATCACTAGTGCGAAGCAAACACAACCTGCGATCTTGCCTCAACTAGCAGAAGTTACCTTATTTTCCAAGAAAAAACTGTGCCCGCCGCAAAAAAAATACCTTGGACCCCACGCCAAGAAGGACCTCGAATACGACGGCCGCCCTTAAACGCAGCCGCCTTTCCCTCGAGAAGTCTGCCTGCAAGCGCGCCCGATCATTTCTTCTTGATCTTAACCTCCGCGTCTTGAAGGTATTTCTCAAGGGCTTTTCTTACCGCAGGCCTTTTTTCAAGCGCGAGGGCCTCCTTGTACACTTGGACAGCCGCGGGATAGTCCTTCATGATTTCGTAGACCAGGCCCATCAAACCGTACGCGTCAGGGTAATCCGGATTTAACTGCACAGCCTTTTTTAGATCGGCAATGCTTTTATCATATTCGCCTTTTTTGGAATAGGCGATTGCGCGGTTGTGGTAGGCGACAAAGAAATTCGGATTGTCTTGTAAAGACTTTGTGAACATCTCGATAGCCCGGTCCCACTTTTCGACGCGGAGGGCAAACTCTCCCTGCTCGTAGTAGTCCAAGTAGTCCTGAGCTACGACCGGCCCCGCTATTATCCACCACACTGCCAGAAGTGTCGGAATTATTCTGCCTAGGACTGCTACTCTTTCCATAGGGGGTTCCCGGACCTGTAATGAAGTTGTGTATAATACCAGCAAATCTCTGCAAGGCAAAGTTTTCTTTTTGTCTCTCGCCGCCGCGGGGGCTTCACGCCGGAAAGGTCCGAACTATCTCCCAAGGGCGCCCGGGCTCGAGGATGCGAACACCCCCCGAGACACACGGGATCGCCTTTCCGGATGCCGCGTCCCGGTGCAAACGGATGGTTGCCCCTGGCATCAAGTTTCAGGTTGCGTGCGTGCGGCAATCTGCGACGGTCCTGTTGGGCCGGCACCCTGGTCCTAACCATTCTGCTCTTCCCAAGAATCGAATGGTTGCTGCTCGGACGAAACTTAGGTTGCTCCCGCGGATCAAGATCTGATAGCTTGTCCGCAGTTGAGGGACGAGCATGCTACGCCGAGGCGTGGAAGCCCGGCGAATCATGACGATCTGAGGACAGAGGAGGCAATTGACACCCTTCATGGCCGCTATATCTACAGGCACTATTGTACCGCCAAATCTGACGTCTGAACGGTTTGAGTATCTGGCCGGGGCCCTTGATCAGGAGCCCTCATGGATCTTGAAAAAGCTGATTACCCTCCTCTCTTCCAGGGTTCAAGTGGACGATGAGGTGGTGGAAAAGATCCGTCAACTCGCTCGGACAGGGCCGATCGTGTACGCCATGAAGTACCGCAGCATTTACGATCTTCATTTTTTGAGGCTGCGATTCGCGGAACTGGGGCTGCCCGTGCCGGCCTTCGCCTTCGATGTCTCAGCCATGGACAGTTGGTCTCTGTCCAAGGCCGTAAGAGTGTGGAGGGCCGGATTGAACGGCCTTCTTCACGAACCAAGGCATAAGAAGACGGTCAATGAGGAAGATGTGAAGGAAATCCTCGATGGTGGCGGCGCGGGAGTGGTCTTTCTGGTAGATGAAAAGACCGCGCGCAGTCGTTACATCCATCCGTCGGAAGATCCCATCCGCATACTCCTTGACCTGCAAGGAAAGTTGTCAGGCGCGATCGCTGTGGTTCCCATATTCATACTGTACGACAGGACCCCGCGTCCCGCGATTAGGCCCTTCTGGGAGATCTTTCTGGGGGACCCCGACAATCCGGGTCCTATCAGGAGGCTCCTCATTGCTTTGCGGAAATGGACTGTCCCGGAATTCCTAATGGGCGAACCAGTTCATCTGGTTGGAGAATTCGAGGAATTTGGGTCCGAAGAGTCCTGGGAAGAGCTTCCTTTCACGGTGCGCCAAAAGCTCATAGCGGGCATAAATGAAAGGATCAGGGTCAACCGAGGGCCGGAAAAGCTGTCTCGCACTGAAATCAAAGAGAGAGTTTTGCAAGACCCCAGGGTCCAGAGAGCCGTAAGGGAAGGTGTGTCCAACGAGGACCACACAGAAGAGAAAATCCGGAAGCGGGCCGAATCATTTGTGGACGAAATAGCCGCGGACCAAACCAGCCAAACTTTGCACTTCCTTTATTATTTGCTGAAATGGCTCCTAACGAGGGTTTTCGACGGGATGGACCTTAGCCCGTCGGGGTTCTCCGTTCTCAAACGGGCCAATACGCAAGGATCTCTGATCTTTACGTCGTGCCACAAGAGCCACTTTGATTACCTGATCGTGGGCTATCTGTCTTTTATCAATCAGATGCCCGTCCCTCACATGGCTGCCGGCAAGAATCTCGCTTTTTGGCCGGTGGGACGAGTGCTGCGCACCGGCGGGGCTTTTTTCCTCAGACGAACTTTTGGGGGGCTGGCGCTTTACACGCACGTCTTCGCGGCCTACCTGAAGGTCCTGGTCAAGGAAAAGGTCAATATTAATTTCTACATCGAAGGCGGGAGAAGCCGGACAGGCAAGCTCCTGCCTCCGAGAGTAGGCATGTTGGCCTTTCTCGTCCAAGCGGTGGAAGAAGGAGGGGTCGAGGACCTCACTTTTGTTCCCACCTTCGTAGGTTACGACCAGATCCCGGAGGAGAACGACTACTTACGTGAACTTGCCGGCCGTGAAAAGCAGAAGGAAACCTTCGTCTCTCTCATTCGCGCCAGGGACATTCTGACCAAACGGTTCGGGAAGGTCTACGTAAGATTCCATGAACCCCTATCCTTTGTGGAATTCTGCACCAAAATGGGAGTGCAGCCAAATGAGGGACGATTGTCCCAAAAAGAGACACGCAGGCTCCTTACGGATTTCGCGTATTATCTGATGGACGGAATTGTAAAGGTCGGGGTCATAGGTCCGGTCGATTTGTTTGCCGCTGCATTGACCTGTTCTCGTCGCAATCGCGTTGATCACGATAGGCTCATGAAGTCCGCTGCCTATCTTTCCGATATGCTCCGTGTCGAAGGATGCGAGTTTGCAGCAAGCCTCGACAAGTTGGAAAGCGCCGTACAACCGGTGCTGGGGCTTTTCAGGATGCGAGGCTTCGTAGAGGTCGAACCCGTGGGTGGTGCGAAGGCCTCGACTGAGTACATTGTCAATGGATCAAAGAGAGCAAACCTGGAGTTCTACAGAAACGCCCTGATAAACTATCTTTGGGCTGGATCACTGATTTCGAATATCATACTCCGGAATGATTCAGGGGCTTCAGGGTTTACCCCGGCCATGGCCGAGGAGTTTCAGTTCCTGAAGCAGCTATTGTCAAAGGAGTTGATTTGTAATCCCTTGGTGGGAGACGACGAGATCATGGAAAGAACGCTGGGGCTCTTCCGCGACCAGGGTTGGGTAAGCGGTGGACAGCCGCTTAACCGAGAAGCGCTGGAATGTCTAAAAGGAGTGACAGCTGATTTGTTGGAGGTGTACTATCTGGTCCTGGCAACCGCTGAAACAGTGGAAGAGGGAGGGATTTACCAGAAGGAATTTATCAAGAAAATGGTGAAGACCGCCCAGGAGATGCACGCGGGCCAGGAGAGAGACTCTGTGCCTTCACTGCCCTCGGTTACGGTCGGTAATGCTGTTCTCCGATTTTCCGAAATGGGAATACTTGAATACAGGCAGTCCAAAAAGTTTTTGAAAGGTGTCGGCGATCATGCCCAAAAGAATGAGGTCCGGGATCGCCTGGCCAAGGCCCTGGAATAATGCTCACCGACCCCTGTGAGTTTTTCGAAAATGTGCCGCCTTTCTCGTGAAGACGTCTTCTCCGTGGCCTATGACCCCATAGCCGCCGTAAAGCTGGAACCAACGGTAAGATTCATCGAGAGTTCTATCCGCGTCGGTGAATTCGTTCGGTCGGAAAGGGTTCATCCATCTCCTCACACCGAAGCGTCGCTCGTACGGGTCGCCTTTTGACGACGGATAACTCATCGGGCTGATCAGGGGATAATCGACTCCGTATGGTTGAACTTTGAGGGTGGTAGCTGGCCATGCAAACGCGACTGAGGCGCTCAGTGCGATGGCAGCGACTACGATAAGGGCGGCAAGATTTCTCATATCATTTTCCTAATCTTCGCTTAAAGGAATTGCGCAGAGCGTTCCACACTTAAACGGTTGTCTAATAATAACACATATCAAGTTGATTTGGCAAGCATAAACGGCCTGTGCTGTTGGTAAGCATTCAGTTACGCGAGGGGGCCCGCGGAAAACCGACTCACCGCTGAGACCACAGAGTTCGCAGAGAAGATGCACGGTGCGCACTGACGTGTGCACCGTGAACTCCGCGTTCTCCGCGATCTCTGCGGTGAGAGATCTTTTGTCTTCCTGTGTGAAGGCGCACATGACTGAATGGTTACTGCTGTTGACCATTCGCTTGCACGGGGAGGCTTCACCCAGCCGGGAAAGCGGCCCCGCGTGCCGCGCTGAGTCACCGCAGAGACCGCGGAGAACCGTCACCCCGGCGAACCCAGGATCGGCGTTCTGGGGCAGGCGCCGGGGTCCAGGGAGGCTGAATTCCGGCCTCGCTTTTCACAGGGACAAACTTGGCGGTCGCCGGAATGGCAACAAGGGCACGCTCTGCCTTTTCTGCGGTGACCGCCATTTTGCAGCCTCCCCGTGCAAGCGCATGGTTCCTTTTCGGGTCGGCATTTGGCATTGACAGACATTCACTGTTGCGATAGATTACATGATTGTCGGGGCGTAGCGCAGTCTGGTAGCGTACCTGAATGGGGTTCAGGTGGTCGCTGGTTCAAATCCAGTCGCCCCGACCAGAAAAGAAGAACAAGACCGTCGAGTTGGCGAAGCCAATTCGACGGTCTTTCTTTTTCAGGGTCTTCGTCAGCACGCTTGCTCAAATGTGCGGCTGGGTGCTACATTGCCAACGCCCAAGGCGAAGCTTGCAAAAAATAGGTCTTGTGTCCCCGAAATTCCTGAACACCTGTGGTGTTCGAATAGCGTCTATCAAGGGGGTTTCAAAGTCGTACCCTGCGACTCGGTGATTTGGCCCCTAGAAATTGATTGTGGTGCACCCGAAATTCCTGAGGGATGAGTCGCAGACAAACATGCTTGCCTATGCATGCGCACACGTTGTAATATCAGCAAGACTCGGTATTTTTTACCGGACGGTATAGGAGGATTCTGACATCCGAGCCCCAAGATGGCGAAGCAGTCTTGCTGGTCCCTACAGAAATCATGGAATAGTCCTACTGCTAAAGGCATGGCAAACAGGGTGGCTTTGAGGGAAAAGAGTGATCACAGCCTCGTGATGCCAAGATCGGTCATCGGAACATGTTCCCCAAGCTTTGAGCTTTTCATGAACAAGGGCTAATACCGTGTCCGTAGAAAAACTCAGCGCCAGAAAAATACTGGTAGACTGGGCCAATAAACAGTCGAATTGGGTTCGTGCCATCGTTTCTGAAGTCTTGAACACCGCCCAAACCGTATCCGACGATGCCGTTGATGAGATCTACAAGATGTTACTGGCGGAGCGGGGACTGAGCGACGAACCAGCTCCATTCATTCCAAAGTTGCTGCTTGAGGAGGGCGACGTTGATGCCACGGAACGCCTTACCTTAGCCTATATCAAGGCCGTCGAGGGAGTAAATCTTCTCGCTTCGGGCCAGGAAATATTCTTCAATCCTCGAATGACCGTTCTATTCGGCGAAAACGCTTCTGGAAAGAGCGGCTACGTTCGGATCCTGAAGTGCCTCGCGGCCGTGCGGTCGGCGGAAAAGGTTCTCCCCAACATCAAGGCCACTCAACCAATTTCGTGCCAGGCCACTGTTGGATATAAGGTCAGTGACAAAGAACAATTCTTTGAATGGCAGAATGAAACCGGAATCCCGCCATTTACCCGAGCGAGCATTTTCGACACCCGCGCCGTGGCCCTCCACGTCGACCAAGATCTTGAGTACGTTTATACACCACGCGACCTCGCTCTCTTCCCGCTGGTGACTGATGCGATTCAAGCGGTCAAAGACCGGCTAACCCGCTCTCGGGACGAACGCAGGCCCGCGGGGAATTTTCTTTTGCAGCGGTTCGACGTGGAATCTACAATCTACGGTAAGATTGAAGCCCTTGGTGCGGCGACCGACTTGTCGCACCTCGAAGTCCTTTCGGACGTGAGTGTAGAAGAGGCAGCCCAGCTCCAAGTTCTCCGGAATAAGGTCGAGGCATTACGGGCAACGACAATTACAGCCCAGCTTCAAGTAGCACGGTCCAACCGCGATATATGCGCCAAGCTGCTAGCCACTGCGCGTGCGATCGCGGCCTTCGACTGGGCCAGTTATTCCACTGACGTCAATAAGGTACGGTCAGCAGAACAGCAGTATCGCCGTGCGACGGAGGAGGCATTCGCCGGCCTGGATCTCCCCGGTGCGCTGAGCGACGCATGGAGTGAATTTATCAAGGCTGGCGACGCTTACCTCAAATACCTAGGTCTAGACGACTACCCTGATTCAGGTGACCGATGTATCTACTGCCGCCAGGATCTGGGAGAGGCTGCCTTAGCTTTGCTGAAGAAATATCAGGCTTACTGCAATAACACTTTTCAGGCTCAGCTGCAGTCGGCCCGTGAGGAGATGAAGACCAGAGCCGAGCTAATTCTGGATCTCGATATTCGAGCCATGAAAGATTCGTTGTCCGAGCGGACATCTTTGGTGGGCAAAGAAGACAGCCTAGCGACAACGCTGTCGGCCGGGTTTCAGTTGATTACCGACTGTCTACCTATCCAAGAGCAAATCGGCAAACGGCAGGCCATCGACGCGGCAGGTGTTGTCGCTCGCGCGGCGACCGTCGTAGAGCTTACCGAAGCTGATTGCTCCAAGGCGGAAGATCTCATCGCGGATCTCACTAAACGCGGAAGCGAGCGGGAATTGGCATACGCTCAAGCCAATGGAGAGTTGCGGGAACTGGAAGCTCGACTGACACTGAGACAGATGATGCCTCAGGTTCGGGACTTTGTAGCGAAAGCCAAATGGGCAAGCACCGCCGATACCATTATCGGCAGATTCCCTCAACTTCAGAAGTCCCTTACCGATGCCTCCAAAATGGCTAGTGAGGATCTGCTCAACCAGGACTTCAGCCGTTTTTTTGAACAGGAGCGGCAAGCCCTCCATGCTCCTAATGTGAAGCTCGAGTTTCCCGGACGAGGAGGCCAAGCGAAGCGAAAGAAGTCCCTCACACCCGAGCACAGACTTAGCGACATTCTCTCGGAGGGTGAGCAAAAGGTAATAGCCCTCGCGGACTTTCTCGCAGAGTCTGCGATCCGCACCGTCTCGGCCCCCCTTGTCTTCGACGACCCGGTCAACAGTCTTGATTACAAACGCCTTCAATACATTGTTGACCGGCTTCACGCGCTGAGCGAGATGCACCAGGTCATAATCTTCACTCACAACATCTGGTTCGCTACCTCCATGCTCGCGAAATTCGAGAAAACACCTGACCTATGTTCCTATTTTGATATCACTCATGGGGAAGGTGAGGTCACCGGGATTGTGACAGGCGGCAAGCACCCGCGATACGATACCCCAGCCAAACTGCGCGCCAAAATTAACGATATCATCCAAAGCGCGAGCGCCGAAAGCGGTGAGACCCAACAGGCACTGATCGAAAGCGCCTATTCGCGGCTGCGGTCTTGGTGTGAGGCTGTAGTTGAGCAGGACTTGTTAAAGGGGGTGACTAAGCGCTACCAGCCGAATGTAATGATGACCAAACTCAAAGACATACACCCCGACCGCCTGGCAAGTGCCATAGAAGAAATTTACCGTATATTCGAGAAGTGCTGTCGCATCACCGATGCCCATTCGCAGCCCCTCGAAACACTCAATATTCGCCCTACCATGAAGGAACTCAGGGAGGACTGGGCCGCAGCTCACAGTACCCGCGATGCCTATTTAGCGTAACATTGATCATTGATGGGCCGGTGCTCGCGGAACTCTGGGGACACTTTACTCAATTAGAACGCCGTAGCGCGAATTCGGTGTGGCGTCCCCGGATAGCGGAGATAGTAGGAAGTTGATGTGATCCTACGTGCGGGACTTTTGCGGGAATGGGTTGTGGCCGGTTATGGAATGTCGTGGCCTATTGCAACGGGCTGCCGACAAACCTTGCTGAAATTATTGGTTATTTTGTGTCACAGTTTGCATGGCTTTCGGGTGGTCGCTGGTTCAAATCCAGTCGCGCCTGACCATGCAAAGAAACAATGAAACCGTCGAGTCGGCTAAGCCGGCTCGGCGGTTTTTGTTTTTCAGAGTCTTCGTCAGCACCCTTGAACAAACGTTCGGCTGGGTGCTGCAGTGCCTACTCTCAAAACCAAGCTCTCGGAAAATGTGTATTTTGTCCCTGTAATTCCTGGCGGCATCCGTCAGTCGTGCTGAGCAGAGTCAATAGATGATTCCAGTATTTTTTTCAGCCGCGTTTCTTCCCGAAGCCTTTCAAAATAGCTAAATACCTCGTCAATCAGAATAATACAGAAGAAAACCCCTGATAAAACAATTCCGATGAAGAACCAACCCGCGGCCAAGTAATCTAAATATTCCTTGGTCCTATACGGATAAGACGGATCGGGGAAATTCCTTGGCTCTATCAGTGAAAGAATTATAGATAATCCCGTGCATATTATGAATGGTATGAAACCGGCCAAATATTTTCGTTTGTCGGCTGCCACAGCAACTCTCTCTAACTGTCGCCATCAGGTGCCCAAACTACCAACAAGTTTGTTGAAATATCCGGGCACCCTAGTTTCAAAAAAGACCCGCTTGCCGCTGAAGGGGTGTTGGAAGGAAATCGATGTCGCATGAAGCGCTAGACGTTTGTGGGCTTCGTTCTCTTTTCCATACTTCCGATCACCCACCACCGGGTGTCCAATATCGGCGAGATGCACGCGAATCTGGTGCTTCCGGCCCGTCAACAGATCAACTTCCAGCAAAGCAAGGTCTTTTGTCTCCTTGAGCACTTTGTAGGCAGTATGAGCCAGTTTCCCTTTTTTCTTGTCGGTTGTGGAGTACACGCGGTGAGCTTTGTTCTCTGCCAGGTATGTAGTGATAGTCTCTGAGGGCTTCTCACACTTGCCATGAACGACCGCGAGGTATTGCTTCTTGGTTTCTTCCCACTGGCTCTGTAGACGAAGCTTTGCCTCTTCGCTCTTCGCGAAGACGAGTATACCTGAAGTATCCCTATCCAGCCGGTGAACGATGAAAATGCGTTTCTTGGACCTGGCACAGCCCTTGCGGACATAATCAGTCAGAATGAAGTAAGCTGTTCTTGATTTCTCTGTTTCCGTACTCATCGTCAAGAGGCCCGGCGGTTTGTCCACCACCAGAATGTCCCTGTCTTCGTGGACAATCACGAGTCCTTTCGGCAGAACCCTGGCGTTCGGTCTTGAAGGTCTACTCATATTGAGTGCTCTAGCAGTCGTTGTCAGCAGCGCAGCGCCCGGCGTTCATGGACCGGGAATGAGACGCGGCACCTGGTAAACGCAAAACGAACCCGACCGACCGCGAAATGGTATGTTGCACCCTGATACTAGGGGATTTTCGATTATTCTCATGGTATTTATCGCGTTACCTTAAGAGCGGCCTGGATTACCCCATCAAGACCTTGAAGGAAACGAGACCGGTCTCGCTTTTCAAAAGGAGCCGGACCTCCGGTAATATCCCCCATATCCCTGAGATAGGCCATCAAATCTCTATTCGCAAGAGCACTACCGATGGATTCTTGAGTGAAGACACGCCCTTTCGGGTCGAGCATGCGAGCGCCTTTTTCAAGACACCGCGCAGCAAGGGGAATATCAGCGGATACTCCGATATCGTCTTCACGAACATGCTCCACAATCCAATCATCTGCGGCGTCAAATTCTTTTGCAACAAGAACTAGCTCAAATAGTTCCTCTTGCGGAATTCTCATCATCGAGTTGGAAACCACGTAGACTTTCAACCCGTAGCGGAGGGCCACTCGAAAGACTTCACTCTTTACTGGACAGCCATCTGCATCAACGTAGATCTTGATCAAGTATACCCCTTCTGTTTGCGTAGATAGTACCGTTACCCTGAACAGCTTCCCAAGTTGTGGGATAACAGGCGGTTTCTTTGCTCGGTCAGCTCACCTGACTCCTCCGGCCTCTCCATAGGGAGTTTCCGGAGCCTGTTCAGACATTAGGCACGATTCTACCACACGGATACCTATGTTGGGAATGCCGTTCGGTGGCATGAACGGATGAAGACCCTCAATTGTTTACTTACGCTTCATGTCTGCATGAGGTTCAGGTGTTCGCCGGTCCAAATCCGGTAGCACCGGACCACGGAAAGAAAAATAGAACCGCTGAGTTGGCAAAGCCGATTCGGCGGCTTTTCTTTTTTGTAAGCCTCCCCGGCAAACTTGCTCGAAATATTGGCGGCGTGATTTATGTCGGGAACCTGATCAGGGGAATACGCTCAGAAAAATAGACGAGTAACCCTGAAATTCATAAAGGAGATCTTCGGAATGGTTCTCAGAACAGTCCCTTTGCTCATCGCTGCTCTTCTCTTGGCCGCTCACTTTCTACGGGCCGGAAGCCTTGGATTGACCGCGGCGACCATTCTGATGCCCTTGCTCTTGCTGATTAGACGTCGATGGAGTCTGATCATTGTGCAACTCTCAGCCTACGTTGGAGCTGGGGTTTGGCTTTACACAACCATAAATCTCGTGCAGGAGCGCATAATGTTCAATAGGTCGTGGGGCGCGGCGGCAATTATCCTTGGCTCGGTAACACTATTTACCATTTTTGCGGGTTTGTTGCTAAACTCTCGTGCCATGAAGAACAAATATCCCTCTCGTTAGCTTTGGAACCTGAGCAAAGCGACCAATGGTCAGATCTACGCTTGACTCATGTTCAGCCATCGCACGGAATCACGAGGCCCAGACATGAGCCAAGACGAGACTTGACCCCTCTTCTCGTGTAGGAGCGCATAATGTTCAATAGGTCGTGGGGCGCGGCGGCAATTATCCTTGGCTCGGTAACACTATTCACCATTTTTGCGGGTTTGTTGCTGAACTCCCGTGCCATGAAGAACAAATACCTCTCTCATACCGATTCGCCATAAAAAATATAAAAACGCCGAAAGTTGTCATTGCGAGGGCGTCGAGCCCGAAGCAATCTCAGTGGCGAGAGATTGCTTCGTCGCTTCGCTCCTCGCAATGACAGCTACTATTCTTGATGTTACGAGAATAATAGCGAACTGGTATCATTAGTCCTGAAAGTTGAAAAAAGGCCGATGGCCAGATCTATGCTAGGCTCATGTTCAGCTATCGCCCTATATCAGGAGGAGCGCACAAGAGACAAGAAGAGACTTGCCCCGTCTTTGTTCCCGAGTTCCGTTTGGGCGGAGAGGTTCACGCCTGACGAGAATCGGAAATGAACGGAACAACACAATTTGACTATCCAAGTTCAAAGCTGGTTACGCCAAACCATTTGTCCAGCGGAAAAGTAGGTTCCTGTCTGTTATACATTCTTGTGGTCCGGAACACTTCGGTCATACCGTAGCTTTGAGCGATCGTTACCGCCTCAGGATTTCTTGCGGGCGTGTCCAGATAGATTTGCATGCCCATCTTCACGTCTGTTGTGAGAGCCTCAAACAATCTCCGTGCAAATTCTGCATTGTCCGCGAAAAGGGGGCCAATTTTGAATCCTTCTCGGCATTCCCTTATGACCCCATATGCCGAGAGTTTGTTATCTTCAATTATGCCCAAAGCTCTTGTGCCCGGTCGGCTTATCCAGCATTTCAAAAAGCTTTCTCTCGAAAACCCGAAGACCTCACAATCGTATGCAGTCACCATTAAGAATGGCACCCGGGAAAGGTCAATGACTTCAGGAGCAACGGCCCATTGCTGACCTTTGATCCATTTAAAGCGATAGTTCGTATAAGCAGGTTTGAATTCGGGCTTTTTGTGGGAAACGAGATCCGGCCTGACACTGTCAAGCCCGACGCACCGGTTTTCCAAATATCGCAGGCCCTCGTCCCACAATTGCACCCCATAGTTCTCGTTTCGGAATTCCGGCTTAACAATGTAGAAACCCATGAATCCATACGAGTCACCGTACGCAACCGCCGAAACCATTGCAACAGGCTCATTATCCGATAATCCAATCAGAAAGCCATTCGGATCGGCAGCGTAGAAACAATCCGAATCATGGATTCCGGGATTCCAGCCTTCCGCTTCAGCCCAATCTATGGCCATGTCAATTTCACTTGCGTTCATTCGACGTATGGAGAAAGAGCCCGAATTCATATAAGAACTCCCCTTTGGCGGATTGCCTCTTGTCGAACGTACTCCCATTATGGGTCGTCGGCTACCGGTCAGGGACAAGGCCTGAAAAGCGGAGGCCGATTTCATGCCACACCGACACGAGTTCATGGGAGTCGAGAGAGGTATCTTTAGATCTTCACGTGCCGTGACTCCAGCAGTTCGGTAACGACCAATGTTACCACGACAGTCTGTCCGGCGAAACGAGATTGTTGGGGGCAAAGGCCCACAACGAAGCCTGGAAACGCCTGTGGGCCCGTCCCGCGCTGAACGCGGGATTGCCGGTTGCCTTCGGGCGGGTTCTCGGGAATGGGCATTCAAAGAAGCGACAAAAGCCATGGTCGGCAGAGCCGCAGGCCGCTACCATAAGGTGGTGGCGGTTCCGCGGGCAGCCCGCCACGTTCATTTGTACGAAGGCGCATTGGCGTAACACGTGACTCGACCCAATATATTGACTTAGATGGCGCCACATCTTAGAATGGTTCTTAACAGTTATGTTTTTTCCATGTGGAATTGAAGACTTGGCCGCTCTGGTTACGGCCAATCGGAAATTATTTGCGAAAATCGCTAGTGCCCTAAATCAGGGCACTGTGACGAGAATTGATTGACTAGCCTTTTGCGGCTGTGGGAGAGGCTCGGGAAGTCTCAGAGCCGGTGCGCAGATGATGCAAGAAGTATCCCGCCGAGAGGGAAAGAATGAACCCCGCGACGCATAAAGCCGGCGGCAACGGCCTTGAGCGGCTTTGGCTGTGGATTGCCCTCCTGATCCTTATGAGCATCCACTTTGGGGGCGAGGTAATCTTCCGTTGGCACGTCTGGGACGTACCTCCCTCACAAGACACGATAGCATGGTTTGAACTGTGCAAAGATTCGGTCATTTGGATCATCGTAACCTTTCTCATTATTCTGCAGGTTAGGAAACGGAGGGAACTCCAACGTGCCAACCATGAATTGCAGAATGCCCGTCGAGAACTCGAGAGCCGGGTTAAAGAACGGACCGAAGAATTGCGCAAGGCCAACCTGTGGCTCGCTCACATTCTCTCGTCGAACCCGGCGAGCATCTACGCGGCAAAGCCGTGCCATCCTTATGACTTCACCTTCATCAGTGACAGCATCCGATCACAGACGGGTTACGAGCCTCGGGATTTTACCAAGGACCCCTATTTCCGGTCTGCCCATGTGCATCCGCAGGACGAGCCGAAGGTCGTGGAGCACCTGGAAAACCTGTTTCAGAAAGGAAGCGGAGTCATAGAGTACCGTTTCTTGGGGAAGGACGGAGCATATCGGTGGATGCGTGATGAGATAAACCTTATCCGCGACAAGGCTGGAGAACCGGTGGAGATCATCGGAGCCTGGTTTGACATCACCGATAGAAAGAAGTCGGAAGAAGCCCTATTGTCTAGTGAAATGCGGTTTCAAGCATTCATGGATTATAGTCCCATTCTCGCGTTCCTTAAGGATGATCAGGGTCGCCATATTTATGGCAACAAGAATTGGAAAGGGCTTTTCAGCCTCTCTGACGAGGATTTCTTCGGTAAGAAGGCTTCGGAGCTTTTCTCGGTTGAACTCGCAGAGCGCTTCGACGAAGCCGACAAGGCGGTTGTGGAGGCCGGCAAAATGGTGGAAAGAACGGAAGCCGTCTTAGACCCTGACGGTATGGTTCGGTACTATTTGGCATTCAAGTTCCCACTCCGCGATGCAGTGGGCCAAACATATCTCGGTTGCGTGGCCTTGGATATCACGGATCGGCATCGCATGGAGAAGGAACTCCAAGCCTCCGTGAACCAAAAAGCGCTGCTGCTCAGAGAGATCCATCACCGAGTGAAGAACAATCTTCAGGTCATAAACAGCATGCTCGAACTTCAGTCTCGCTTCAGTGACGGAAAGCCCACGGCCGAAATCCTCAGAGATGCTGAACGGCGTGTCAACGCCATGGCGCTTGTACACGAAAAACTTTATCAATCCGAAAACCTTGCCGGGATCGGCATCTCGGAATATCTCCAAAGCCTCGTGGGTGATGTTTACGGGTTTTACAGGCTCGGGGAAAGTGGCGCCATCAAGGTGAGCACCGAGGTCTCCGGGGCCTCTTTCGGAATTGATACCGCCATACCATTGGGGCTGATTGTGAGTGAACTTGTCTCCAATTGCCTCAAACACGCCTTTCCTGGGGGGCGAAAAGGAGAGGTGAAAATAACCCTGTGCCCCGTTGGTGAAGACGAGTTTGAACTTCGGGTGGCGGACGACGGCATCGGCTTGCCGGAATCCGTCGGTTTTGAGAGCCGGGAAACATTGGGACTGCAGTTGGTTGGCAGTCTTGCCGCACAGATTCGCGGAGAAATCAGCGTGCTGAGGGACAGGGGCTCCGAATTTCGGCTGAGATTCAAAGGAACCAAAGTGCGACGAAGGGGAATGGAAAATGATGCCACATCGGATCATGATTGTGGAGGATGAGAGGATTGTGGCCCTGAATATGGAGGTCGGGCTGAGTGATCTGGGCTACGAGGTGGTTTCGGTGGAATCGAGCGGGGAGAATGCCATTGCCAGTGCCCGCGAAACATCCCCTGACCTCATCCTAATGGATATCATGTTGGATGGGGAACTCGACGGGATTGATGCGGCAAAAGCGATTAAGTCCCATTCCGACATTCCGATCGTATACCTGACCGCGTATTCCGATGAGAGACTCCTCTCAAGGGCAATGGAGTCCGTACCGGCCGGATATTTAGTAAAGCCCGTGAGCGCAAGATCGGTGCATGCTTCCATACAAACCGCTCTTTCCTTTACGGAGGTCATGAATTGCCTGAAGCAGAGTAAACCTCCAAATAGCGGTGTCGTAGAACTCGAAACTCGGTCGGTCGGTCCTTTCCGGCCGGCAATTGTATATGACCTTAAGAACGCTTTGGAAAGAGCCTTGATGGAGTGTTCGCTGAACATTGACTTTGATGGCCGAACCTTGCGAGAGGTCACCGAGCAAGTCACTCGCTCGATGTGTTTGGGCGCTCTTCAGCGGTGCAAGGGTAACAAGAGGGAGGCAGCCAAACTTCTGGGGATTTCTCGTGACTCTTTGTATCGCTACCTCAAGGAATTCGGGATCCTCCCGGACAGCCAAGCCTGACCAAGCATCAATCGGAATGACGATCGCAGGCCGTTAAGCCGGAATGGGCTTGACGGCTTTTTTTCTTTCAGATACTTCGTTACGGAACCTGAGCGTACGTTCGCTTAGGTCCTGCACTCCCGAAAGCAACACTACGAACAGAAGTGAAGCGGGTATGAGGTTCCCGGATCTTGGAGGAATTTGGAGGGAGCGGATGACTTTACAGTATGAAATCACTCTGGATGATCTAGTGGCCTTTAATCTTTATCATTTTGATCATTCGCGAGCTGTTTTGCGGAACCGGTGGCTCAGCCGGTACGTTGTGCCGGTCATGCTGGGATTGCTCATTGCGGTCATCGACTTCCCGCCGCCCCTGATCTTGATCCTTTCATGGATTTTGTTTACCGGACTGTGGATCGCAACGTGGCCCTGGATTGAACGAAGAATAACAAGAAAACACGTAACCCGCTTTCTCCTCGAAGGACAAAACAAAGCAATGGTTGGAAAACATGCTCTGAAGCTCCTTCCCAATTCAATAGTCGAGACTACCGAGTACGGCGAGACCACAGTCGGTTGGGCCGCGGTGGAAAAAATAATCAGAGCGGATGATGTGATCTACGTTTACGGGAGCGCTGTGACTGCTTTTGTGGTGCCAAGGCGTGCATTTCAGACCGAAGAAGCCTTCGACGAGTTTTTCCAAACCGCGGAGAAGCTCAAGAGATAGTCTACCTGCTGATCGGATTCTCCTTAAATCGCCGGCAGTGGAGAGGTCGGTTGTCCCTCGAATAACCGGCAGATTAACGGAAACGGTAACCATTCAGTCTTGCGGGGGTGGAAGGGATTCTTAGCCCTGAAGGGGCGTACCAATGGTAGCCACGGGTGTAACCCGTGGGCCGGAAGCACTGCCACAGCCCCGAATCACCGACCCTGAAGGGGTCGTCCAATACCGAAGTCCAACTCACATTCATGGTCGACCCCTCCAGGGTCGGTGATCCAAAAGATTGTGTGGGCCATTCTCCACGGGCTTACGCCCGTGGCTACCGTCGGGCTGCCCCTTCGGGGCATGGGAGACGCTCCCGCACGTAAGTGAATGATTACCGGAAATGGTGATTTTCAGTTGATCTCGGCAACCGGATCATGTAATCATAGCCGCGCAATGATAACCTTTCACCAACCAGAACGGCTCAGGTGAAAGTTCCTGACCTTATTAGCAAGCCATCCCGGCCAAACTTGAGCAAGTACGCCCCCTCTCCACTGGTGTCATATGCGGAGGGCCGGGCGTCAAAGTCATAACCGCGCTGATGTGGGGGTCCGGCCGCAACCTTTGTTCGCTTGACCCAAGGACGAATAAACAGCCTCCCTAATAGATTCACGTGTACTTCTGGTGAAGCGAGGAAACCGCGTAGGAAAGCCGCGACAAAGATAGGTTTGCATCGCGGACAAAACACTTTGAAAACAGATTGAGATTGCCCATTTTCGAGGAAGGGGGTGACCCCGGACAACGCGTTGGGCTTGGAAAACCGTAAGCGTTACTGGAAGGTAAGCAATGAATAGAAATAGGGGGATTGATCGATGAAGACCAAAGGACTTCTTGTTTTGTTGGTGATCTTTCTGGCCTTGATGTCAGGGAATTCCGAGGCCGCAGACGTTCCCGGCGTGACGGATACTGAGGTCGTCGTGGGGGTGACCACTCCATTGTCCGGTCCTGCCGCTCTGTGGGGTGTTACCGGTCAAGGCATGAAAGCTTGGGCGGACTACGTCAATGAACAAGGCGGAGTCAACGGCCGCAAGATCAAAGTGATACTGAAGGATGACGCCTACAATCCAACCCGCGCCCTAGCCAATCTTCAGGAAATGAAAGGCAATGTGTTTGCAGTTTGCGGTTTGCTGGGCACAGCGATTCTCAATGCAGCAAAAGATTTCTTCCTGGAGAACAAGATTCCGTTGATCACAGCTTACGGGGATGTGCGCATCTGGGAAAAAATGCCGAAAGACAAACGTGGCTACGTATTTATCTCGTATCCGGACTATGAAGACGAGGCGGAATACCTGGCCAAATACGCTGTCAATAAGCTGGGAGCAAAAAAGCTGGCCCTATTCTATCAGAATGATGATTACGGCAAGGAGGCAATGACCGGAGTCAAGAAAGCTCTGGACGCGGAGAAAGGCAAAGGAGAGCTTGCCGGAGCGGTGCCTTACGAGGTTACCGAAAGAGCCCTCTCTACCCATGCACTGAAGATGAAGGAAACGGGAGCGGACACAGTTCTCATCTATACAACCCCAACCCACGGGGCCCTGATCCTCAAGGAAATGGCCAAGATCGACTATCGGCCCAAGGCTCTGACAACTTTCACCCTCGGCGACCCCATAATGTATAAGGTTGCCGGTGACGTGTGGGAAGGGACATATATTGCCCTGCCCGGGAATTCAGGTATCCCGGGAGCCGATCCCGCGTCCGACAAAGTCGCGGAAATCATGTTGAAATACGATCCGCAGATCAAAGGCAAAGAATACCTGGCGTTGTTCGGGGCCGTCTCGATGATGCACTTTGTCGAGGGGCTCAAAAAGGCGGGCAAAAACCTGACTCCTGAATCCATGATCAAAGGCATGGAACAGATCAAGGATTGGAAGCCCGAGGGCATAGGAGCGCCGGTCACATATACCGCGGATCGCCGCCACGGGGTCAACGCTTCCCGCATGAGTCAAGCCCAAAAGGGCAAACACGTTCCGCTGGAAGACTACACGATTTTCAAACCGCGGTTCTAGTTTATGGCTCTTCTCGAAGTCAATAAGCTGTTCATCAGTTTTGGAGGCATCCGCGCCCTATCGGGGGTCGACCTACAGGTTGAGGAGCATGAAATTCTGACGGTTATCGGTCCCAACGGTTCCGGCAAGACCACGCTCTTCAACTGTATTTCCGGGGTGTACCAGCCCACCACGGGGGAAGTACGGTTCCAGGGGAAGAGCCTTAACGGGCTCTCCCCAGACGCTATCGCGATTCGAGGGATAGCTCGGACGTTCCAAAACCTCAGGCTTTTCCTCCATATGGATGTCCTCGATAACTTACTCCTGGGCAGGCACGCTAAATTCCGGAAGAATCCCCTTCACGCTGTCCTGCGGATGAGAAGTGAGGAATTGCGGCACCGCGAAGTGGTGGAGGAGATCATTGACTTTCTGGATCTTCAGGCTTATCGGCAGGCGCGGGTGGCAGACTGCCCTTACGGCGTCCAGAAACGTGTGGAAATGGGACGTGCCCTTGCTTTGGAGCCCAAACTTCTCATGCTCGACGAGCCCATTGCAGGTCTGACTTCCGAAGAAAAAGAGGAGTCAGCCTATCGAATCATGGAAATCAAGGGCAGGTTCAAGACTGCCATACTACTGGTAGAGCACGATCTTCGTATAGCGTCGAGGCTTGCGGATAGGATGGTGGCGTTCGAGTCCGGCATAGAGATAGCTAGAGGGACCCCGGAGGAAGTTCAACGCAATCCGGAGGTTATCAGGGCCTATCTGGGCGACGGCTGAAATCTCTTTCCGACAAAAGCCCAGTGTTTGGAGCTGACACACCATCCAGGCGTGCCCTTCAACGCGGGTCATCGGTACATAGAACAGCCTTTAGGGGCCGAAAGGATTGACCCGCAGTATTTCCAAGGACTTACGATGCAAGCCCGGGGAAATACTGCGGGGATAATAGAGTTTTTTGGGAAGGGTTCGGGGAACCCTTTTTTGCAAAAAAGGGTTCCCCGAAAAGCCTTTGTTCTTCCCGCCAAAAGGATCGGTTACATGGTGGATCAGCAAACGTCAGAGCCCCTTCTCAAGATCGCGGGTATAGAAACCTTATATTTTGACAGAATCTATGCGCTTCACGGGCTTTCTCTGCAGGTCAAGGAAAAGGAAATTTTTGCCGTCCTGGGGCCGAACGGGGCGGGGAAAACCACGCTGCTCAAGACCATAGCAGGGCTTCTCAAGGACCAACCCAAAAAAGGAATCATAGAATTCACAGGACGGCGCATTCATCGGCTCGCCCCGGAGCGGATCGCATCCCTGGGGGTTGTGTACGTGCCGGAAGATCGGGGCTTATTTCGCGAACTGACCGTTGAAGAAAACCTTGACCTCGGGTGCTGGGGACGCAAAGACAAGGGCATCCGTGATGATCTGGAACACCTGTACAAATTGTTCCCCATTCTCAAGGGGAGATCGCGGCAACAGGCTGAAACTCTCTCCGGTGGAGAGCAGCAGATGCTGGCCATAGCAAGAGCAATGCTCCGAAGGCCAAAGCTGCTAATGCTCGATGAGCCTTCCCTGGGCTTAGCTCCAATGGTGGCAAGGGTGGTCTACGACGCTCTTCGAGAAATTAGTCAGGGCGGAACGACCATCCTGCTGGTTGAACAGAACGCTCGCCTTGCACTGAGCATCGCGAATTACGGATACATAATGGAAGCCGGACGCATTGTCCTGGAAGGCACGGCCGAACAGCTTTCAGAAAACGAGGACGTGCAGGAGCTTTACCTCGGCCTGGGCGGAGAGGCCGCTGCGTCTCCCAAGGGATGGAGACTCTACAAGAAGAGGAGGAGATGGTAATGCCGGTAGAGGCTCAAAGCTTCCCGGAGCTTTTCTTCAAGCAGGTGGAACGCAAGAAGGATGCAGTGGCTCTGCGGCACAAGGAATACGGCATCTGGAAGAGGATCTCCTGGACCGAATATGGGACGCGGGCCAAAGAGGTGGCAGCCGCTCTTATTTCTTCGGGGATTCAGCCGGGAGACGCGGTGGCCATCCTCGGGGACAACTGTCCTGAATGGCTCTTCTGTCATATCGGGACCATGTCTGCCGGCGGTGTCACTTGTGGCGTGTATCCTACCTCCGCCGCGGAGCAAGTGGCCTACGTGGTAGGCCATTCCGAAGCCAAAGTCCTGTTCGTGGAAGATGAAGAACAAGTTGATAAGGTGCTCCAAATCCTCGATGAACTCAAAGTGGCCCAAATTGTTGTCTGGGACCCTAAAGGCTTATGGGGTTTCGCCCATGAGCAAATCGTTTTTTTTGACGAGTATCTCGAACGCGGCAGGGAAAAGCTGCGCCAGGACCCGCAATGCGTCGATCGGCGGATGAAAGCGATCAAGCCGGATGATACGGCAATGATCATTTACACATCAGGTACCACCGGCCGCCCCAAAGGCGCAATGATCAGCCACCACAATATTCTGAGTATCACTGAGTCGTTCATGTCGGCCAGCCAGGCCTTCGAATCCGATGAAATGGTCTCTTATCTGCCCCTCGCTCACATTTATGAAAATCTCATCTCACTCTTTATGTCGGTCCGGGCCGGGTCAACGGTGAATTTCGTCGAGAGCATGGACACGCTTTCGCAGAACCTTCGTGAAGTATCTCCGACAATTTTCTGCAGCGTGCCTCGAATCTGGGAAAAGTTTTCCTCAATGATCGAAATTAAAATGTCCGACGCGCCTCCGGTTAAGAGAACCCTTTACCGTATTAGTATGGCCCTCGGTATGCGCTACGTGAAAACCAAGGCCGGGAGTAACGAACGGTTTCTCTGGAGCTTTCTATACTGGCCGTTCTACTGGCTGGTGCTTTGGCATTTGAAGCGCCAACTTGGCTTTGAACGAGTCAGATGGGCGGTGTGTGCGGCTGCACCGGCATCACCTGAGCTTTTCGAGTATTACAATGCCTTGGGCATTCCTCTGAGGGAAGGGTACGGCCAAACTGAGAGCAGCGGCGTAATCGCGATCCAGCGCATCGATCGACCCAGATGGGGATACGTAGGCGAGCCCGTGGAAGGCATGGAAACCAAAATCGCGGACGATGGAGAGATTTTGGTCAAAGGGGCCGGAGTCTTTAAAGGATATTTCAAAGACCCGGAGCTAACCGCGTCAACCATTGTAGACGGATGGCTCCATACTGGAGATGTCGGGGTTATGGATGATGGGTTTCTCAAGATCCTCGATCGGAAAAAGGACATTCTTATCACGGCCGGAGGGAAAAACATCACGCCAGCGTTCATTGAAAACAAGCTTAAGTTCAGCACTTACATACAGGACGCTGTGGTCATTGGCGACGGCCGCAAGTTCCTGTCGGCCCTCATACTGATTGATGAGGACAATGTAACCAAATACGCTCAGGACCACAGGGTCCCCTTCACTACTTTCGCAGACCTGACACAAAATCCGGAAATTCACAAACTCATTGAGCAGGAAGTCTCCAAAGTTAACAAGACGCTTTCCCAGGTAGAATCCATCAAGAAATTCGCGCTGCTTCCCAGGAGATTCTACGAAGAAGACGGCGATGTCACCCCTACCAAGAAAGTGAAAAGGCGTTTCCTGGAAAAGCGTTACGCAGACCTAATAGACTCCCTTTACCGAAAATGAGCAACAAATGGACTTGATACAATCCTATCGCGAAGAGCTTCAACTCATTCGAAAACCCTGGACCCGTGTGTGGGTCGGCGCCATCGTGCTAGCGCTGTTTCTACTGCCCTTGTACGGGCCGGAACACGTAACGTACATCGCAACTATCATTTGCATCTATGCCATCGGTGTGCAGGGCCAGAACCTCCTTATCGGATACACCGGCCAGATATCTTTTGGGCAGGCGGGCTTTCTGGCCATCGGCGCTTTCACTTTCGGCCACCTGGCTCGGTTGGATATCCCCTGGCCGGTGACTCTGCTGTGCTCCGGAGTCACGGCGGGGCTATTCGGCGTCCTTGTAGGATTTCCTTCTCTTCGGCTGAAAGGGCCGTACCTGGCCATCGCTACAATGGGGTTCGGAATCGCGGTCTACCAAATTCTGGCGAACTCCGAACTTCTGTCCGGCGGTCGCATGGGGCTGACGGTTCCGAAACTGACGCCCATCCTGGGCATGTCCAAGATCACCTTTAATTACTATTTTAATTTCATTATAGCTCTGCTCTTCACTTTAGCTTCGTACAACATCATTTCGTCGTACATGGGCCGCGCATTCATAGCGATACGAGACAACGATATCGCTGCGGAAGTCGTTGGAGTGAATCTTACCCACTACAAACTGCTATCTTTCGCTGTCAGCTCTTTCTACACGGGCATTCAGGGTGGGCTTTACGCCCTATTTATCGGATACCTGGAACCGAACATGTTCACCTTCATGGAGTCCATCACCCTGTTCGTCGCTGTGATCATCGGCGGGTTGGCGTCAGTGGAAGGCGCTATCATGGGAGCCGTCTTTGTCATCCTCGTGCCGCAGCTCCTGAGTTCGTTCAAGCAAATGGTCCCGGTGATCTTCGGCGTAACAATACTTGTCATCCTAATATTCGAACCCCTCGGCCTCGCAGGCCGCTGGTACAAAACAAGACTCTACCTCCGAAACTGGCCGTTTCGGTAGGAAGCGGGAGAGGCAGGGAAGAAGAAAGAGTGAGGATTAATCCGGGGAACCCTTTTTTGCAAAAAAGGGTTCCCCGGACCCCTCCCCAAAAACTCTTGTATCATGTGGTTCCCAGGCAGGGCCTGGGAACCAGGATCAAAACTTGCTGTCCGATTCGTCTCTTGCGACTGTGCGTGAAGGCATTTCTCGCGTTCAAAGAGAAGCAGTGGACTCGCAGGGCGGATTCACTCGTCCGCCGTTGTCCTGGGGTCTCGTTGGGACTAGGGCAGGCACGGGGACCTGCCTCTACGCAAACTAACTGCATTCGGACAAAAATTTTGGCTCCGGGCATAAATTGTGTAAAAGGGCTTTTTAGCTCGTGCCATTTCAACAGCTTCATGTCGTATCCGCTGTTTCGCCTCCGCTGCCAGCGGAGGCGAAACAGCGGACATGACATAGGAGTTTTTGCGGAGGGGTCCGGGGAGGGGCTTTTTGCAAAAAGCCCCTCCCCGGAAACTCTTCAAAATTCCAAAGGAAGCCCATATGCAGCAATTTGGTCAGTATTTTATTTCGGGGTTATCGACGGGCAGTCTTTATGCGTTGGTAGCGTTGGGGCTGGTATTGATTTACCGTTCCACACGAATCCTAAATTTTGCGCATGGAGATATTACGACCTTCGGGACGTTCGTGGCTTTCATGCTGCTGGGGATGGATTCGCCTTTCAGCGTGGCATATGGTGTTGCCCTGCTTGCCGGCGCGGCGCTGGCCATGGCGTTTTATTTTGTCATCCTGGTGCCCGCTCAGAGGCGTGATGCCACTCAACTGGGGCAGATCATTCTTACTTTGGGACTAGGTCTCATTCTTCAGGGCGTCATATCGTACTTTGGCGGGACTGAACCTCAGGCTTTCCCATTTCCCTTGTCTGAAACGAAGATTTATAGGCTCGGCGGCATCACCATAAGTCAGTTGAGCCTTGGGACTCTGGGGATCAGTTTGCTGTGCTGTCTCCTGTTTTACCTGCTCGTGCAAAAAACCCGTTTGGGCCTGGCCATGAGGGCCACTTCGGAGAATCTGACCGCTGCTCAGACTCTCGGAATTCCGACGCGAAGCATATTGGCCTTTTCCTGGGGCCTTGCGTCAGCCCTGGGCGTGGTGGCCGGGCTCTTCCTCGCGCCAGCTCTGCTTCTCGATCCATTCTTCATGCTGGAACCTTTCCTTAAGGGGTTTGCCGCTGCAATACTCGGAGGACTCAACAGCCTTCCGGGCGCGATTGTCGGCGGACTCCTCCTGGGCATAGCGGAAGCCCTCACCGGTGGGTACCTCTCCATCGCGTTCAAGAACAGCCTCGCATTTATTGTTATTATCTTTGTGCTGCTCCTCAGACCGGAAGGGTTGCTGGGAGAAGAGTTCAAGGAGAGGGTTTAGCGCTCCCCCGGCAGAGTGGAAGGGCATGGGAACGATGAGGTGAACGTCGATCTACAGTTGTCCCCCGGACCTGTCGGTTTCATGTCATTGCGAGGAGTGGAACGACGAAGCAATCTCTGCCTTCGATCGCCGAGATTGCTTCGCTACGCTCGCAATGACAGTCTGGGTGGCCCGGACGTGTGGTGGGACAGGCTTCCAGCCTGTCTATTAGGATGACCGGCAAGATGCCGGTCCCACCAGCGGCTCGCGCAGCGACAGGAGGTGATTTCCAGCCTGCGAATAGCACCGACAGACGTTGGATCGGTCAGTGCTCTCGAAACAGCCCCTTTCGTTCCTTCGGAACCCGGAGGCAGTGGCCTCCGGGCCACCCCGCGGAGCACGATTCCCGAACGCCGATGATTTGTGAGAGAGTTTCTTCTTGCCTGACTCTTTGGGGCAGGCGTCCCGCCTGCCTCTCCATTTCACGCCCACCATTATTGCCTTTCTATAGTGATTCTCGAAAGTTCCTTCCGAGTGGACCGGCACTGCTGGGCAAGCCAGCAGTGGCACCCATAGGTCCATCGGTCATTACTTTCGAGAACTGCTATAAAGATGCAAGCATTTTCCCTTGACACCGTGGGTTGCCTATTTTATGATCTCCATCAATTGATGGAACACTTAGATGGAATATCCAGATGGCGACCCCGCTCGAAAAAGCACGCAGAGACCCTGACTCCATGAAGGCGAGAATCCTTGTCGCGGCTCGACGCGTATTTGGGGAATACGGGTTTCATGGCGCTACCACAAGGATGATCGCCGAGGAAGTCGGGATTGACATTTCAACCCTGCACTACCACTGGGGAGAAAAGGGCGACCTTTACCAAGCGGTGGTCCTGGATATCAACGAAGACCTGCGCCAACAGCTCATTGAAGTGGAATCCGTGATTCACGGTCTGCCGCTGGCCCAGCGGATGGACATCGCAATTGATATGATGACCGACTATCTCTTCGACCATTCCGAAATCTCCAACCTCATTCTGTTTCGTTACTTTGCCAAGACTCGGGATGAATCTATCCTGGATATTCATGTGCCGGAGCTTATCTCCGATATTGCTCGCTCCATGGGGCTTTGCAGCGACAAGAGGGCAGTTCCGAAGCCTGAGAGCATGAAAGTCCTGGCCGTTATGAATGCGATATACAGCTTCATCTCCGGTGAGGATTTTTTTCGATCCATGCTCAAGGTAAAAAGGGACGAATACACCTCGATGGTGAAACAAACCCTGAAGTTCATTCTGTTGCCCGCGTTCGCTGGTGGGCAAACAACCGGAGAAACGGTATAGCCTCACGGATGAGTCCCGCCGGGCGCGGGACACATCCGTGGCACCAAACAGTAACGTGTTGGGAGCTGAAGTTCAGGTCGCTCGCGTACCGGAGCCTCGGCCCAGGTTTGACGAAATTGCAGGAGTTTTTGGAAGGGGGGTGCGGGGGGAAACTTTTTTGCAATAAAGTTTCCTCCCGCAAAAACCTCCTTTCAAACTCTCTTCCCCGTGGAGGCGATGAGATGGCTCTTGATCTTGGGAGTATTGGCAAGAAGATCGGTCCTGTGACCAGGGAGTACGACTGGAAGGATGTCGTGCTTTATGCGCTCGGTGTGGGGGCTGGGTTTGATGATCTGGAATACTGTTATGAGAGTCGGCTGAAGGTCATCCCCAGTTTTTCCATCGGAGCGGTGTTCGACTTCCTTGCGCAGGTCGGAATCAGTGCAAATGTGGACCTCGCGGGTGTGCTCCACGGGGAACAGGACCTCATTTTTCACAACCCCATTCCCGTCGAGGGAACGCTTTCCACAGAAGGCTCGATCACTCACATTTACGATAAGGGCGCGGACAAGGGCGCACTGGTGGTGGCCGAGGCCGACACGTACCATTCCAACGGTCAGAGGCTTTTCACCAATATCTGCACGGTCTTCGGTCGTCGCGACGGCGGCTTTGGAGGCCCTGACTCGCCCAAAGAGCCCGTGGAGTTCCCGGACCGGCCGCCGGATTTCGAGGAGCACGCGGTCCCTTCGACCAATCAGCCGTTGCTGTACAGGCTAAGTGGGGACATTTTCGCGCTTCACGTGGACCCCGAGTTCGCGCGGCTTAGCGGCTTTGAAAAGCCGATCATGCATGGCCTGTGCACTCACGGTTACGCGTGCAGAGCGGTGATCAAGCACTTGTTCCCCGGCGAGCCTGAGCGAATGAAGCGTTTCCGCAACCGGTTTTCGCGGACTATCTATCCGGGCGTGCCTATAAAGACCCAGATATGGAAACTTGAGGAGGGCAAGGCCCTCTTTAGGACGATCAACGCGGAGACGGGTGAAGTGATCATCGACCGCGGGGTTGTGGAATGGTTGACACGCGAAGAGATGGAAGATCGCGACCGCAAGCAGGGGATACGGTTTGATGGAAGAGTGGCAATCGTAACCGGCGCAGGAGCGGGCCTCGGCCGTACCTATGCTTTGGAATTGGCCAAGCGTGGAGCGAAAGTCGTGGTCAATGACCTCGGGGGAGCCAGAGATGGTTCGGGCGGTGGATCTGCCAGCCCCGCGGACAAGGTGGTGGAGGAAATCCGAGCCTTGGGTGGCGATGCGGTAGCCACCTACGATTCCGTGGGCACGGCCGAAGGCGGCCAAGCCATCGTGAGCAAGGCTGTGGAGGCCTATGGCGGCGTAGATATACTGATAAACAATGCGGGAATCCTTCGCGACAAGAGCCTGGCAAAGATGGAGCCGCAGGAATGGTCCGGCGTGCTTTCAGTGCATCTTGACGGCGCGTACAACGTAACCCGGCCCGCGTTTCTGAAAATGCGAGAGGCCGGTTACGGCAGAATCATCTTTACTACCTCCGCGGCAGGGCTTTTCGGGAATTTCGGCCAAACAAACTATTCCGCCGGCAAGATGGCGCTGGTCGGCCTGATGAACACTCTCCGGTTTGAGGGCGAAAAGCACAACATCAAGGTCAACGCGATTGCGCCGTTAGCGACGACGCGATTGACCGACGACCTTCTCCCTCCGGATCTGACGTCAAAGCTCAAGCCGGAATTGGTAGCGCCGCTGGTGGTTTACCTGTGCTCTGAGCAGTGCCCGGTGACGGGATCGATCTACAACGCGGGCATGGGCTATTACAGCCGCTCCGCAATTGTCACCGGCCAGGGGGCTACTATCGGCAGCGGGAAGGAGATCCCCAGCCCGGAACAGGTGGCCGGCCAAATGAAAAGCATAGCTTCTCTCGAAGGGGCGAAAGAATATGCCGGAGCCACGGCGGTTCTGATGGCCATGTTGGAGAATTTGACTCCGAAGCCCGATGAGCAGGGTGCAGCAGCCCCCGGCCTGACTGTCCAAAAGGTCTTTGATCGAATCGCTGACGCTTTTCAGCCGGAAAAGGCTGCGGGAGTGGATGTGGTATTCCAGTTCCGGCTCACCGGCCCGAGTGGGGGCGTCTGGCAGATGATTATCAAAGACGCGAGATGCGAAGCTAAGGCTGGAGAGCATGCCAGCCCTACAACTACGATCAACATGTCCGATGAGGATTTTCTGAGTCTGATTGCCGGAAAGCTGAACGCGATGCAGGCGTACACTTCAGGCAAGTTGAAAATCCAGGGTGATCTGATGAAGTCCCAACTCATCGAGAAGTTGTTCAAGTTTGGATCCATCTAAGGTAACCGTTCACCGGTGACGAGCCCACGCGCCTCGGATCACGATGGGGGAGGCTTGGAGAGGGAGATGGTCTCCCCCTCCATCCTCATCGGGCGCTGAGCCGCCTCAAGCCCGGTGACCAAAAACTGGAGAGCCAACCATGATCGGCATAACTTCTTACGGCGGCTATATTCCTCGACTGCGGCTGAACCGCATGAGCATTTTTCAAAACATGGGCTGGTTTGCTCCGGCAATTGTCATGGTGGCGCAGGGTGAGCGGTCTTTCTGCAACTGGGACGAGGACAGCCTGACCATGGCAGTGGCCGCGGCCCAGGATTGCCTCAAAGGTGTGGACAAACAGGCCGTGGATGCGCTTTATCTTTGCTCCACCACGCTCCCGTTCAGCGACCGGCTCAACGCGGGTATCCTGAAGACCGCGGTAAATCTGAAGAACAACATCCTCGCCCAGGACTGCACATCGTGCCTCAAGGCGGGTACCACGGGGCTGATAACAGCTCTGTCCGCGGTCCAGAATAACGACGTGCACGAGGCTATGGTTGTCGCTTCGGACAAACGGGAGGCCAAAGCCGCGTATTTCTACGAGATGTGGTTCGGTGACGGCGCGGCCGCGGTGATGGTAGGAGACTCGGACGTAATTGCGGAATTCAAAGGCTCTTACTCGCTTTCTCACGATTTCGTGGACCACTACCGCGGGGACCGCAACCAGTACGATTACATGTGGGAAGAGCGATGGGTTCGTGACGAAGGCTACTCCAAGATCATTCCCGAGGCGGTTTCGGGCCTGTTCCAGAAGCTTTCCATTTCAATGGACGATGTGGACAAATTCGTTTTTCCATGCTTCTTCAAGGCCGAGCATAGAAAGATAGCTCAAAAGCTCGGAGCGGGCCCTGACAAAGTGGTGGACAATCTGCACGAGGCTTGTGGTGAAACCGGCACGGCCCATCCACTGGTCATGTTTGTTCAGGCCCTCGAGAACGCGAAGCCCGGCGATCGGATTCTCCTGGCAGGCTTTGGCCAAGGCTGCGACGCTCTGTATTTCCAAGTTACTGAAAACATCACCAAATTGCAGCCAAGATCTGGAGTTACGGGCTCTCTGGAAAACAAGAAAACCATAGACAACTATCCTAAATTTCTGAAGTTCCGCGACCTTATTCAAACAGAAATGGGTATCCGGGCCGAGGTCCCTTCCCAGACCGCGATGACGGTCCTGTGGCGCAAACGCAAAATGCTGCTGGGAATGGTCGGCGGGAAATGCACCAAATGCGGAACTCCGCAGTTTCCCAAGATGGATATATGCGTTAATCCGGAGTGTCGAGACAGCCACACGCAGGAAGACTACGAATTCGCCGAAGTCCCTGCCACGGTCAAGAGCTTTACCGGCGATTTGTTAGCCGTGTCGTTGGATCCCCCGGCTGTATACGGCATGGTCCAATTCGACGGCGGCGGCCGTTTCATGGCCGACTTTACCGATTGCGAGCTGTCTGACGTGAGAGTAGGACAGCCTGTCAAGCTTTCCTTCCGGAAACGATATACGGATAAGGACCGAGGCTTTACAGGCTACTTCTGGAAGGCAGTCCCGATGCCTATCCCAGTGCCCGCGGAAGGGGAAGCACAGGAGATCCGCTTTGACGGAAAAGTAGCGGTGGTAACGGGCGCGGGCGGCGGCTTAGGTCGTGTGTACGCTTTGGAACTTGCAAAACGAGGAGCCAAGGTCGTGGTCAACGATCTCGGCGGCGCGCGCGACGGCGCGGGCCAAGGTTCGTCCAGCCCCGCGGACAAGGTAGTCGAGGAAATAAAAGCCCTGGGCGGCGAAGCCGTGGCATCTTATGACTCGGTGGCCACACCCGAAGGAGGCGAGGCGCTGATCAACAAAGCCGTCGAGGCCTTCGGTCGCGTGGACATTCTGATCAACAACGCAGGAATTCTCAGAGACAAGACCATTGCCAGAATGGAGCCTCAGGAATGGGCCTCGGTTCGCTCAGTGCACCTTGACGGCGCATACAACGTCACTCGTCCGGCCTTCCTCAAAATGAGGGACAACCGCTATGGACGCATCATCGTGACCACGTCTTCGTCGGGGCTTTACGGCAATTTCGGCCAAAGCAACTACTCCGCGGCCAAAATGGGACTCGTCGGACTGATGAACACGCTGAAGCTGGAAGGCGAAAAGCACAACATCAAGATCAATGCGATCGCTCCCACCGCAGCGACACGTATGACCCAGGACGTTATGCCGCCGGATCTGTTTGAGAAGGTCCAACCCGAGTTTGTGGCGCCGATTGTCCTGTATCTTTGTTCCGACGCGTCTGCTGAAACCGGGATGATATTCAATGCAGGAATGGGTGTTTTCAACCGGGCCGCAGTGGTTACCGGACCGGGCGCGGTAGTAGGCGACGGCAAAACCCCGCCTACGCCCGAGCAGATTCATGAGCAATGGAATGCGATCAATGATCTCCACGGAGCAAAAGAGTCTTACAATCTTACAAGCGCTCTGGGAGACATGTTGGAAGCCTTCGAGCCGAAAGATAAGGCCAAGAGCGAGACCGGCGGCGGATTGACGGTCAAGGCGGTTTTCGATGGCATCGAAGCGGCGTTCCAGCCGGACAAGGCAGCCGGTCTGGATGTCGTCTTTCAGTACCGGATCAGCGGCCCGGGCGGCGGTGAATGGTACGTCGAGGTGAAGAACGGCAAATGCCATGCCGCTCCGGGGACACACGATAAGCCCACCACCACCATCGTAATGTCGGATGAAGACTTCCTGGCCCTGATGACGAAGAAACTCAACGCCATGCAGGCCTACACGTCGGGTAAACTCAAAATCGAAGGCGACCTGATGAAGTCTCAGCTCATCGAAAAACTATTCAAGTTTTAAAGAGGGGAGGAGAAGAATTGCCGGGAGGAAACTTTTGTGAACAAAAATTTCCCCCGGCGCCCCCTTCAAAAAACTTTCTATCATGACCAAAAAAACTCTTGTTGTGACTTGGGGCGCCTGGCCTCAAGGAGCTGAAGATTCTTAAGTTTTGGAAGGAAGTTGGATGAATGCAGGCCAGCCATTACCGCCGATCGCGGTAATGGCGGCGAGATATGGGAGTTTTTGGGGAGGGGTCCGGGGAACCCTTTTTTGCAAAAAAGGGTTCCCCGGCAATCCCCTCTCCCGAAAAAACCGGAGGAGCGAACATGGCTACAGGAATTAAGGACAAGGTGGCGATATTAGGGATGGGTTGCACCCGCTTCGGTGAGCGATGGGATATGGGCGCGGAAGAACTGATGGTGGAAGCCTTCACCGAGTGCATGAGCGACGCGGGGATAGATCGTGACGAAATCCAGGCTGCATGGCTCGGCACCTGCATGGATGAGGTCAATGTAGGCAAAAGCGCGTTGCCGCTGTCCATGACGCTTCGCCTCCCTTTAATCCCGGTGACACGCGTGGAGAACTTCTGCGCGACCGGCACTGAAGCCTTTCGTGGTGCGGTTTACGCTGTGGCCTCGGGCGCGTACGACTTTGCCCTGGCAATGGGAGTGGAGAAGCTCAAGGACACAGGCTATGGCGGGCTCCCCAATCCCGGTTCGAGCTGGGGATCTCTCAGTTGGCTGTGGTGGCCGAACATTACCGCGCCCGGCGCTTTTGCCCAGTTGGCTACGGCTTACGCGGCCAAATATCGCATCCCTGACCAGGAGCTGAAACGAGCGATTGCTCATGTTTCGGTAAAGAGCCATTCCAACGGCGCGCTCAATCCCAAGGCCCACCTCAGAAAGCCCGTAACCGAAGACCAGGTCATGGGTGCTCCCATTATTGCCCATCCGCTCGGGCTTTTCGATTGCTGCGGCGTGAGCGACGGTGCGGCCTGCGCGATCGTCACGACGGTGGAAAAGGCGAAGGAAATGGGCAGAAAGGACTTTGTTACGGTAAAGGCCCTCCAATTGGCCCTCAGCAGCGGCGAAGAGATGGGCTTCAACGACTGGGACGGCGACCATTTCCTTACGACCGAACAATGCAGCCTGCGGGCCTACAAGGAGGCCGGAATAACCGACCCCAAAAAAGAAATCAGCATGATGGAGGTGCATGATTGTTTCTCCATCACGGAGCTGGTCACGTACGAGGACCTGCATATTTCCGAAAGAGGCCGAGCAGTCTATGACAGCCTGGACGGCTTCTACGATCGCGATGGCGGGGGCGTCCCCTGTCAGGTGGACGGCGGCCTGAAATGCTTCGGGCATCCCATTGGAGCCTCGGGTTTGCGAATGCTTTACGAGATGTATCTTCAGTTGAATGGCCGTGCAGGGGAAAGGCAACTCCCCGACCCGCGATACGGCCTGACTCACAACTTGGGCGGCGTCCCGTTCATGAACGTCTGCAGCATAGCTATCGTCGGGAAATTGTGAGAAGGGACTCCGCGAGATTTAGTCGTCTGAACGCACGTTTCTAGGACACGGCGCTCGCTAGGCCGCAAAAAACCATTGCGCCTTGCATCGTCGGTCGAGGGTATCTCAAGTGCTAGAAATTAGGGCAATAATGAATTCCTCGGCGGAGGATGTCCTGTCGTTTAAGACGTGTTGCAGCATCCGGGTCTGGGATCAGAACCTGGAGATTCACGTCAGGAATGTAGGCGATCGAGCGGTCATTGTGCCCAGTTACCTGGACCTGGCGGGGGAATACGGATCAAAACGTATCGACACGTTGATGCCCGCGGGAGAGCAGCGTATTGAGCCGGGTGAAATCAAGGCGTTTTATTGCTACATGGACGAGGCATTGTGGAGCAAATCCCGCCGACTGGTTCTTCACGACAACGATGGGAATGAATACGCGACTGAAATATCTAGATAGATAGGGGAGATCCCCATGGAAATCATAAATTACACTGAAGAGCACAAAATCTTCCGGCAGGCCCTGCGCAAGTTCTTCGAGAAAGAAGTCATTCCGTACGTCGAGGAGTGGGAAGAGGCAGGGATAGTGCCCAGAAGCATCTGGAAGAAGCTGGGCGAACAGGGCTTCCTCTGTATGGACGTGCCTGAAGAATACGGCGGAATGGGAGCGGATTTCCTGTATTCAGTGATCATGATCGAGGAATTGGTCCGCACGAATCATTCCGGATTGGCTGCGCCTCTCCACAGTGACGTAGTTGTTCCGTATATCACGGCATTTGCCTCCGAGGACCTGAAGCACAAATACCTTCCCGGTTGCATTTCCGGGGACATCATTTCCGCGGTTGGTATGACCGAGCCCAATGCAGGTAGCGATCTTGCATCCATGCGTACCACAGCCGTCGAAGACGGAGACCATGTGGTCATCAACGGCCAAAAGACATTCATCTCCAACGGCATTCTCTGCGATCTCCTGGTTCTGGCAGCCAGGGACCCCAAAGAGCCCAACCCCTACCAGGCCATCGACCTCTATCTGGTGGAAGCAACCACACCGGGGTTTGAAAAAGGCAGAAAGCTGAAAAAAGTGGGCTGGCACAGTCAGGACACGGCTGAGTTGTTTTTCAATGACTGCCGGGTGCCAAAAGCCAATCGGCTCGGCCAGAAAGGCTCCGGCTTCCTGATGCTCATGGACAAGTTGCAGCAGGAGCGGCTGTTGGTAGCCATATCCGCAGTGGCAGCCGCGGAACGTATGCTGGAAATGACTATAAAATACGCGAAGGAACGGACCGCATTCGGCAAACCAATCAGCAAATTTCAGTACAACCAGTTCAAGATCGTGGAGATGGCCACTGAAGCTAAGTTGGGCCGTACCTTCGTGGACAAGTTGATCGTGGACCATATGGAGCACAAAAACGTTGTGGTTGAAGTCTCCATGGCCAAATACTGGACCACGGAAATGGCCATGAGAGTGGCCGACGGCTGCGTTCAGCTTCATGGCGGCTACGGTTATTGCGAAGAATACCCCATCGCGCGTGCGTGGAGAGACATCCGTGTCATGCAGATCTTCGCGGGCACCAATGAGGTCATGAAAGGCATTGCCGCAAAATTCATGGGGCTTTAGCAGGGGAGGGGCCAATGACAGCCTCGTACAGGATTATTGACGTCTGGATGCAACATCCGAACTTGGACTTCACCAACCATCCCATGTTCGAATCACTACGGAGATGGACGGGGATGGAGAAGGCCACGGTTGAGATTCCCGTGGAGTTCACCATAGCCACAATGGATCAAGGTAAAGTTCAGAAGGGCCTGGTGAGTGCCTGGTGGGGGCCTCAAGGCGCGCTAATTTCCAATGACGAAGTAGCCTCAATTGTCGAACGATTCCCGGATCGCTTTATAGGGATAGCCTCAGTAGATTTGTTCAGACCAATGGCCGCAATCCGTGAACTCAGGCGTTGCATAAACGAATTAGGATTCAAAGGGCTCAGAATAGTCCAATGGCTCTGGAACTTACCGCCGACAGATCGCCGGTATTATCCTCTCTATGCTGAGTGTGTCCACCTTGATGTCCCGGTGTGTCTTCAGGTGGGGCATACCGGTCCTCTGTGCCCGTCGGAGCCGGGCCGCCCGATTCCTTACATCGACCAGGTTGCGCTTGAATTTCCTGAACTCAGAATAGTCTGTGGTCATATCGGATATCCGTGGACTTTGGAAATGATTGCCGTTGCCACAAAACATCCGAATGTCTTCATTGACACATCGGCATATGTGGCGAAGCGTTATCCGGGGGAGCTTGTAGAGTATCTCAACAAGAACGGTCGCGGAAAGGTTCTTTTTGGCACCAACTATCCCATGGTAACTGCGGAACGATGCCTGAAAGGGCTCGATGCAATCGTCTCGGATGATGAAGTAAAGGAGTTGTTTCTTTACCGCAATGCCGAAAAGGTCTTTAAGCTGGGTGTGGGTGACGGGCAACAATAACCCCCGCTTATCAGCTTCATTAGTCAACTCTGCAAAACGCCATCGGGCACTCCTGTACATGGAAATGGAATTGCCGCGTGTTCGCAGTCAGCAAGAAGACTCGTCCAGTAAATATGAAGGACGGCGCACAGTCCGCCATCACAATTTATACCGGCAACATGGATGATTCGTCACCGGTGGTGCTTTTTGTGCCTGCGCTGGGTGTGACTTCCGATTTCTACGAGCCATTTGCTGTTGCCGGCACAAAACGCGGTTGGATTGGGGTTACCGCGGACCTGCGTGGAAACGGGCGTAGTTCGGTCCGGCCTTCCAGGCAAACGGATTTCGGTTACCACGAGATAGTCTCCTATGATCTGCCCGCTTACGTGGATGCCGTGAAACGGGAGTTCCCGGAAAATCCTTTTTTCATACTGGGCCATAGCTTGGGGGGCCAGCTCAGTACGTTGTATTTGAGCACCGAGCCGGAAGGCGTAGTGGGGCTGATTCTTCTAACCTCGTGCTCCGTTTTTTTTCGCGGCTGGAGTTTTCCCCACAACATAGGCGTGCTGTTCGGAACTCAGTTGTTCAGAATGCTGGCTGAAATATTCGGTTATTTCCCGGGCCAAAGAATAGGATTTGCCGGAATTGAAGCCCGGCAAGTGATGCGGGATTGGGCCAACGAAGCACTGACAGGGCGGTACAAAGTTGCCAATAACCACCATAACTTTGAGAAGCGCCTGAGCGAAATCACCACACCGGTCCTGGCAATCAATTTTGAGAAGGATTTTCTCGCGCCCAAGAAAGCTGCGGATAACTTGTGCCGAAAAATGGCCAACGCACGCCTTACTCAATGGCATTTGACCGAAAACGATCTCGGACCCGGCCGGATCGGACACTTTCAATGGGCGCGGAATCCCGAACCCCTTGCCACTAAGGTCGACGAATGGATACGCCATGTTCCCATCCGGTCTAATGCAGGCCGTCAAAACTAAAATCACACATTCCCGATACACACGTGGAGGTGTCACGGGCCATGTCATCCGTATTGGTGAAGCCTTTCATTAATGCCGTAAGCCAGAAGGATAAACGGCTCACCGATTTATCCTCCCGCGGCCATAAGATACTGGGATATTTCTGCACGTATACTCCCATAGAGTTGATCCATGCATCCGGATTCGTCCCTGTCAGGGTGCAGGGAGGAGGCGGCGCTACCACGAAGGCCGATACGCTGACTCCCAGCTTTATCTGTCCCTATATGAGGCAGGCGCTGGAGAAGGCCTTAACCGGCCAATACGATTTCCTTTCAGGCGTAGTGCAGGCATACACCTGCGATGTTGCATGCGGGCTCGCGAAAATCTGGCAAGAAAACATTTCCGGTGAGATCTTCCACACCATTCCATTTCCGTACAACGATTCCGAAGGCTCCCGAGCCTTCTTCCAGTCCGCGATTGAGGAGCTGAAGTTCAGAATGGAGGAGATCGGGGGTGAATTCACCGAAAAGGCCCTGGATGACTCCCTTGAGCTTTACCGAGAGATAAGAAGTATGGTCATGGACCTGTACCGCCTTCGTTATCGGGGGAAACTACCACTCTCGGCCGGTGAATTCCTCATGGTCATTCAGAGCGGATTTGTGACTCCTCCGGAGGATTACCGCCGGATGCTGGAGGAGTTGATCGCGGGGTTGAGAAAAACTGAAGCCTCCGATGCGGGCGGAGTTCCTGTCCTGGTGTCCGGTAGCCTGGTAGAGGAGCCGGGAGTCCTGGAACTTTTGGAAGAATGCGGAGGCAAGGTTGTGGCGGATGACCTTTGCACAGGCCTTCGCCATTTCGATCCTCCTGCTGGACAGGGCCTGACAGCCATAGAGCGTCTTATTGACCGTTACATTAATAGATTTCCATGTCCGGCCAGATCCAGGGCCGAAAAGAGGGCTCCACTGATCCTCCGGTTGATAAGAGATTCCCAGGCCAAAGGAGTAGTTTTTTTGTTCCAGAAGTACTGCACCCCTCATCTGGCCGACCATCCGATGCTCGCCGAAGAACTCAAGAGACATGGAATACCCAGCGTCGCAATTGAAATGGAGGAAGCCGGTATGGGGGAAGGTCAAGTTAGAACCCGTCTGGAAGCATTCTTCGAGATGTTGGGGAGATAAAATGGACGAATCCAAGAAGTCCAGGAAGAGGCTCCGTGCCGCCAAAGAACTCCACAAGGTGGTCGGTGAATACTATATGGAATGTGCCCGGGCCAAGGCGCAGGGGAAACCGGTAGGATGGATGCCTCCTATGAACGGGGCCATAGAGATATTCTACGCTATGGACCTGCAACCGCTGTTTCCCGAAAACTGGTCCCCGGTCTGTGCGGCGTTCGGGATGTCCCCCAGGAATTTCGAGGTCTCCGAGAGAATGGGCTACTCCCGGGACCTCTGCGGATATCTCAGGAATATCATAGGGTATGTGCATGGACTGATGAACGAAGAGGCGACACCGCTTGGCGCGCTTCCGGAGCCGGACATCCTGCTGTCCCCCGGCGGAGGTTGCATCCCGGTCATGAAGATATTCCACGCGCTGGAACGCAGGTTTCCCAAGGCCCGTGTGTTCACCGCGGACCTGCCCCAAGTGGCGGTTGAGGACATCCGGCAATATCATTTGGATTACGCGGTCAGCGAAATGCGCCGCCTCGTAGACTTCCTCACCGAGACCACAGGCCGCAAGCTGGATTATGACCGGCTGAAGGAAGTGGTTGCGCTCTCCGATCAAGCGTGCGCTCTGTGGGATGAGATTATGACCTACAGGAGGCACGTTCCGACACCTTTCTCAGCGGCCGAAATAGGTATCATGTTCGTTATGGTAACCCTCCAGGGGACTCAAATCGCGGTGGATTTTCTCACCAATGTCAGGGATGAAGTGAGACAGCGGGCCGAGGCGGGAATAGGCGTCGTTGAAAACGAGAAGCTCCGGCTTTTCTGGGACAACATCCCGCTTTGGTACAACATGCAGTTGTTCAATTACTTCGAAAAGGCGGGCGGAGTGGTGGTAGCGGAAACCTACTCCGCGGCCTGGTCCCTGCGACTGGACGCAGACCGTCCTCTGGAGGCCTTGGCTCTGAAAAGTCTCAAGTCCTACCCTCTCGTCTCGTGCGTGTCCATCAGGAAACGCATTGAGATGGTGGTCAAGGCGTGCAGAGAATACTCCATTGACGGAGCGATCCTACACCGCAACAAATCCTGCGTCCCCATTACCTTGGGGCAGATGGACATAAAGCGAGCCCTGGAAAAGGAACTCGGGATTCCCTCGGTTATCATTGACGCGGACCACATGGATGCCCAAAACTTTTCTTTCAGTCAATTTCAGACCCGGGCTGACGCATTTATAGAGATGTTGCTGGCGAAAAAGGAACTGGCCCAGTGAGTTCCCAAGCTATCCACAGGGTTCTTCGATGCAGTTCGTACTTAAACAGCATCTGGCACGATGGAGATGGTCATGGCACACAAAACGATAGTCAAGACGTTCATCGACAACGCCCGCAGTTTTAACAACGACACAATTATCAAGTACAAGAAGGAGCCGGGCGGGCCGTACAAGGACCTGGCCTGGGGGGAACTCCGTGATATGGCGTTCTCATTCGCCTGCGGGCTGATCGACTTGGGCATGCAGCCCGGGGACCGGCTCGCGCTTCTTTCCTTCAACAGGCTGGAGTGGATCGTCACCGACCTTGGTACCATTTTGGCCGGAGGAACGAACGTCGCGCTTTATCACACCAATACTCCGGAGCAATGCGAGTACATCATCAACGATTCAGGCGCCAAATTCGCGGTGGTGGAAGATGAAATTCAGCTTGCCAAGGTCCTGGCACAGAAAAGCCAATTGAAAGGGCTTGCCAAGGTCATCGTGATCGCCGGACCGGTCCCGGACGGGGACGACGAGATCATCTCCTATGAAACGCTCTTGGCCAAAGGTGCAGCTCTGAGAAGCGAACATGAGGCTGAAATCGAGCGGAGGAGCGGCCGTGTCGATCCTGACGATATGGCTGCGATCGTCTACACCTCGGGGACCACGGGACCACCCAAAGGGTGTATGATCAGCCACAGAAATCTTGCCTGCGTCCTGGATTCCATACACCAACTCTTTCAACTGGACCCGCAGACCAATCTGTCTCTCATGATCTTGCCGTTGTCGCATCTCTATCCCAGGGTATCCAGCTATTATTACAACATATCTATGAACATACCTCTTGCCATCGCAGAGTCTCTCGATACCCTGGGCAGTAATATGGTGGAGGCGCATCCCACTTTCATCGCGAGCGTGCCCCGTGTATTCGAGAAGGTGTATGCTCGCATTGTGACCTCCGTGGAAAAGGGTTCCGCGTTCAAGCGTCTTATATTCGGTTGGGCCGTAGGCGTGGGGAAGCAAAGAAGCCGTAAACTCAATGCCCATCAACCCCTGTCGTCGCTTCTAAAGCTCAAATTCAACATTGCCGACAAACTGGTGTTCACCAAGATCCGTGAAATGCTAGGCGGAAGGCTGTTGTTCGCTGTTTCCGCCGGCGCGCCCCTGTCGGCCGAGATAGGGGAGTTCATGCACAGCATCGGGATTCAGATTCTGGAGTTTTATGCTCTCACGGAGACCATCTCCGGCACCATGACCACATTCGAGCATTGCCGGTACGGAACGGTGGGCAAACCCATGCCGGGCGTGGAGGTCAAACTCGCGACCGACGGAGAGATCCTCATTAGAGGAAACAACTTCATGGGGTACTTCAACAAAGCCGAACTAACCGCCGAACTGCTGAAGGACGGCTGGATCTGCACCGGCGATGTGGGGCGCTGGGACGACGGAGGTTTCCTGGTCATCACCGACAGGAAGAAAGACCTAATAATAACCTCCGGCGGAAAAAACATCTCCCCCCAGAACATTGAGAACATGTTCAAAGGTATGCCTCTGTTTTCCAATGTCATGGTCCACGGGGACCGGAGAAAGTATCTAACCGCACTAGTGACTCTGAATCGGGCGGAAACGGAAGCCTTGGCCCAGGAGCGGCGCATGTCTTACGAAACCTACGAAGAGTTGACTCAAAGCCCGGAAATCCGAGATCGAATCCGGAAATACATGGACGAAGTGAACAATAAATTGGCCCGATATGAGACGATAAAGAAGTTTATCATCCTTCCCAGGGAGTTCTCCCAGGAAGAGGGTGAAATCACCCCTACGCTCAAGCTCAAAAGGAAGTCCATCAGGGACAGGTACGGAGACCTGCTGGACTCCTTGTATGAAAAGGATGCCTAAGCACCACAATGTACTACGCAGGAATCGATGTCGGTTCGCTCAGTACGGAAACCGTCATTATTGACGACCAAGGGAAGACCGTTTCATATGATATTTCGTCCACTGGAGCGAATAGTAGGGTAGCAGGCGAGAAGTCCTTTCACAAAGCGTTGGAGCAGGCGGGGATTTCAGACGCGGACCTCAAATTCACCGTGGTCACGGGTTACGGCCGCATCAGCCTACCCTTTGCAAACAAAGCAGTCACCGAGATTACTTGCCACGGCCGCGGGGCATACCACCTGTTTCCAGGGACTCGCACCGTGCTCGACATAGGAGGCCAAGACAGCAAGGTCATCAGGCTCGCGGACCGGGGGCGAGTTGTTGACTTCGCCATGAATGACAAATGCGCCGCCGGCACCGGCAGGTTCCTGGAAGTGATGGCCCGAGCACTGGAAATTGGGCTGGAGGAAATGGGGCCTCTGTCAATGAACTCAAAGGAGGACATATCGATCAGCAGTATGTGCACCGTTTTCGCCGAGTCGGAGGTCATTTCCCTGGTAGCTCAGGCCAGACCCATAGAAGACATTCTCAACGCGCTTCACGAGGCCATATGCAGCCGGGTGTTCGCCATGTTGGAACTTGTAGGGGTAGCCCCGGAAGTGACCATGACAGGCGGTGTGGCTAAAAACACCGGCATAGCCGCGAAGGTCCGGCAACGAGTCGGCGGAAGCTTGAACGTACCGGTCGAACCTCAAATTGTCGGGGCCCTGGGAGCCGCGCTTATTGCGAGAGATTGTGCTAAAGGTGGATCTTGAGCCCGATGAGGCCAAAGTACTTGCCCAAAGCCTTGCCGTGACTTCCGGTTCCCAGGCTCCGCCTGGGAACCCTTGTCTTCCGGGCTCTGCCCGGAAACACATGTTATTTCAACCCAGTCAGGGAAGCAGGGCCTCCCGGCATACACTCCCGGGCGGAGCCTCGGAACGAGGAAAGAGCTATCTGTATTTCATTTTACATTGACCAAACAGGACTCATTCCGTGCCAAATTCTCCTGGCCCGAACAGGCAATTCGCTGGGTTCTTGTCAATGAGGCCATACTCGTTCATGATCTAGCTGATGAAGATTTCAGACGGTGTAACCGACGAACAACTCGTTCAGCAAGCTCAGGGAGGCTCGGAAGCCGCTTTCAATACGTTGGTGGAACGATATACCACGTTGGTCTACCGTCTTGCTTATAACATCACGAATTCTCCCCAAGAAGCTGAAGACATTGTCCAGGAGACTTTTCTGAGGGTCTTCAGGCACCTCGACGGGTTCTCTCCGTCCAAAGCTTCCTTTAAGACATGGCTGCTGACCATAGCGCGCAATCAAAGTATCAATGTCTTCAGCGCGCTCAAGCGAAAAGCCTTAAGGTTCCTCGGTGACTCCGGTGAAGAGGACCGAAACTTCCACCAGGCGGACAATCCCTTTTCTTCGCCGGAACAGGATTCCGAGACGCTGCTGGGATCGAAACAGGAATACCGTAAAGTCGAGCTGGCGATCGACTCGCTCCCGCAGCGACAACGCGAAGCGTTGATGCTGAAAGCTCAGGAGAACCTGAGCTATGAAGAAATCGCCGAGGTTATGAAGACTTCCGTGTCCTCGGTAGAGTCGCTGATTTTTCGCGCTCGCAAGAGGCTTATGGAAATTCTAGAGGAATAAGCATGCAATACTTCGCGGGTATTGTCTTACTTACCGGTATATAGTGTTGGAGGCTAGGTCCATGAATTGCAGCCAATTCCACAAGCAGATTTCGTTGTTTTTAGACGGCGAACTGGCAGAGCCCCTGAGGGAAGCACTAAAGCTTCACTTGGACCGGTGCCCGGATTGCCGGAGAGTTTTCGAGCGCATGGCTGCAATGAACAATGAATTGCAGTCCATCCCCGGCCCTGTGCCGTCCCGGTCCCTGGCCCGGAGGATCAAGGAGCGCGTAGAATTGGAGCGAACCCGCCGGGAGGGAAGAGAACTCTTTCCCGCGTGGAGTAGAGTGCCTCTGATGGCGATGGTGATCCTGCTCGCTGTGGGATTGGGGAACCTGGCCGGCCGCTCTGTAACTGACATGCTAAATATCAACAGGACGGAAGCCATGCTCGACTATATGATGCCGGATCAGGACGGATCGCTCGCTGAAGTCGTAATGACCATCGGCGTTGAGGAGAATTCACGATGAAGAAGGCTGTCTTTATCGGTCTTTTCATTTTTTCAATGGCCATTAATCTCGCTGTTGCCGCGACGGTGGGCTGGCACCTCTGGTTGCAACGCGGAGCCGGGATGGGAGCAGGCCCTTCTGCCGCCGGGACAGCGACGTTGACGCGCGAAGATTTCCGCACCATAAGGCAAATGTGGCCCCGAGAAGCCCGTGCACAGATGATGGAAGCAAGAAGCAGGATCATGGAGAAGAACCTGGAAGTATTAGACGAAATTGCGAAACACCCCGGAGACATACGAGCCGCGGATCCTAAAATCAACGAACTGCACGTTCTCAAGGGCCAGATTGACCGAGAAGCGTTTTTGCGAATTAGCCAAACCTTGGCGAGCCTTCCGGACGAAAAGCGGCAGGCCTTTGCCCTCTTCTTAAAGAATCGAACGTGCATGGGACCTGGAATGGGCATGGGCCGAGGCCCCGGCTTTGGACCGGGCGGTATGGGGTGTCCGGTGCAGTCGCAGTAAGCAATCGCCGGGAGACCTTGTCTGCAAAGTCACTGGGTTGCTTGCCTGAACCAGCCATAGTTCCACAACACCCTCGGAAAAACCTCGACATCCAGCTTACTGAGCGGCATCCACTGTCGGTGGACCCCCACTCGATGTGCAATATGGCCTTTACTGGAGGGGGCCACGGTGTCCCGCGTCCTGCGGGACCACACCAAAAAGGTTTCCTCCGTAAATATTCCTGCGCGGGATTTTCCTCCGGCCCTTGTAAACAATATCAGGTATCAAAAATCTGGCGACAAAGGAGATTCTGAGATGAAGTTTAACAAGGTCACAGTCCTTGCGGCATCTTTGCTGGTCCTGTTGCTGGCTTCGGTTCTTTATGCCGGTCCTGGAGGCTGGGGAGGCGGCCCCGGCGCCATGGGAAGAGGCGGTGCTTTCTGGGGGGATTTGTCAAAAGAGCAGCAGGAGAAAGTGACTTCTCTAAGGCTGGAGTCCCTGAAGAAGCAGGAGGCGCTTAGGGAACAGATGGCCAAGAAGAGAATCGAATTGATGGAAATGACTTCCAAAGACAAGGCCGACGAAGGGGCCATCCAAAAGACGAGGGAAGAAATCTGGGCGCTGCAGGACCAGATGCGCAACGAAGGCCGTGCCATGAGCACTAAGCTCAGATCGGTGCTTACCCCGGAGCAGAAAGAGAAATTCGGTAACTTCGGGCCGGGTGCAGGTTGTGGGTTCGGCGGCGGCCGCGGTTTTGGCGGATGCTGCGGAGGTGGCCAGGCAGGATTCGGCGGGGGCCGGGGCCCTGGTGGATGCTGTGGGGGACCACAGGGAGGCTCGACCAACCTCTGATTCGCGGCTGTGCATTAGTGTAGAAAGCCCCTTCAAGGGGCTTTCCGTGTTTTGAGCCATTCAGTTATTATTGTATAGGCGGCGGGCCTTAGCCTGTGGCCATTCATCAGATCGTTTAATCTACCAGCGAGGACCAGTTCCTCAATGGCATGGCCCGTGGCCAGCTTGCCGTGGCGCCATCGTTGCAACTCCGGTCCATAACGTTCGATCAGCCCATCGGCCAAGGCCCTGACAGCATTGGCGGTGTTGGCACCCTTTGCCTCAATTTCCACCTCACTATGAAGGATTCCTCCGGAAGCAAATTGATAAGTCACATCGTCGATTGCAAGTTCTGCGATCTGAGAGCCTCCTTTTCGATCGGTTACGGCCTTGCAGCGGCGTAGCAAACTGCGTTTCTGGATAATCGTGAAGCCCAGTGACTTCATGGTTTCAAGAGGCCCGACCGGATCAAAATCCTCCACGTCCGCTCTACGTAATAAGCCAAGGCGCTGAAGTTCTCGCAAAACCCTGTCCAGAGCATCCGGCGACCACAGGGCTTCCATCTCCAGTCGTTCCAGGCCTCCCCATTCGGTCGGATGGGACGGTCCTTTCAATGTGATCCAAATGTCTGAGCGGGACCTTCTTATTCTGAGCGCGTAATGATTGGCGCTCAGGGCCCTTTCGTCCGTGTCCAGGTACGCGTCGTCAAGGGTAACGGAAGAGGCTGGGGCTAGATGATATCCGCGGATTGCCGAAAGGCCTGAAAGCTCCTCTTCTATCTCTTCGGGCCGGTCTGAACAAATTAAGAGCGTTATCTCCGTCTCAAAGGCAATCCGATCGGTCGATTCGAGGCTCATGCGGGCCTTCCGATCATTTGCCGACCCCTTCCAAGTCCAGAAGGGCCTTCTTGATCTTCAACCCCGAACCGTACCCTCCGAGAGTCCCATCAGCTCTGATCACTCTGTGGCAGGGTATCAGTATTGGAATGTCATTCCTGCCGTTGGCCGAACCGACGGCACGAGAAGCTTTTGGGCGTCCCACGGCTCGGGCCACTCCCGAGTAAGAACTGGTTTTGCCATAAGGGATTTCCGTAAGAGCTTTCCAGACTTCTCGTTGAAACGGGGTCCCGGAGGCCGGGTCCAGGGGCACAGTGAAAGTAGTGAGGTTTCCAGCAAAGTAGCGGTCCAGTTCGTCAATCAGCCTGATCATGACCGCGTTTTTGCTTGAAGTCTCAGGCGCAGCCGGTTGTGGTATAAAGGAAACGGAACGCACACCCCGGGCGGACGCCCTTAGTTCCAACCACCCGACCAAATTGGAAAAGTAATGATGGACAACTTCCGGCTCAGTCAACTTGTAGGCTCCTTTGATGACATTCTGGCGATGACGGCATAATACTACCATGTTGATGGCGGAACCACCGTGGTCTTACAGGACACGTCCGACAGGAAAGTCTCTTGGCAGCTCATTTCATGTCAACCATAAGAAACTTATCGGCTTTTGCAAACCCCTTCTTGAAGTACCACTTGACAGGCAAGCCGTCACCGGTCCTCGGCGGGTACAAAATAACCTACAATTGTAACCTCAAGTGTAGACACTGCCCTTACTGGAATAGGTCCGTGCCCGAGCAGGATTTTCCACGGGTTCGAAATACTCTGGAACGCCTCAGAGGGATAGGCGTGCAGATCCTCATATTGGAAGGCGGCGAGCCCTTGCTGTGGCGAGATGGCAAAAAGAACATTCGCCACGTGATCGAGGCGGCGCGAAGGCTTTTCCGGTGCGTCTGCATAACCACCAATGGCACGCTTTCGTGGGCAGATCTTGAGTTGGACCGCGTCTGGGTCAGCCTGGACGGTCCTCGCAGAGTGCATGACGAAATTCGCGGCCAGGGCGTTTTCGACAAGGTGTGGAAAAACCTGGAGCAAGAGGGGAACGGTCGGGCGCTCGTGAGCACCACCATCAGCACAGCCAATTCCAGCACTATACAGGAACTGCTCCAAACCCTCCGCGGCAGGGTAGCAGGAGTCACCATTCAGTTTTATTACCCGTACGCAGGCCTCCCTGACCCTCTATTCCTTCCTTTCAGTGAAAGGGCCCCGGTGCTGGAAAAGCTCAAGCAAATGAAAAAGGACGGGTATCCGGTGGCCAATTCTCTCATGAGCCTGGAGGATTTGAAAAAGGAGCGATGGACCTGCGAGGAAAAATTCTTGGCCAATGCCGAGCCTGACGGGACAGTTTTGCACGGATGTTATTTGAGGAACAGGGGTGCTTCAAAATGTTCGCTGTGTGGGTTCTCGGCTCACAATGAGATGTCCCTTGCCTTCAAAGGAAAAATGGAGGCAATAAGGACCGGCATGGGGATCTTTTTTCCGTAGGGATTCAAAGTGGATGTGCGGGGGACCTCCTAGAGGTTCTCCCCGCGATCGACCGCTTATTTGGATGAAGTCTGATATCAATGGCCTTTAGCCACGTACTCCACTCTTGGTTCCGGGAACATCGGCAATATAGGTTGTTCCATCAAATTAAACGGCTGGCAGGTCCTGGTTCCCGAAGCGAGCGCAATGTTAATCGCTTCACCCACATCGCTGATAAAGTGAAGAGTCATTTCTTCCTTTACGTAGTCAGGGAGATCTCGCAGACTGGACTGGTTCTTTTTCGGGAGTATAACTTCGCGAACACCAGCGCGGCGTGCAGCCAACAGTTTTTCTTTGATCCCACCAACCGGAAGTACTCGGCCCCTAAGCGTTAACTCCCCGGTCATAGCTACTTCTCTGCGCACGGGAACCCCAGTAAAGAAGGATGCCAGCGCAACGGCAATCGTTATTCCCGCTGATGGGCCGTCCTTCGGAATGGCTCCCGCAGGGACATGAATGTGCAGGTCGGTCTGGGACAGAAGCCTCTCCTCAATACCGTGAAGGCTGCAAGTGTTTCTCAGATAGCTGAGTGCCGCTCGGGCTGATTCCTGCATGACGTCCCCGAGGCAGCCGGTCATTGTGAGATCCTTTTGCCCCCGGAACCCCGTTACCTCCACAAATATTATGTCTCCACCACTTTCCGTCCACGCAAGGCCAGTGGCCGTGCCTACCTGGTCTTGCTCTTCCGCCAGATCGAAATAGAACTTCGGCGGGCCGAGAAGCTCCTCCACGATTTCGGGTCGTATCTCTTCCCGCAAGGGCAATCCTTGGGTAATCTCTCGCGCTACTTTGCGGCACACAGCGCCGATTTGCCTTTCAAGGTTCCGGACGCCCGCTTCCCTAGTGAATGCCCTGATGATGTATCGAATCGCCTCAGGGGTGAAGCCAATCGGGTATTCACGGACGCCGTTGTCTTCCAGGGCTTTTCGAATGAGAAACTGCTCTGCAATCTTCTCTTTTTCCTCATCGGCATATCCCGGTATGCGGATCACTTCCATCCGGTCGCGCAATGGGGCCGGAATGGGGTCCAGCTGATTGGCTGTGGCGATAAAAAGAACCCCACTCAGGTCGAATGGAATGTCCAGATAATGATCGCTGAAGGAATTGTTCTGCTCCGGGTCAAGGACCTCGAGCAAAGCGCATGCAGGATCTCCCCTGAAGTCTTGCCCGATCTTGTCCACCTCATCGAGCATGAAGACGGGGTTCCTATTTCCTGCCCTACGGATCTCCTGAATGATCCTGCCCGGCATAGCTCCAATGTAGGTCCTGCGATGGCCCCTTATTTCGGCTTCATCACGCATGCCTCCCAGCGAAATCCTTTGAAACTTTCGGCCGAGTGCCCTCGCGATGGATTTCCCCAAGGAGGTTTTGCCCACGCCGGGCGGTCCGACGAAACAGAGAATGGGGCCTTTGTTATCCTCCTTGAGCTTGCGAATCGCCAGAAACTCCAAAATCCTGTCCTTGACCTTCGCCAGGTTATAATGGTCCTGATCGAGTATCCTCTGGGCCCTTGCGATGTCGAGGTTGTCCTCGGTCGTGGTACTCCAAGGCAAGCTGGTGATAACATCCAGATAGGTTCTGGAAACAATGTATTCCGGTGAGTGAGGAGGAATCCGTTCGAGTCTTTGCAGCTCGCGAGTGGCCACCTCCACTGCGTCGGTGGACATCCCGGAATCTCTTATCTTTTGGTGAAATTCCTTGATCTCGGTGCTATGGGGATCTTCCTCCGAGCTAAAGTCCTTTTGCATTGAGCGCATCTGCTGCCGGATGCCGATTTCTTTTTGACGTTTTGCGTATGCCGCGTTCGAAATCGTATCGTTTGCGGCTTGAAGCCTTGGCTGGAGTGAGTGGACATCGGCTTGCAGGTAAGAGAAAGCGCCCTTAAGCCTGGCAAGAGGGTCTTCGATCTCCAGAATGCTTTGCTTTATGTCAGCTTGCAGAGGCAAATAGACTGCGATCAGGTCGGCTAGCCGGCCCGGGTCCTCCGCTCGCTCGATCATGGTCATGGCGTGGTCACTGATCGGTCTGCCCAAACTGAGGCTTAATTTGAAGAGCGAGGCCATGCTGCGAACCAATGGCTCCAGCAACTCTTGCGGCTCGCATCGTTCCTCGATCATGCTGACCTCACCCATGAGGTAAGGGTCATGCTGGATTTGTTTGATCAAACGCACACGGCAGATGCCGTCGGCAATGGCCTTGACGCCTCCGCTCTCCAGTCGCACCACCTGCTGGATGCGAGCCAGCGTCCCGACCATGCAGATCTCTTCACGAAGCGGATTCAGTCTATTTTTGGCTTTCTGATAAAAAAGGCCGACCAGATTCTCGCCGTCCACGACGGATTCGGCGAGTTTGACAACCCGAGATCCCTTCAAAAACAGCGGAACCATGACATTTGGGAAGACAACCATATCCCTCAGAGGAAGAATAGGTACAACCGTGGGGAGATTCTCCACAAACTTTGAAGATTTCATAACGACACCACACCCATCCCGCGAAGAATTGATTGCATGCGATTTAATGGTCAAAAAAATGTAGCGCTAACATATCTGATTTTAACGGAAAAGTCAAGAACGACGCGAAAAGGGGCTTGCAGAAGTTGTGACAGGGGGGTTTTTCGTATGATGATGCTAGGTAGGTTTAACACTAGAAATCAACATTTTGTATAAACTTTCGCGTCAACTAGTTAATATATTTTTTTCACGTCGATGCCGGGGGGATCGCGAGCACGAAACGGCCGCCTCTGATGTTCAACACAATTGCTAAAAAGAGATCAATTCAATGAGATCCTCGCGGGTAAAGTGCTTTATGAGCGACTTGTCATCCTGTTTGACTATGGAATCCATGAGACGCCTTTTCTTATCAATGACCCAGTCGATTTTTTCCTCAAGGGTATTTTCCGTGATTAACTTGAAAACCTGGACGCCTCGCGTCTGCCCGATCCTGTGAACCCTGTCGGTGGCCTGCTCTTCCCGAGCGGAATTCCACCAACGGTCATAATGAATCACTACCGACGCGGCGGTGAGGTCGATTCCGAGACCCGCGGCCCTCAGTGAGGCGCTAAACACCATGCAATTGGGATCTGAGTTGAATCGCTTTATTGCCTCCGCTCGCTTCGGAGTCCGGACATTTCCCTTTATGGTTGCGAATTCAATCTCCTGATCCGACAGAAACGATTCTATAAGGTCCAGCATCTTCACGTACTGACTGAAGACCACCACCTTTTGCCCCGAGCCCAGACTTTCATCGAGAAGCTCCAGGAAGAGGTCCCATTTTCCTGAAGCGTACTTGCGGTAGTCCCTGCCTTCCCCTTCAAGCAAAGCGGGGTGGTTACAGATTTGCTTGAGGTAGTTTAAGACCGCAAAAATGTGCATATAAGGGACTTTTTGATCCGGGTCCTTCAGGGTCATCACCAGATCTTTGCCCTGGTTTTCGACCACGTCCCGATAGAAACGTATCTGGTCCTCTGTCAAAGAGCACCGGCGAATGTCCTCGATCTTAGGCGGCAGTTCTTTGAGCACCTGTTCTTTTTTGCGGCGCAGAGTGAACGGCTGGATCATCCGGGACAGCTTCTCCCTGGTCGGTCGGTCCGAGGCCTCCTCAATAGGGTACCGAAAATGGTTCTCGAAGAGCGAATTAGACATCAGATAACCTGGGAGCACTATATCGAAGAGGGACTTCAGATCCGTGACCGTGTTCTCAATAGGGGTGCCCGTCAGACCTATAGTGCAGACCGCTTCCAACGCCTTCACAGCCGCGTAGGTCTTTGTCGTCGCATTCTTTACGGTCTGAATTTCATCAAGAACGAGCAATTCAAAGCGGTATTCCGCCAACATCTCTATGTCCCGCAGCGCGATCCCGTACGAGGTGATTATCAGGCTATGGGCTGCAAAGCCTTCTTCGAACGACCGATCCGTGCCGTGATAAACATAGGGGTCAAGGTATGGCGCGTAAGTCAGGACTTTGTCTTTCCAGTGACTCAGGACCGTAGTCGGACAAACCACCAGGAAGCGCATCATTGGCCGGCTCCTGCTGACGTGGTGATTTATGCCGGTCATCAGCGCCATAACCTGATGCGTTTTCCCGAGCCCCATGTCGTCGCACAGGAGCCCTGAAAAGCCATTCTCATAGAGGAACCAGAGCCAGGCGTAACCGTTTTTCTGGTACCCTCGGAGCTTCCCCTTCATCGCGCTCACTGAGGGAAGCCGGCCTGGTGGTTTGAGCATCTCCAGGTCCTCGAACCAGGACTTTGTGCCGGTCGAGGGAAATCGCTTCTCCAGACGGTCGTGCATGGCCAAGAAACGCAGGTACTCGGTTCTTCCCACCGTCAGACTGTTATCTTTGAGATTTGGCTGGTCCTCGAGCCCGTCCATCCAGGAAAAGGCGGACGACATTGTATCGACCCACTTATCTCCGTGGACCAGGAAGCGGACCTTGCCCCGTCTCGCGTTGAAAATCTCCTGGAAGGACATACGAAAGTCGCCGAAATTATATTTAATGTCGAGCGTGATTCCCTCGTCGCCGGAGAACTCATGATCCACCGTCACGCTTTCGTACTGTTCAACGGTCTGACGGTTTAAAAGGCCGGGTTCCATGAACAGCCCGGGCTCGGTTCTCAATGAATCACCGCAGGCTTCGAGGAAAGTGGTGATCTGCTCCGCGGGCACGAAGATTTTCTTCTGAGGCGAAAAGTACTCTGCCGGAAGACCGCTCGCGCTTACGGCGATCCTGAAAAATCCCCAATCGGGGAAGAAATAGTATGTTCCGAAAAAGTGTCGTTCGAGCTTGGTCCTGTCCAGATACGCATCCTGCGCGTCCGCGTCCGGATCGGGGTTTTCCACGATAGGAGTGATACACAGCGACGATGAGGCCGTCCGATCGATGCGATAGCCCGTCTTCAGGGGTTGGGGATGTATCGGCAAATCTGTTCCGATGGCCTCTTTTTTCTCTCCCATTTCGATGACGACACCGACAAGATTTCTTGGCGGCACCAGGCGGAGAATAACGCTTTCCGCTTCGTCCAGGGCTTCCACAATGAGTTCTTGCTTATGTTCGAGAAATCGGAAATTGAATGTGCCTCCGCTGCGCCCTGCAGCAAGGAATCCCACCTTAGCGATACGGTGCCAGACACTGTCCTCAAGATGCTGGCGGATGGACTTCACTCCTCTCCGATTGATTTCCTCCTCTGCATCGGTGAGCTGCCACGGCCTTCGGCGGAGGAACGGGACGTTCGGATCTTTTAGCTTGCGGCCGTACATCCGGCGGAAAAGCGTGGAATCTATGTCCCTTCGTATAATGTCGAAGAACTCGTGCAAAAATTCCTCGACCAGACGCTCGCCCGGCATAAAGGCCAAAATTTCGTTTTGGTTGCGGTCCGCAAAGACAATCCGCAGGCCTTCGCCTCCGTGATTCACCTGTGTTCTAAAGCCCAGCACCGAATCACCGAAGCTCTTAAAGCCGAACCAGCTGATCTCGTACCAGAAGCTGTCCTGAAAGTCTTCTCCCAGGGATTTCAGTCGCCCGGTTTGAGGGTCGGGCCGCAGAACATATCGGACAAACGAGACAATATGATGGCAATAGGTCCGTGTGCTCGATCGGAAGCACCCGCAGGTGGCCCGACTGAGGACCTTGGTCTCTGGGTCAAGGGTTATGTGGACGTTGACTCCCTTTCCGGAGCCTTCACTGACAAGGCCGAAGTATGATTCTCTTCCGAAGTTAATATGCGAAATTCGCGAACTCTCCGCCAGGTGGAGCCCTTGTTCGAGCACTTCCGTATTGAATTGGCGAGTGATCTCTGCTGGTAGCTCTCCCCCCCCGGTTGCATCCGCAACGGTCTTCTTCAATTGTATCACTTTTCCGAACACTTAAATCTCCTGTAACCAAACCCCCAGTCTATAGACCACGGGGCGTGGATACCACAACCAATAGGGGTTGTCAATCTTTAAATTATAGATTTAAACATTGAAGACAAGGGATTTTTATAAAAGAATTTATAGTCATAAAATTAACCTAAAAGTTAATCATGCGCCGCCTGTAATTTCCTAATCGCGAAAATCACTACGGAAATCGCGATCCATGACTGAATCAGAGACGTAAGGACACTACGGATTGTGTCCTTCCGGCAAACCTCCACAATCTGTCAGTCACAACCAAGCGTAATCATTCAGTTACGCGGGGGAGTTGCCACTTTTCTGCCATTGCGAGGAGTGAAATCCCGCGTTCCGCGGGAAAGCAATCTCGGCCTTTAGGCGCTGAGATTGCTTCGCTGCGCCCGCAATGACATTCTTTCGCCGCTGGAAACTGAATGGTTTCAACCTCAATGCCATCGCGCTTGTGAGAAGCTGCTTTTGCTGATAACATTCTTCGGCCCTGCGCGAGCAAAAGAAGCATGAAGGGGAGTCCAAACGTCGGCCGGCAGCCGGCGTCAAATGCACGGGATACTGCGCAATGAACAAGAAGAAAATCGCTCTGTTGGTTGCACTTGTCTTTCTAGCTGTGGTTGGGCTTGGCGTGATGGTCCATTTGAGAGATCGAAACCACGTGGAAGGAAAGATCTTCGTCAGCGGAAACATCGAGGCCACCGAAACGGATCTCTCTTTCAGATTGAGCGGCCAGATAATCAGTCTCCCGATAGAAGAAGGGGACCGGCTGAAAAAGAACCAAGTGGTCGCCAAGCTCGATATTGACACTCTTACGGCTCAGAAAGGAGCAGCGGAAGCTGATCTGGCTAATGCCAGAGCCGTTCTGGACGAACTAGAGGAGGGCACCCGCGTCGAAGAGATTGCACAGGCCAGGGCCCAATGGAAAGCGGCGGAAAGCAGGCTCAAACTGGCAAAGGATGAATACCATCGCTATCTGGCGCTGTTTAGGGAAGGGGTGGTATCAGCCTCCAACTTCGACTCGAGAGACAGCACTTACAAAGTCGCGCTCGAAGATTACAACAATTCGACCCAACGGCTGAAAGAACTCGAAACCGGGCCCAGAGAGCAGCAGATTCGCGCCGCGCGGGCACGCTGGGAAGGGGCCCAATGGAACCTCGAAAGAATCAAGCTCGATATCGAACATTCCACATTGGCGACCCCCACGGCCTCGGTGGTGCTGGTCAAAGCAGCGGAGTTGGGGGAGGTGACTCTGCCGGGGGCCACTGTGGCCACGGTTGCAGCCATAGATGAGGTCTGGCTCAAGGGTTACGTGAGCGAAAGAGACCTCGGCAAGGTAAAGCTTGGGCAAAAGGCCGAAATCACTACCGACACATTTCCCGGCAAGATCTATCCCGGTGTTGTGACCTTTATTTCATCCAGAGCAGAGTTCACACCCAAAAATGTTCAGACGCGAGAAGAAAGGATCAAGCAAGTTTTCAGAGTTAAGGTAACGATCCAAAACCCGGAGCAGGAGTTGAAGATCGGCATGCCCGCGGAAGGATATGTCGTCGTGGATGAAGAGCATGCGAAAAAAGCGGGGGTGTCGACGCGTGGGAAATAGCGTGGGTCACAATCCGGAAACACCGTCGATCATCCGGACTGAAAAGCTCTGCCGCGACTTTGGTGAGGTCCAAGCGGTGCGGAACCTGGACCTGGAGGTGAAGCGCGGCGAACTCTTTGGCATTGTTGGGCCTGACGGCGCGGGCAAGACCACTACCATGCGTATGCTGGCAGGCATTCTAGCCCCGACTTCCGGCAAGGCCTGGGTTGACGATGTCTCAATCGTAGACGACCCTGAGGAGATAAAAGAGCACATAGCGTACATGCCTCAGCGGTTCGGTCTGTATCAGGACCTGACCGTAATGGAGAACCTTGTCTTCTACGCAGATCTTTTCCAAGTCCCCAAGGCAGAACGCGGCCCCAGGATCGACACGCTGCTGGGTTTCAGTCGCCTGGCTCCCTTCAAGGACAGATTTGCCGGGGCCCTGTCCGGAGGGATGAAACAGAAGCTGGGCCTTGCCTGTGCCCTCATCCATTCGCCCCGCCTGTTACTCTTGGACGAACCCACCAACGGGGTTGACCCGGTCTCCCGCCGTGATTTCTGGAAGATCCTTTACGACCTTGTAAAGGAGAAAATCTCTATAGTGATTACGACCGCTTACCTCGACGAAGCTGAGCGAACCAACCGCGTGGCCTTGATGCACAAGGGATCTATCATTCAGCTGGGTGAGCCTCGCGCGCTAAAAGGCATGGTCAGCGGCCTAATGATGGAGCTTGTCTGTTCGGGCCTGAACCGTGCCAAGGAGGTGCTTTTGCGCGTGCCTGAAGTCATCGACGCAAATGTTTTCGGCGACGCGCTCCATGTCCGAGTGAAGGACGAGCAGTATGCTGATGTGGTTCGCGAAACACTCCAGCGGGAGGGCATGAAGATTGATTCCTTGAGGAGGATTACGCCCGCGATGGAAGACGCTTTCCTGTCGCTGATCCCTAAGAATGATGTGTCCAAAGCATCAGCCGAGGAAGTGCGGTGAAAAAGCAGGCTGAAGGGGTAGAGGTCTTCGCTGATAACCTCACCAAGGTCTTTGGAGAGTTCAGGGCCGTTGACAACGTCAGCTTTGAAGTGGAAAAGGGCGAAATCTTCGGTTTCCTGGGTCCCAACGGAGCGGGAAAGACCACCACTATCAAAATACTCTGCGGGCTGCTTGCCCCTACCTCCGGAGCCGCCAAGGTTGCCGGATTTGACGTGGCAACACAACCTGAGGAAATCAAGAAACATATAGGGTACATGTCGCAGAAGTTCTCCCTGTACGAGGACCTGACGGTGGGGGAAAATCTCGACTTTTTCGGCGGAATTTACAGCCTGGAAAGGGAGAAAAAGAAGTCGAGGGATACATGGGTGCTGGAGATGGCCGGACTGACCGACAAAAGGACCAGCCTCACCGGAGACCTGCCGTTGGGATGGAAACAGAGACTTGCACTGGGATGCGCGGTCCTCCATGAGCCTCCGGTATTGTTTCTCGATGAACCGACCTCGGGGGTGGACCCCCTTTCTCGCCGCAGCTTCTGGGAGTTGATCCACGACATGGGCCGGCAGGGCGTGACCGTGTTTGTTACAACCCACTACATGGAAGAGGCAGAGTACTGCAATCGCCTCGCATTGATGAGCCGCGGGAAAATAATAGCTCTTGGGACCCCCGGTGAACTGAAAAAGAACTGGATGATCGAGTCGGTCATAGACCTGGAATGCGATGATCTCATGAAAGCGGCTGAACTGCTGGAGCAGGAGCCGGGCTTCACGGAGGTGGCCGTATTCGGGAGCCTGCTGCATCTGGTCGCGGGGGACCCGGATTATGCTGTAACGAGAGCCAGAGAAGTCTTGACCGAGGCCGGGATTGAGGTTTTCAGGATAGAGCCCATCACCCCGAGCCTTGAAGACGTGTTTGTAACCCTGACGGCCAAAGATGGTAACTCCGACTCGTGAGTCCGGGGAATCACTTAGTTGCGAAGCGCGGCACTCTGTCATTGCGAGGGCGCAAGCCCGAAGCAATCTCCATTGGTGGGACAGGTTTCTCGCTTGTCCATTGGAATGACGGGCAAGATGCCCGTCCCACCGAAAAAGAGATTGCTTTGTCGCTTCGGTCCTCGCAACAACATTTTTGTGCCACCCGTAACTGAATGGGTACCATTCCGATGAACGCTGGAACATCTCAAGGACTGTTTCTCAATAAGCCATGAATATTGCTCGCACCCTAGCAGTCGCACGCAAAGAGACCAGACAAATTATCCGGGACTCGCGATCTTTGTACCTTGCACTTGGTATCCCGGTCATGCTGATGATTCTGTTCGGCTATGCCCTTTCCTTGGACGTGGACAATATTCCGCTGGCCGTCTGGGATCAAGAGCGCACCCCCGCGTCACGGGAATTCATCGATAGACTGACCAGCTCGGGCTACTTCACGGTGGTTTTGCGGACCGAATCGTATCAGCCTATTGTACAGGCCATCGACAAAAACGAAGCCAATATGGGGCTGGTAATTCCTTTTGATTTTAGCAGGAATTTGAAACGTGGCAGGCCCACCAGCGTTCAGGCGGTCGTGGACGGTTCGGATTCGACCAGGGCCGGTTTGGCCATTGTGTACCTGGAGACCATTGTTGCCACCTTCGAAGATGATCTCCGAAAGCAGGCGCTTACAAGCCAATCCGTCCAACAGAGGATCAATCCGCCTGTGGAGCCGCGTGTCCGGCTGCTCTACAATCCTGAGCTTCAAAGCAGAAACAACATTGTCCCTGGCCTCATTGCCATAATCATGATGGTTATTGCAGCGCTGCTCACATCACTGACCATTGTGAGGGAAAGGGAGCTGGGCACTTTGGAACAGCTTATTTCGACCCCATTGAAACCCAATGAACTGATATTGGGAAAGTTGATACCTTATTTTGTGCTGGGTTACGTGGATCTCCTGATGACCTACGTAATGGGGCAATACGTGTTCAATGTACCTTTCCGAGGAAGCCTGTTGTTGATGTTTTTCGTCTCCGGCATATTCCTGATCGGAGCGCTTTCTCTGGGGTTCTTCATTTCCGTGGTCGCTTCCAACCAGTTCTTTGCGACTCAGGTAGCGCTCTTGGGAACTTTCCTGCCGTCGTTTCTTCTATCCGGCTTTGTATTCCCGATTTCCAACATGCCGGACATATTGCAGATAGTCACGTACATCATTCCTGCCAGGCATTTCGTTACCGTCCTGCGAGCCATATATCTAAAGGGCGTCGGCGTAGAGGCCGTACTTGTGCCTTTTCTGATGCTCGTATTTTTTGCAGTGTTTCTCACTTTCCTTGCAACCGTGAAGCTGAAAAAGAGCCTGCGATGAGCGACAATATGACCCCTGATTCAAAAAACAATCGAGCTGCCGCCGGCCGCGGTGGAGAATCAACGCGAAGCTGGATCGAGAGGCTTTTCTCTCCCGAGTTGGTTGAAAGTCTGCGCCGGATAAAGACCCTCATGCGCAAGGAGTTCATTCAAATATACCGCAACAAGCAGAATTTCCGCCTCATACTCATTGCTCCGTTCATGCAGCTCATTATTCTGGGTTATGCGAGTCGCCTGGATGTAAAAGATGTGCAAACCGTCGTTGCCGACCTCGATCGGAGCGCGCTCAGCAGAGAGATAATAGATTCCTTCTCCCGTTCGGGGTACTTCATCATCAAGCAGACGGTAGATTCGTACGACAAGGTCGATCGATACCTGGAGACCGGCCAGGCTGCCCTGGCCATCTTGATCCCGCCCGATCTGGAGCGGCGAATAAAGGGAGGCCAAACCGCGCAGGTTGGGGTCCTGATTGACGGGGTGGACACCACCACGGCGGGCACTGTATCCGGATACGCCCAATCTATCCTGCTGCGGTTTTCCTCGGACCTAACGACTAAACGCGTGGGCAAAATGCAGGGACTGATGTTCGATTCTCCTATTCCCAGGCTGGTTGTCCCGTCATTGGCCAATGCGAGCAGGGCCTGGTTCAATCCTAACTTGAACTCCAAAGACTTTTTTGTGCCCGGCGTGGTGGTCATCATCCTCGTTGCGACCACTATTATCATGACGTCTGCGGTGATTGTCCGGGAAAAAGAGATCGGCACAATAGAACAGCTAATGGTCACGCCCATATCGCGTCTTGAGTTGATCTTGGGCAAGATACTGCCATGTTTCGCGATAGTGATAACAATCATGGCGGTCATCATGCCCGTTGGATTGCTGGTTTTCGATGTGCCTTTCAATGGCTCAAGGCTGTTTTTTCTGCCCACCGGAATGGCCTTCCTGATTACCATCGCGGGAATCGGCATGACCATATCAGCCTTCTGCCAGACGCAGCAACAGGCTATCCTTTCATCGTTTATGTTCTTGCAGCCTTCTGTGTTGCTTTCCGGATACGCATTTCCCATCGAGAATATGCCGATTGTCATCCAATACCTCACGTACCTCAATCCCATGCGGTACTTCATAAGCATCGTCCGAGGCGTGTTCCTAAAGGGCACCGGATGGGATGTCCTCTGGCCGGAAGTCCTACCAATCTGCATCATGGCGGTCTTCTTCATCGCCGTCGCTTCATTCCTCTTCAAAAAACGAGTCGATTAGGCAAGAGTGGGAACGGAGAAAAAGGAAAGGGCAGGGAAGAAAGGAGGGGGAATAGTGCGGGAGGCAACTTTTCTGTAGAAAAGTTTCCCCCCGCAACCCCCCTTCCAAAGACTTTTGTATCATGTCCCGTTGCCAACGGTTCTCTTTTTCCGGTCAGCATCGAGCCAATGAGGATCATCAATCTCTGTCACGGCTCTAGAAAGTCAGAATGTGCTTGATCGCGGCAGCAAAGTGCAGGAATATAGGGCGAAAATTCTCACGTGGCGATCCACGCCTGCTCAGCTAACTGGGTCAGCGATCCGCGTCAATGCCGACGTTTTGTGTAGGGGCACGGCACGCCGTGCCCTTTTTCCTCCCCGGATAGAAGAAAAACGCGGGGCGTTCATCCCTGCAATTCATAGCTGCTCACAAAAGGAGTAGCGGCAATCATGTCCTCAAACCTCATACGCTGGCTGCATCTCTCTGATTTTCATGTCGGCAAGGATGACTACGGCCAGCGCCGTTTGTTCAAGTACATTCTCGAGAACGTCCAGGCCAAGGTTGAGGCCGGCGAGGCTCCTCATTTGGTCTTCATTACCGGAGATATTGCCGATAAGGGACTGCCAGATCAGTATAGGCTCTTCGAAGAAGAGTTCCTGCAGCCGCTTCGTGAAAGCCTTCCCGCGGATTGTGCCTCGCGTATCTTCATCGTTCCGGGGAACCACGATGTTGATCGCACCAAGGCCGAGGCGGTTGCCACGCACGGAACCCTCTCGCGTGTTCCCCGATTTCTGGACCCCACCCAAGAAGGATTGTCAAAACGCAAGGTCATCTTTGAACGATTCGAGGCATTTGCCAATTGGCATCGCGGTAAATTAGACGATCATTGGCTTTTCGGCCCGGAAGGAGCTTTCTGGGCAACTCATGAACGCGCAGGGTGCCGCATTGGCATTCTCGGCCTTAATACCGCGTGGCTTTCCTTCAACGACAATGACAGGCATCAGCTTTCCGCGGGCAAATCGATTATCGAAGATGGCTTGGAAAAAATCAAAGAATGCCACATGCGGATAGTTTTAGGGCACCATCCCATAGACTGGTTCTTGGATGACGAGGTTGAATCCGTACGCGCGCTCTTCGGCAGGCAAGGTGTCTTGTACCTCCACGGACATTTACACAAGAATCAATCCCGCCCTGATAGCGGCGCGGAAAATCCATTCCGGATAATTCAGTCGGGAGCGGCCTTCCAAGAGAGGGAAAAGGAAAGGTGGGTGAATCGTTTCCTTTGGTGCGGTTTGGATTTGGAACATGGTCGAATAGTTGCCGAGCCCCTGAAGTGGTCCAAAGATTGTCAAGAATGGGCCATTGATTCGGATGCTTTTCCTGAGAAACTAAGGGTCGCAGGGCAAGATCTCTGGGGAATTCCCTTACCTGGTCAAGAAGGACCAAGAGCCACAACCGCCGAATCGCATCCTCGAATTTGGAACATTCCCCACGCGTACAATCGGAACTTTACCGGACGCGTAGCACTCTTGGAGAAACTCGAGCAAACGCTGAATTCCTCGGCAAACAAAGTTCGTGCTGCGGTTTTGCATGGCCTGGGCGGCGTCGGAAAGACCCAGATTGTCTTGCGACACGTTTATGACCGGCAGGAGGACTACTCGCTGGTCTGGTGGCTGCGTGCGGAAGAGCCGGCAACTTTGGCGCTTGATTATGCTGCGCTCGCTCCGAAACTGGGGCTTGGCCCTGACTCGGTACCCCAAGAGGCTATTCAGGCTGTAAAAAGTTGGTTGGCAACGCATGACGGCTGGCTACTCGTATTTGACAATGCCGAGAAGCCAGAGGACCTGAAGGAATATCTGCCGCAACGCAATGGCGGAGCGATCATTACCTCCCGGAATCCGAACTGGCTGGCATCGGCCGAACCAATCCCTGTTGGTGTCTTGCCACCAGAGGACGCAGCGGATTTCCTGGTAAAGCGAACCCGTAATCAGGACCGGGAAGGCGCTCTTAAATTGGCCGAAGAGCTTGATTGTCTGCCTCTGGCCCTTGAGCAGGCCGGAGCGTACATCGAAGCCTGTGGTTCATCTTGCGAAAAGTATCTGAAACTGTTCCGCGAACAGCACGATAAGCTTCTGAAACAGGGCAAACCCCTTGATTATCCCGACACTGTTGCCACGACATGGAAACTCTCTTTTGAATCGCTCCGCAAAGAATGCCCCGCGGCCGCGGATCTGATGGAACTTTGCGCCTTCTTCGCACCCGAAGCCATACCATTCGATCTTTTCTCTGAGCATCCCGAGCACCTTCCCGATCCTTTGAAGGACGCTGTCAAAGACCCATTGCAATGGGACGAGGTCAAAGCAGCTCTCAAGCACTATTCTCTGGCCGAGGTTACCCAGGATTCATTGTCCTTTCACAGGCTGGTTCAATTGGTGGTCAGAAACGGAATGGCACCAGCTGCGCGGAAACGTAAGGTCGCTGCCGTGATGCGTCTGATCAATGAAGCGTATGGCTTTAAGGACGACGATCTGGAGACATGGCCTAGGGCTAAACAGCTCCTTCCGCAGGGCCTCTCCGCGACAGAATACTCACGCTCTGAGCAGGTGGATGACGAGCCCACGGGGCGCCTTTTGAATGAAATGGGATGGCATTTAAGGATCCTTGGCCAATTCTTAGAGGCCAAGGGTCTACTGGGAGGGGCTCTAACCATAGCCGAGAAGGTGTATGGCCCAAACCATCCCGTAGTGGCAGCCGTTCTGAACAACCTAGGGTTGGTGCTTCATGATCTCGGGAATTTGGAAGGAGCCAAGGGGAATTTTGAGAGGGCGATGAAAATAGATGAAAAGGTGTATGGCCCAAACCATCCTGCAGTAGCAATTCGTCTGAACAACCTCGGTAGGGTGCTTCAGGCTCTCGGGGATCTGCAGGCAGCCAAAGCAATTTTTGAGAGGGCGATGGAGATCGACGAGAACATCCACGGCCCAGACCACACAGCGATCGCGAGGGATCTGAACAACCTTGGCTCGGTGCTTCATGAACTCGGGGAGTTGAAGGCGGCTGAGGCTAATTATGTGAGGGCCCTGAACGTAGGCAAAAAGGTCTTTGGCTCGGACCATCTCAGGGTCGCCACTGTTCTGAACAACCTCGGGTTGGTGCTTCATGATCTCGGGGATTTGGAGGGAGCCAAGGCCAATTTTGAGAGGGCCTTGGCGATAGACGAGAAGGTCTACGGACTGGCGCATCCGACGGTCGCGATTCGCCGGAACAACCTCGGCATGGTGCTTAAAGATCTCGGGGATTTGGAGGGAGCCAGGGCGCATATTGAGAGGGCCTTGGAGATAGACGAGAAGGTCTACGGCCTGAACCATCCCGCGGTCGCAATTCATCTGAGCAACCTCGGCGGGGTTCTTGGGAAACTCGGGGATTTGGAGGGAGCCAAGGCTCACTTCACGCGGGCCTTAGCGATGTTGCGAGGCGCGTGGGGCGACGATCATCCCAAGACGAGGCTCGTGTTGAAAAACCTGAAATCGCTTAAGAGCGACTGACGAGCGCGGCCGTTCAGGTTGCTACCCCTATTACCTGCCAGCCTTTTAATCCATTGCCAAAAGAAATGTCCAAAAACTCGGTCCGGTCAAGGCTGTCGGCAATGACCGGAAACGGTGGGCACAGCCCGCAGGGATCTCCATTGGTGGGACAGGCTTTCAGCCTGCCCATTACAATGACCGGCAATCCCGCGTTCTGCGCGGGACGGTCCCACCGAATAATACCGATTCGCAATAAAAAATATAACATTGCCGAAAGTTGTCATTGCGAGGGCGTCGAGCCCGAAGCAATCTCAGTGGCGAGAGATTGCTTCGTCGCTTCGCTCCCCGCAATGACAGCTACTATCCTTGATGTTACGAGAATAATAGCGAACTGGTATCAAAACCCTAGAATGGAGAGGTTGCCTGGTAGGGGCGCTTCGAGAAGCGCCCTGATTTCGGGCGGTTCACGAACCGCCCCTACTGACCGGCCGGTGAAATCCTCAGTTCTGAGACAGCCTCCGCGGGCATCTCCTGGGCGCTTCTGCTATTACGAAAATATATGAGAGTTTTTGGAAAGGGGGCGCGGGGGTCCCGCGTCCCGCGGGATTGCAAAAAAGTTTTCCCCCGCATGCATTTGGCCCTCCTGGTTTCCACAAATCTCTTGACATACACCGTCCGTGTTCGGTAAGAATAGTTATAAGACGAACTGGTCAGTCACTAAAAATCTTGACTGACCGTTGTGTTTTAATGAAGAGAAGAATGAACCGGTTCACCGGGACAATCATTGCGCCGCGGAATTGCGATGGGGGAGATGGTCTCCCCCTCCACCCTCACCGCGCGCACCACGCCAAGGCGTGGAAGCCCAGGTGACCCAATAAAGGAAGCAAATGAACCCGTCCGTTGAAAAAGATATCCTGAAGGTTGTCTCCCAAACCAAGGCTCATAAAGACACCTTCGCAGTCCCAAAACTCATCACCCTGCTCAAGGCGCACCTTGCCGACGAATCGGACGACCACGCGAGCCCTGAAGAAAAAATCCTCGCGTTCGTGGAAAAGGCTGTTGATGCGCTTGCCGCGTCGCCAATCTATTCCGATACGCTTGTAAGGGACTTCTATCGCAATGTGCTGGATGTGGTTGACGCGTCGGGCCTGTCCCGGAATAGCCTGCTGGAAGATCTCCTGTTCCAGAGCCTGCGCAGACCCGCGGATGTAGAGCGCGCGAAGAGAAAGAAGCTCAAGGAAGCCCGGAGCAAAATCCTGGAGGCCGCACTGGATGAATTCTCGGAAAAGGGGTACCACGCCTCCACCATTGACTCCATAGCAGAACGGGCGGGCATCGCAAAAGGGACCGTGTACCGGTATTTCAACACAAAAGAGCAGCTTTTCAACGCGTTGAAAGACGACACCATCGGCGAATTCGTGGAACTGGCCCGCAAGGACCTGAGCAGGGAAGAAGATGTGGTCATGATCATCGAAAGCATCATCAAGATGTACCTCAGCTTCTTCGAGAAGAATTCGGCCTTTTTCAAGGTCATTACTCAGGAGCACAAGGATTTCGGCCGTGAGTTCTCCGAAAAGTTCATTAACGGGCTGATCCTGGGCCTGCCCGGTCTGAAAAGGCGCTGCTGGAAAGCGTCAAGACATGGCGCCCTCAAACAGATGAACTACTTCACCGTGTTTTTCGGGATCATCGGATTCCTCAACGGCGTGATCCAGAAATGGCTCCATGAGGGAGCTGAAGGTTCCCTTCTGACCGAGATAGATACTGTAAAGGAAGTCCTTTTTTACGGTTTTGTCGTCAAGCCTGACCAAATTCAGACAACTACTACACTCAAGGTGATCTCATGAAATTAGTGCTGCCGTTTGGCCTGGAGATACCGGTACTTTATGTGAATCCGCGGATCAATGCGGATGCCGGTCTCATAGAAGAGGCCTCCCGTGCGGGAGGCCTCGGAATTGTTGACCATGTGACATCAGGGCCTGCGAATTTTCATGTCCCTGGGGACGTTCCTCACGGTTTGAGGGTCTCGGTCAAGGAACTCCAAGGGTTGAATCTCGCTGCCAATGTCCGGCTCGCGTTGATTCCGTTGGAGGATTCCGAATCCGTGGCCGAGCTGGAACCCGGCGCTCTGAAGGCTCTGCCTGTACCCGTTCTGATCGAGGTAGGTAGCGCACAGCAGGCCCAGGAGGCTGAAAGCGCAGGCGCGGCAGGCCTGGTGGCTCGCGGAAACGAGGGGCCCGGATGGGTGAGTGAAACCAGCGGGTTTGTGCTGATTCAGGAAATTCTCGCGGTGTCGGGACTTCCTCTTTTCCTTCAGGGCGGAGTTGGAATGCACACGGCAGCCGCCGCGGTAGCCGCTGGCGCCACAGGTGTTGTCCTGGACGTGCATTTGCTTCTGTCTGAAGGTTCAGCTATCCCTCAGTCCTTGAAGGATTTCCTGGCAGGGCTCAGCCTGCCCGCAACCGTGACCTTGGCTGAAGGATCGTCTAGGCCGCTCCGCGTTTATTCCCGAGTCGGGACCAGAATGGTCCGGGAGCTGAAAAAGGATGAGGAGTCGCTCACGCCGGAGGAATTCCCGAATTATTGCGACCGCCTCGCGCATTGCCTGCGGAATCCGGTGGGTGAGCTTGACAAAGATGAAACGCTCCTTGCCATGTCCGAAGACATTGTTGCAGCGAAGGGTCTGAGCAAGGAGTTCGGTACTGCCGCGTCAATACTGGCTGCTTTTGGCCGCAAAATGTCCGAGCCAGTGGCCGTGTGGCCGTTCGGCGAGGATTCCGAGGTTTGCCGCGGCCATGGGACTCGCTTTCCCATCGTCCAGGGCCCTATGGCTCATGTAAGCGATAATCCCGATTTTCTTTCAGCCGTGGCACAGGCGGGCGCACTGCCGTTCCTTGCCATGGGCAACATGCCGGGCCCGATTGCACGGGAAGGGATGGAGCTTGCCGCCGCAAAAAACCGCGGAAGATTTGGCGTCGGTCTCATCGGATTGGAAGTCAACCGCAAATGCTATGAATCCCACCTGGAGATCATGAGCGAGAATCCCCCACCCTTCGCGATTCTCGCGGCGGGAGGGGTAGAGCTTGCCAAGCGCATCGAGGCTATCGGAACTGCCTGCTATTTACACTGTCCTTCCCCCGCGATTCTCGCGGAGGGGCTCAAGAGTGGTCTCAGGCGGTTTGTATTTGAAGGAAGCGAATCAGGCGGCCACATCGGCTCGCTGGGAAGCCTCATCCTTTGGAATGCCAATCTTACCGAATTGGACGCGGCATCCCGGAATGGTTTGGACCTACATGAGGTTACGGTGCTTTTTGCCGGCGGCATAGCCACCGGCCGTGCCGCGGCTTTTCTCGCGGGGATGGTATCCGACTTTGTGACCAGGGGCCTGAATGTGGGCCTGCAAATGGGCACGGCCTATCTGGCCACCAAAGAGGCTGTTTTCACCTGCGCGATCACCCCAACTTACCAGGCTCTGACGCTCGACAGCAGAAAAACGGTGGTCATCGGCCGCACTGTGAACACCAAGGCACGCGCCGCGGGTTCGCCAATGGCTTCGGAGCTTATCGAAAGAGAGCACGAGCGTCTCAGAAACGGCATGCCACTGCGTGAGCGCAAGGAACTCTACGAAAAGGACAACTTGGGCGCTCTCAGGCTTGCGGCCAAGGGTTGCGCGATTGATCCGAACACCGCGACCTGGGACTGCCCGGTTTTTTGCGATCTGCCCGCGGAAGAACAGGTAAACCGAGGGCTTTACCTCATGGGGCAGGTGGTTTCGCTCTTGCGTGAACCCTGCACCATAGAGGCCCTGCATTCGGAGATAATCCACGAGGGTCGGCAAATCTTCGAGATGCGACTGCCTCAGCCTGAGGACGAACAAGTTCAGGCCCAGGACCTCGCTTTGCCCGAGGAAGTTCCAGTGGTGGAACACGTAAAAGAGCCCATTGCTGTGGTGGGCATAGGACTGCGGTTCCCCGGTTCGGATTCGCCCGACTCGTTTTGGGAGCAGATCATGAGCGGCCGCAGCGGAATCGTGGAGGTGCCTCCCGACAGATGGGGAGATTCCGCTTTCTACTACCATCCGGATCCCAAGGCGCCTGACAAGACCTACACAAAGATCGGCGGCTTTATAACGGAATTCAAGTTCGATCCGCTCAAATACCGCATTCCGCCGGCTGTGGCCCAAAAGATGGACCGCACGCAGCAGCTTGCCGTCACCTGTGTCGCGGACGCTCTGGCGGACGCGGGTCTGAATCCGGCTGATTTAAAGGGAAAAAGGGTCGGAGTCATAATCGGCAACAGCATGGGCGGTGAGACAACCGACCGGTACGCGGAGCGAATGACAGTGCCGCGCACAATTGCTTGTCTTGAGGAAGCATTCTCCTCGCTGAACCTTGACGACTCGACGAAGACCAAATTGATCGAAGAATTCCGATCCCGGTATTTGGAGGATTTGCCGGACATCACCGAAGATTCATTGCCGGGAGAGTTGGCAAATGTGATTTCCGGACGAGTGGCCAACGTTTTCAACCTGGAAGGTCCCAATTTCACGGTCGATGCGGCCTGTGCCTCGTCAATGGCCGCGGTGATGAACGCTGTGGCCGCGCTGAGGGGCGGCAGCATAGACTACGCGGTGACCGGCGGCGTGGATTCGATGATGAATCCCGCGTCTTTCGTGAAATTTTGCAAGATAGGAGCGCTTTCGCCTGATGGTAGCCGCCCCTTTGACGAGGGGGCCAACGGTTTTGTAATGGGCGAAGGCGCGGGGATGATGCTGTTGAAAAGGCTGTCCGACGCAGTCAGAGCCGGCGACCGAATCTATGGGACAGTAGTGGAGATAGGGTCTTCTTCTGACGGCAGGGGGAAAGGCATTACCGCTCCCAATGCCGCGGGCCAGGAAAGAGCCGTCCGTGCATGTTTCGACGCAGCGGGAATCGACCCGGCTTCCGTGGGGCTTGTGGAAGCTCATGGAACCTCGACGCCCGTTGGGGACTCTACCGAGCTGAGCGTGCTGGACAAATTCTTCCAGGGCGCGGGCTGCGCCAAGGCGTCCATAGGTCTGGGATCGGTGAAATCTCAGATAGGGCACCTTAAAGCCGCGGCAGGCGCCGCAGGAATAATAAAGGCTGTTCTCGGTCTGCACAAGCGGACCTTGCCTCCTACCGTAAACGTTCAGCGGCCCAACCCGTGTATTGATTGGGAATCCTCGCCGCTTTCTTTGGTAACCGAGGCCCGGCCGTGGGAAGTAGCCGGCGGCCATATCCGCAGGGCCGGTGTAAGCGCTTTCGGATTCGGCGGCACCAATTTCCATGTGCTTGTACAGGAACACGTACCCGGACTCCGGGTGATTTCCGGTGAGAAAAAGGCGGTCCAGCCGGTGGAATTCAGGCCTCCGGACTGGCCCAAGCCACCGGAAATGACCATAGAGGGCGATGCTTGGGTAATCGGTGGTTCCGGTCCCGGCGATCTCACCAAGCGAATTGAAAAGCTCTTGGAACAGATTACATCGGCAAACGCATCTTCGCTTGCGGCTGCTCAGCGTGAAGAATCCGCGGGCTGTGAGTTCCGCTGCGGATTTGCAGCCCAGGATGCTCAGGCTGCCACGGAGAAGCTTTCGCTGGTTTTAGAGGGATTGAAGGACCCCGCCAAGAGGGCGTTCTTCCCTGCCCGCGGTATACATGTGGCGCAAGCCTCGACCAACCGGGCCGCGTCGGGAGTGGCGTTCCTCTTCCCGGGTCAGGGATCGCAATATCCGTTCATGCTCCGGGACCTTGCCGAGCGCTTCCCTGTGGTGGCCGAGACATTTGAGGAAGCCGACGACATCCTTGCCTCGTTGGGGCTCCCCACGGTCAGCTCCTGCGTTTTCCTGAACGGCGCGGCCAAAGCTTCTGCCAAAGATCAGGCGGACGCCATGAAGGACACACAACTCCTTCAACCCATGATTCTAACCGCGAATACCGCAATTTTCAGACTCTTGGCCAAAATGGGAATTCATCCTGCCGCAGTTGCCGGGCATTCCCTGGGCGAGTATGCGGCTTGCGTGGCAGCGAGTGTTTTCTCATTCGGCGATGCACTGCGGGCCGTAGCAGTTCGAGGCCGAGAAATGGCCAGGGTCAGCATTGCAGATCCGGGCCTCATGATGGGCATACCCGCGGACGCACGGGTCGTAGAAGAAGTCCTGGCAGAGGTGGACGGTTACGTGGTGGCCGCGAACAAAAATTCGCCCAAACAAACCGTGATTTCCGGTGAGACCGCTGCTGTCAAGCAGGCAGGCGAGTTGTTCAGAGCCAGAGGCTTGGAAGGCGTCCTTCTTCCTGTTTCAGCGGCCTTCCATTCCGGTGTTGTGGCCCCGGCCCGCGAGCCTTTCATGAAGACTTTGGAGAAACTGACTGTCAATCCGCCGCTGGTACCTGTGCTCTCCAACGTGACCGGTGACTTCTACCCTGTCGGACCGGCTGCGCCCGGCAGAATTCGTGACCTTTTGGGGAAGCAATTCGCAGCGCCCGTGGAGTGGGTCAAAACGCTGCGACGGCTTTACAGCGAAGGCATACGAATCTTCCTGGAATGTGGACCCAAGCGGGTGATGACCAACCTTACTTCGGACACTCTGTCCAATGATGCGCTTGCACTCCCGACCAATCATCCGAAAAAGGGCGGCATCATCCAACTCATGGAAGCCTTGGCGGCATTGGTCGCGGAAGGGGTCCTGGTCGACATCGGTGCCGCGGAAACCCTAGAAGAAATCGCCAGGCCCGAAACGTACCGCAAAAGGCCCGAACTGAAGATCGCGCCGGAACCAACCACGGTTCGACAGACCACCGAGACTGCACCTCCACTGCTGAGAGGGCTTCTGGACTCCGAAATTGAACAGATGGCCGGCCAACCCGAGTTTTCGAGATTTCTCGACATTCAGGGTGAGCCTATTCGGGCCCTGATCAAGGCGGGCTTCCAGTCATTTGTCACGAACATATTGCCTATGGAAGAGAAGGTGAGGCAGGTCGAGTCCGAGGGGATGGACATGTCCCCCGTCGTGATCAGCGGCACCGCTGCGGGCTTGCCCAGCGATGTGAGGTTCCCCTTTGACAGGGCGACCCTTGATGACCTTTTGCTGGGCGGAAACTTCATAAAAAGAATACCGGAAGACAGTCGGCGGAGCATGGTGGAAAAGAACATCGAGCGGCTTCTCAAAGGGGCTGATGGAGAAGTGGACCTCCAGAAGGTGGAGGATGTTTCGGGCGTCATCAAGCTCGCCGGTTTTTTCAACGATGAGGACATCATAGAAGAGTACGGCCTGGACGAGCGCCTGGCCAGGTCTATGGATGTGACCACTCGTCTGGCCGTTGCTGCGGGGATTGAGGCGTTGCGGGATGCGGGCATTCCTCTCGTCCAGGAAACACGCACGACAAGCATAGGCCAGGAATTGCCTGGCTCGTGGACGCTGCCTCCGGCTCTCAGGGCCGAGACCGGGATTATTTTCGCGTCGGCATTTCCCGGTATGGCTTCTCTGGTGGACGAGGTCACTCGGGAAACAGCGGCTAGATACGGCGCAGGAGCCAAGAAGCGGCTAATTGATTTCTATACCGGCCTTCTGGGGCGAATCGGGGACGACGCGGAGCGCGCGCGAATAACAGGGTGGTTCACCGAGGAGTTCAGCCATCTCAATCCCGCGGGCTCCGAAGAGCTTTACACTTTCAATCGGGATTTTCTTCTCAAGGTCATAAGCATGGCCCACGCGCAGTTGGCCCAGTTCATAAAGGCTCAAGGTCCCAACACTCACGTTGATGCGGCCTGTGCAGGCACCACGCAGGCTGTTTTGTTGGCGCGAGACTGGATAAGGACCGGCCAGGCGAAGAGAGTGATTCTAGTGGCCGCGGACGATGTCGCCGGCAAAACCTTGCTGCCCTGGGTTGGTTCCGGGTTCCTCGCCATGGGAGCGGCCACCACTAATGGTAATCTGTCCGAAGCGGCACTTCCCTTTGATGACCGACGTCATGGGCTCATATTGGGCTCTGCGGCTGTCGGCATAGTCCTGGAAAACCACCTGCTCGTCAAAGAGCGGGGAATGGAGCCCATAGCTTCCATAGAGACGGGAGTAGTGGCAAACAGCGGCTTTCATGGCACCCGCCTGGACGTGGAACATATCTCTTCGGTCATGGAGAAGATGATTTCAAAGTGGGAAAAACAGTCCGGCCGGTCCCGTGACGACCTGGCCAGAGAAGTCTTCTTCATGTCCCACGAAACCTATTCTCCCAAGCGAGGAGGAAGTTCTTCAGCCGAGGTCAAGGCGCTCCGAAGTACCTTTGGAGACAAGGCCCGCGACATACCCATAGCCAACACAAAGGGTTTCACCGGCCATACCATGGGCGTTGGAGTAGAAGACGTGGTGGCCCTGCGGTGTCTCCAAAAAAAGCTCTTGCCCCCCATTCCCAACCTGAAGCAGCCTGACCCCGAGTTTGCCGATCTGAAGCTCAGCCGCGGCGGGGCCTGCCACGCAAACTATGCCTTGAGATTGGCCGCGGGATTCGGATCTCAAATAGTTATGGCTCTGTATAAAGTGGTCAGCCGGGAAGAAAACCGCATCACAGATCTAGCCACGCACCGAAACTGGTTGAGACAAGTAACGGGCTACACAGACCCGATTGTCGCGGTGGAGCAGCGTACGCTGCGAGTCGTGCAGCGGGCCGCAGCCCAAGTCACGGCACTTGTGGAGGCAGCCCCGCAGAAGGTCCCGTCGCCTGAGGCCGAAATGGACGCAGGGCAGGCCAAATCAGCGACAGGGGCCGACGAAGTTAGAACCAAGATTCTGGCCCTGCTCTCCGACAAAACCGGCTACCCCGCGGATATGTTGGACACCGCGCTGGATCTTGAAGCAGACCTGGGAATTGACACGGTCAAACAGGCAGAGTTCATATCCGAGGTCAGAGAGACCTTCGGCATCCCCAGAATAGAAGGACTAAAGATAGCCGATTTCCCCACAATAGAGCACATTATCGAGTTTGTCCTGGCCCATACCGAGCGATCCGGCAGTGGTTCGGAGGGGGAAGAGACGCAGTCGAGCGGTTCGGCTGAGGGTGAAACGGAGGTGCGGGAAAAGATCCTCGCCCTGCTTTCACAAAAAACCGGTTATCCGGCCGATATGCTGGACACCGGGCTGGATCTGGAGGCGGACCTGGGAATTGACACGGTCAAACAGGCCGAGTTCATTTCCGAAGTGCGAGAGATTTTCAGCATACCCAGGATCGAAGGACTGAAAATAGCGGACTTCCCGACGATCAATCACATAATAGCGTTTGTGCTGGAGAGAAGCCGCAAGGCGGCTGATACCAAAGCAACCATCGAGACTGCCGGGAAGCAGGCCGAGACGGGAACGACACGAGAGCAGGAGATCGGTCTGTTCGAAACCAGATTGGTTAGTTTGCCTCCCTTGGAGAAAATTGCGGCCCCGGAAGTGGATACCCTCATCATAGCCGGTGGACCTGTGAACCTGGCGGATACGATAGACGAGGAGGCCCAGCGGTCAGGTCTCGGGCACGTTGTGAGAATAACGGAGCCTGTTCTCCCGGATGGTCATGCGGACAAGCGATTGGGAATAATCAACCTCTTTCCCCTTGAGAACGACCCGGACGCAGTGCGCAAAACTTTTGAGCTTTACCTTGCCGCCGCGCAGGCCTTTGACCAAGGCCCGGCATTTCTAGTCACAATGGCGTCTGAAGACGGCGCTTACGGATTTGAAAATCCCTCTGCCGTCGGGTACAAGGCCGGCGCCGTGGCCGGCGCTACCAAATCATTCGCCCGTGAGTATCCCGACACACTGGTAAGGATGCTGGATGTGCATCCGGACCTGTCGCCTGAAAAATCGGCTGCCCTAGTCTTTCGAAGCCTGAGTGAATCCTTCCCAATGGAAACCGCTGTGGGCCCTAAGGAAGACCTCAGGACCATCCGACTGGTTCCTGTCATGGAACAAAGCGAAGAGCCGGGGTTCAGATCCGGTGAGGTTGTTCTTGCAACCGGCGGGGCCAGAGGCATTACCGCCGCGTGTCTGAAGCACCTTGCCGAACAGCATCAGATTTCTTTGGTCATACTAGGCCGGACAGTCCTCTCCAGCAGGGCGGAACGGCTCGCGGAATTCGGACCGGAGGAATGGGAACAGGAGAAGCGGAAGATCGTCGATCGTATGAAGAGAGACGGAAAGCCCCCCACACCGGTAACCGTCGAAAAAGAGCTTTCCAAGCTTCGTGGAGAAGCCGAAGTATATAAAAACCTGCACGATTTGCGTGCCACAGGTTCTGAGGTGATTTACCGCCCCCTGGACATTCGTGATGGAGCTGCTGTGGATAAGGCGATTCAGGAAGTCGCCGAGCTTTGTGGCCGTGTCGATTTGGTAATCCATGCAGCGGGCGTTGACGTGAGCCGAGCGCTGCGCAACAAAACCATTGAACAGATCGAAACCGTATTTTCCGTCAAAGTGGAGGGAATGCGCAATCTCCTCGATTCCCTCGATCGGCATGGTATGCCGCCCCGCCGCATCGTGGGGTTTGGCAGTGTCGCCGGCCGTTTTGGTAATATGGCTCAAGTTGATTACTCCGCGGCCAACGACGCCCTGGCGCATTTGCTTCGCAGGGCAGACAGAGAAATGGACGCAAAGGTGTCCATAATCGACTGGGCGCCGTGGTCCGAGATAGGAATGGCCACCAGAGGCAGCGTGCAGCAAACTTTGGAAGCCGCAGGCATTGATTTCATTCCTCCTGACAGAGGTGCTGAGATCCTTGCCCGCGAACTCGCGCGTTCGTCCGATGCGGTGGAGGTTTTGGCCGGAGGGAGGCTCGGCCCGTTTGAAGCCGACGCGTTCCATCAAGCAGGAACCGAAGCCACCCGTAAAGTGAGCCTGGCCGGGCAAACCGGTGAAGTGGTTTCCATCTTGCCGGGCGAATATGTGAAGGTCAGATTGTTTCTGAATCCGTCCCACCCGCTTCTGGATCACCACAGAATCGACCGCGCGGCGGTATTGCCGGGTGTTGGAGGAATGGAGATCATGCGTGCAGCCGCGGAAATGATAGATCCGGCGGCTTCACGATCGGGTTTTGGAGAGGTCCGTTTCCGGAGTCCGCTCAAAGTCTTTAAAGATGAACCTTTTGAAGCTGAAGTGGAAGTCGTTCGCTCTGAGCGTACGGCCGACAGTGCTTTGTGTTACCGGGCGCGAATTTCTTCCTGGTTCGTGAACAAGGAAGGTCGAAAGATGGGTTCGCCCCGCTTGCATCATGAATGCACCCTGACAATAAGCGAGGAAACTGAAACCACAGACCTCAACGGGAACAAACCCCAAGAATTCGGCCGATGGAATGAAGCGGTCTGGGTGACCGCTCGTGACATCTATTCCGTATTTTTCCATGGGCCGGGCTTCAGATTCCTGGATCACATATTGTTGGAGGGCAGCGCAAAAGGCGTGCGGTTCAGGTACGCGGACACCAAAGAACGGCCTGCCATGTTTGCAGACACTCTACCGGGTTGTGTCGAGGCTTGTTTTCAGGCAGCAGCGGGCTTCGCTGTGGAATCTCGCGGGATCATGGCTTTGCCCACGGGCATAGATCGAGTCACGGTCCATTCTACAGGCTCCATGCCGTGCGAAGGTGAACTGATTCCGGTACGGGAGGCGTCCCACGCTGAGTTCGAGGGGCGAAAGGTTTTTCATTTCGATGCGGTGGTCAAAGACGGGAAAGGCAACTCGTTGATGACGCTGGAGGGCGTCGAAATGGTCGAATTGGAAAGCTCATCAGGTTTCCCCGGAAAAGTCTTTGAACAAATCGTGCCTGTGAAAAGCCTTTCAACGGAGATCAAAGCGGGCTCAAAAGGGTTTCTCAAGGAGATGCTCGACGAAGATGAGGTTCGGCAACACGCGGCAAAGGCCACTCCCAAGAGAGCCAAAGAGTGGCTGGCGGGCAGATTGGCCCTTAAAAAGAGCGTTCAGCGCCTGTTGGCCGCTTCGTCCGGCGAGATGCATGCGGGCAAGACCATCCTAATCCTTCAGGACGACCTCGGCCAGCCCAGGGCGGAACTTTCCACCAAACCGGGTGCTCGCGTCGGTGAAGTCTCTCTGTCCCATTCCAACGGTCTCGCGATTGCCGCAGCGTCTGTTCCCGGCACGTTCCGAGGACTGGGCGTGGATATGGAAAAGGTAGAGGCTCGAAGCGAAAGCTGGGTCGCGGATTATTTTACGGAGGAGGAGATCCTTGCAGCGGGAGAAAACGACAGAAGGTGGGGCCGTCTCACCGAAATGTGGTGTCTCAAGGAGGCGGCTTTAAAGGCCCTGGGAACAGGTCTGAGGTTTGATCTTAGAGATATCAACGTGGCCGACTTGGATGAGGCCGGCCAGGCCCGACTGGAATTCCGCAACGAAGCGGCAAGGTACGTGGATGAATCAATTGACGGTTCATTTGAGGCCCGTGTGGAAGAAAAGGAAGGCATCGCGGTTGCCAGAGTCCTGATCAGGAAGACCTGACCAGCGAGCTATTGACGTAGGGACATTGTGAATAGATACTCTTTGGCAAAAAGGGTTGCCGGAAACGCGGTCGGCTTTAGTGAGCAACACCGGAGTCCGAAGCGCACCTGAGCGTGACACCAAATGCAGGGCGGACACGCAGGAGTGCCCTTACCTTGGCCAGAGCTATCTTCACAGCGTGAAAGCGGACCCCTATGAAACGCGAAATGGGCTTTCTGGTACTGATCTATTTTGCAGCCCACTTACCTATCTTAGTGACCACCGGTAATTTCTATGATGACTGGGTCTATTTTCACCCTGACCCGACAGTAACGATGAAGGCCTGGTCCAATGTAGGCAAACCATTGGCCGGCCTTTTTCTCAATTTCCTTCAAGACGCGGGCGGTTCTTTTGCAGCCAGACTTTGCACTTTTTTGACGTATCTTGGCGCCGCGCTACTTCTCTATGGCATCCTAACACAAATACACGAGATAGATCCTGAGGTTAGATTCTGTCTGGTATCTATCTTCATGGTTTTCCCCGCGGATACTACGCGAGTATTGTCGATGTTGTCTTTTGATTCTGCGTGCTACTTTCTTTGCTTCTTAGGATTTTGGTTATTGTCGAGGTACTTGATCTCAAGATGCATTACACTTCGTGTCGCGGCTCTCTTAGCCTTCTTCGTCAGCTTTTGGGTGAATTCTTTGCTGGTATTCTATGCCTTGGTTTTTGCATACATCTGGTATCAGGAGCGCGGTATGCTTCGTTCTTCTCGCGAATGGCTGTCCCTTCCGTTACGTTACGCGGACTTCATAGCTTTACCGTTAGTATTCTGGGTTGTGCAAAGGATCTGGTTCCCGGCCGCCATCGCGGGGTACAACGAACTTGAATGGGGTTTCTTGTCTCCCAGGCTCTGGGCTTATTTTATAAGGGAGGGGTTGGTCAAGCCCGTAGTTTTTTCGGTGGTGCCGCTGAACCCATTGCAGGTTATAGGGATTCTGACCGGTACCACGGTCTTGTATTGGCTTTGGCCTCGCGGAACCGCCCAAGGCCCGGAGAAAGGGCGAGTGGCCGCTCTTCTAATGGTCATTGGCATATTGTGCCTGGTCCTCGCTATGCTCCCGTATCTTGCAGTGGGAAAGGCATCTACCTATGAGGATTGGGGTAGCAGGCACGGTCGTTTACTACCTCTGGGCGCCGGTTTTGTCATATGTGGCATAATTTGGCAATTGAGCAGCCTTGTGAAGTTGAACAGCGCTTTCCGCGTGTTGCTGGCTTCGTTGGTTCTGAGCGTTTTCGTAAGCGCCTCCTTTAAAGTGTATATGGAGTATTGGAGAGACTGGTACAAGCAGCTGTCTCTTGTGAGGGTACTCAAGGCCAGTGACACGATTAAAGATCACACTTCCTTTCTGTTTAGCGACCAGGCTCAACAATGGAACGTGAAGAAGAGAATCCTACGTTATTATGACTATACGGCGCTGATGAATCTTGCCTTCAATGATGAGCGAAGATTCGGAATCGACGAGCGAACCAAAGACTGGCAGTCCCAAGCGGAATCGCTTTGTCGCGAGCTTCGCGGACCGAAAAGCGGCGACGAGATATACCTGGCAAAAGCCGTTCGTCTTACGCATTGGGTCCCGAAAATGCCTGAGTATAAAGTCACGATCTTGCCTATCATCCCGGAACTCAGCGCAAGCAGCCTGTTTCGACTGAAATTCCGTGAAATTTTCGACAAGTCAAGATTTGGTGAGACGCTACCTCAAATAGTTCGTTTGGAATTCAAGAGGCTTCAACTCTGAATCGCCTTGACCTTGAGATACTCCGGCGTGACCAAGCTCATCTGTTTGATCCGGCCTCTAAGTACACTTCGAATTTTTCGATTGTGGCCAACAGCTTGTAGTTTGCCATAAAATTCTTTTGCCATCCATTGTGCGATAAACAATCTAGTACACTAGGAACCCCTCCTGGAGGTTTGAATGTGTCGACAAAAATTAGTTTGGGTTTTAGCTTCATGACGTCTTCGCCAAGTTCATTTAACATCATTCGCACTTCATCATTTGGGCTCTTCAATGTATCTTCGTTGGTCGACGAGTTCCATGGTGCCTTTGCCCTAAGATAAAGGTACTCTATAGGCCAAAGATTGGGAAAATACCGTGATCCAGGCCGACGATCCGTTTGCACAACGACCGGGCATCCCGGATCGAGGGAGTACGAAAGGAATAGTACTCGATCGCCTCGAGAAGTATAGCTTTTGACAATTGCGATGAAAGGTTCCCGGTAAGCGTTGACCGCATCCCTCTTTGCCACCCGATGACCAGCGAGTGCTACGTTGCCTAAAATCAACCCCAAACAGATTAATGTAATGGCAATTGTCCGACCGGTAGATGTCGCTATGCCCTTTCCGCGGGGATAAAGCTCAAATACCCGATCGAAAAAATCAACTGAAAGCAACGCGAAAAAACCTATAGTAGGAAACAACTGATAGAACCAGCCTTTGCCTTGAGCCAGAAACATGGCGTAGGTCAACAGCGTCCCTATCACCAGCGCTTCCATCGGAAGTCTACCGTCGGTTTCGACCTTACGCGCCATGACAAGCGAAATGACAGCCAAAACAACCGCAAAAAAACAGAAAGCCGGGAAGAACGGGATTGACCTTAACGCGATTTCTGATAATCCCCATCCGTACTCGACATAGTAATTCGCAATGAACGGCAGCCAGCGACCAAAGAAGGCTTCATTCATCTCACTTGAGCCAAAAGCAAAGAAAGCTGCGTAAAAGCCAAACCATATGATTACAGTCAGGACTTCGGGGCGGGCCAATTCGCGAAATCGCCTGGATCTGTAGCAGAGGAACGTCTCAACACCAACGGCCGCGACCACGAAATGCGGTTTCAGCAACAGGAATGCACCGCATAGCAGCCCCGAAGCCACGGCGAGCAGCTTTCCCGGCTCTTTCCCGGTGTGACGACAAAGCCTGATGTACAAGAAAGGTATGTATGTAATTACAAATAAATAATCCCTTTCACCCAACCAACCAAACGCAGCCACGTACGCGGCGAATGAGATCAGCACTGAGGCACGCGCAAGTCTCGAAGGATACGACATACCTGTTGATAAAAATCCAAGCAAATAGAACACCGTCGCTGCCGAGTAAAGAGCCAGACCGGCAGACATTGCGTGGAAAACCAATGTTAAATCAAGTTTCAGATGATCCGAGACCAATACGGGTAATAAATGAATCAAGAATGCCGCCGGTGGATTAGTGTCGATGAAATCCACGTATGGGACAGCGCCTTCGAGCATTAGCCTGGCCCCGCCAAGGTACACGGCACAGTCAAGATTGAGGGGAAGGTTGCTAAGCAGAGCTATGGTCAAAAGCCCACAACATGCCGCCACTAACGACAATACCCCTGCCGCCAAGCTCAGGGTGGTTCCGGCAGGCGAAGATATATTGCAAGCCGCCCTGTCCGGCGATGGCGTCATGAACCCTCTTCCGCGGTCTCAGAGGAGATCGGATCGTCACTTGGCCTGCGCCAGACTGCCAGGATGGTTTTCCCGCAGGTATATGCAACGAAGAAATCCACAAAGCGAGAAAGTCTTACCAAGAGAGTGTCCCAAAGCCTGAGCAGGCCGGCGGTGGGCATCGAGCGGCGCAGCAGAACACGATTTGCAAGAGAGGCCAACATTCCCAACGAATCAAGGTAGGCAACACGTACCTCAATTAAAGGCTCAGGCATTATCTTTCTCAGGGACTTGCCGTTGTAACGCCGATAATGTCCGACAGCAGCGTCAAAAGGGCTGAAGAAGAATGAATGGGCCGGAGCGACAATAATCATCGTTCCTTCCGGCCTCAACAAACCGGCTGCCCTCTGCAACTCCCCGCCGTCATCCAGGATATGTTCCAGCACGTCGATGTAAATGATAGAATCAAATTTTTCGTAGGAAGACACATCTGCTATTGTTTTTACGCGGATTTCAACCAGGGACTCCAGACCGTTTGCGCGCAGCGACTCTTGACCACGTCTTGCCAAATCCCGGTCAGGTTCCAGGCACACCCATTTGGAGCACCAGGGGCCATATAAGGTCAGGGTCTTTGCACACATTCCCGACCCGACCTCCAAGACATCTCCCCGAATGAACGGTTTCACTTGATTGGCCAAGTAACTAATCCAGTTGACGGTTTGGCCCATCATTTCAAGTTCGCCGCCACTATATTTGTACGAATCAAGTCTTGGATCGGAGTTCTTCATAGCACCTAACGAACTGGAGGCATTGCTTCCGTGAAAATGAGTCTATCGCGGAGCGACGTTGCAGGGTGGCGAAGGCAAAAAAGAGGGCGATCACGAATAGCTGCAGCACCAACAACATGAGGATTCCCAGTCCGGCAGTAGTCCAGCCGGGTATGGCCAGTCCGGCAAAAAACTGCATGGACAAAACGACAGATGTCGTCAGTAACAGAACAACTCCCGCCATGACACTGGCCACGAGCAGCCGTGCGCCAACTATATCCGAGAAAACCGACATGGCGCTTAATCCATGGGTAACCAGCGCGGGAAGGTTCATTTTTGACTTTCCGTGCAATCGCCTGGATCTCTCCAATGGAACCATATCAATCGGTAGTTTCGCTTTGAAGACAGACGCAGCATAGTGATTCCACACTTCCGCCGTACTCGTAACGTCAGGCAGGAGTTCGTACGGGATGATGCTGAAGTTGCCCACTCGGATCTTTGTGTTGGTGAGAGCGTAATGCGCCCATCTATAAAGCCAATACAAGACCTTGAACAGAACCCCCTCTGTCCGACGAGACCTCTTCGCAAATACAATTTGGCCAAAATTTCCGGCCTCGAGGCGCTCAATAAGCCTGGGAATATGGTCCGGAGAATCTTCTCCATCGCCATCCATCACGACCACCGCTCTACACGGAACGTTTTCGTAGATGTGAGCCAAGCCGATGGCAATGGCTCGCTGGTGTCCGACATTGCGAATTAGCCTGAGGACGCCGACTTTTGTTATGCGTTCCAATCTGAGGGCGATTTCTTTCGGAGGCGGCTGAGTGGATCCGTCATCGACGAAAAGGATTTCCGGTCTGTAAATCATTCCCGAGAAAACATTGTCAATGCGAGGAAGCAATTCTATGGCACAATCCCAATCATCAAACACAGGGATACATATTATAATCCGATTCTGGAGCGAGGTCTCGTCTGCCATTGTCCCTTACGCCGATCCAAACATTATAGGCACCATGAGCCGTGCATCTTCAGTACCTTCGCTGAACGAAAGCCTTTCTATATGGGCAAGCCGTCAAGTCAACTTTGATTTGCCAGCCAAATTGAACGCCTTTGCAGGATGATTCCTTGGGGAGGGCTGACTAGAAGGGGTTCCCAACCTATTGCTCGGCAAATCACCTTATTTCTTACCTCTCCTTTTTTTACCATCTTTACCCCTTAAGAACAATTCCGGTGAGCGCTTTCAATTTGATCGTCAGTGGCGATAAGCGATTCAAAAAATACCTTCCAGCCGGGCCGGGGCAATTAAGGTAGCCTCTCCGTCACTCAAAACCCGTTCCAGATGATGTTGAATATTTCGTCAAACATGCTCCGCGGCACCCCTATTTACTGGAACCTGCCCGCGGCGGGGTCTGGGAGCAGGCAACATGGCGCACCGACGAAGCGTTGCCGCTGTCCGCATCGACAGTTATCAGCCTATCGAATCCTTCGGAAAGGACCCTATTGCACAAGCCGGCTTCATCCGGGTCCAAAGGCCTGTCCTCATGGCTCTTCAGACGGTAAACAGCGTACTGATTGATCAAGGTATCTGATCGCACGGGGCAGTCAGCGCTTGGCAGACCGTCGATCAAGGCCATTCCTGTTATAGCAGGAGCTATGAAAGGAACTGCTGCGCACACGGGCATCAGGTCCCAGTAAGCGCGGTTCGATTGCGGGATGAATATCAGAGTTTTCTTTCTTTCTTCCGGCGGAAGGGCCCGCAAGTCCTTCAAGACCTGCACAATCTTGTACCTGGGATTCTTTTCCAAGTTTTGCTGGGCCTCGTTGAATAAGGGAACCCTCTCATTGGCGAGCAGATTCCATAGCGAGAGCCATGCCATTCCTCCCGATTCCTTCGCCACGCGCTGTTCCATACGACCGCAAATAAAGTTAGGAGAGTTCGTCCCGGCCAGTGCGCACCTGATGGCCACATTTGACGAGACCATGCGAAAGACCGCTTGCGAACCATTCGTTAGGAGGCATCCAATCCATCCGATCCCCACCACAAAAAACAGCACGTAAGCCAGGGGAACGTGTCTCCAATCAAAATGCCCCTCTTGTGGCCCCACAAATAGTTCAACGACTTTCTTCTGTACCGCATCGATATTGGCCAGCAAAAGGCCCAATGAAAACCAGTTTTGAAAATCCATGAAATAGATTCCGCTTCCACCAGGAATCGCCAACAAAAAAGCAGGAGCGGTTCCGGCAAGACATGCGACTGCGACTACTTCCGCATCAACAATCCTTTTTTCGCGCCAGGCCTCCGTTAGGTCTCCGAGCCTGGTCACGCTGCTTTGGTAGAACCGCCAGATGATGAAAACCCA